>NZ_JARVRG010000029.1:0-113403 GCF_030209795.1 Arthrobacter sp. efr-133-R2A-63 | reverse complement strand
GAGCCTGCGGCGGGCATGTCCCGGGCTCAGCGCCGAGCATGTCCACTCGTCCGAGGCAACGCTGGGCATGTCCCGGGCTCAGCGCCGAGCATGTCCACTCGTCCGAGGCAACGCTGGACATGTCCCGGGCTCAGCGCCGGGCGAGCTCGCCGTCATTATCCTCCACCGGCTCCTCCGGCTCCACCAGCCCCACTGGCCCCACCGGGTCGGACTCAGGCTTGGCGACCGTGTCAACGGTCGAGTCGGAGGAAACTCCGAGGCGTTCGGCTTCAAGTCGTTCCGCCTCCTCACCTCCGACAGCCTCGCCCCGGGCCACCATTCCCGCGGTGTCGGAGAGCGGGATCTGCTTGAGGGTGACGGCGAGCAGGAGGGCGGCCGCGATGAACGGGATCAGGTACCAGAACACCGGTGCCAGCGAGTCGGCGTAGGCATTGACGATGGCGTCCTTGACCTGGACCGGCAGCTGGGCCAAGGTCTGCGGATCAAGCTTGCTGGTTGACTGTGCAGCCTGCGCGGCGGAAGCCCCGGCGCCTGTGAATGCCTTGGTGAGGGACTCGGCCAGCCGCGTCGTGAAGATAGAGCCGAAGACGGCGACGCCCAACGAAGCACCGACCTCGCGGAAGTAGTTGTTCGTGCTCGTTGCCGTGCCGATTTGCCCGGCCGGAACCGCATTCTGGACCACCAGGACGATGACCTGCATGATCAAGCCCAGGCCCGCGCCGAAGATGAACAGCTGGATGCAGATGACCCAGATCGGAGTTGACGCGGTGAGCGTGGTGAGCCACAACATGGCAACGATCGTGAGGCTGGCTCCGAGGATCGGGAACATCTTGTACTTGCCGGTCTTGGAGATGCGTATACCCGAATAGATGGACGTCCCCATGAGTCCGACCATCATCGGCAGCATGAGCAGGCCGGAAACCGCGGCTGAAGTACCGGAGGACATCTGCAGGAACGTCGGCACGAAGGCGATCGCGGCGAACATGCCCAGCCCCAGGGTAAAGCCGATGGCGGTTGCGTTGATGAAGATCCGGTTCTTGAACAGGCTCAGCGGAATGATGGGGTCTTCCGCCTTGCGCTCCACGAGGACGAAGAGGAAGGCGGCAAGCACCATGCCGGCGCCGAAGGCCCACGTAAGGGGGGAGTCCCAGCCTTGGTCCTTCTTGCCGCCGAAATCGGTGAAGAAGATCAAGCATGCCGTGGCAGCGGACAGCAGCAGGACCCCAAGGATGTCGATGCGCTTTTCGGCCTTCTTGTTTGGCAGGGTGAGCGTGAACCAGGCGATGGTGAAGGCTGCAATGCCGATGGGGATGTTGATGTAGAAGGCCCATTCCCAGGTCAGGTGATCGACGAAGAAGCCGCCCAGGAGCGGACCGGCCACGGCGGAAAGCCCGAAGATGGCACCGAGCGGGCCCATGTACTTGCCGCGTTCCTTGGCGGGCACGATGTCCGCGATGATGGCCTGCGAGAGGATCATCAGTCCGCCGCCGCCCAGGCCCTGGATGGCGCGGAAGATCACGAAGCCCCAGAAATCGGTGGCGAAGGCACAACCGATGGAAGCTGCCGTGAACAAACCGATGGCAATCAGGAAGAGGTTCCGACGGCCCAGGATGTCACCGAACTTGCCGTAGATCGGCATGACGATGGTGGTGGCGAGCAGGTAGGCCGTGGTGATCCAGGCCTGGTTTTCCACGCCGCCGAGCTTGCCGACGATCGTGGGCATGGCCGTGGACACGATGGTCTGGTCCAGGCTCGAGAGCAGCATGCCGGCGATCAACGCCGAGAAAATGATCCAGATCCTTCTCTGGGTCAAAAGCAGCGGTGCGGCCGCTTTGGTCTTGAGAGTGGTACTCACGGTTGATCCTTCTGGGGTTCGACGGGGTTGATGTCCAGCGGTTGGGCGAAGAGCGTGCGGGCTGCGTTGAGGTTCCGGTCCAGCAGTTCCCGGTATGGCTGCGTGTTCTCCTCGGAAAAGAACTGCTTGCTCGTCTTCTTGGTGACCGCACCGAAGGCTGCGGCGGCCATGACGACCTCCGTGTGATCCGCCGGGAGGCCTTCACGGGCGGCGATGAGTTCGGCGAACTGGCGCTCGCGGACTTCGCCTTCGCGGGTCAAACGGCCCAGGAGCTGGGGCTCGGCCGTGACTGCCGCGATGAGCTGACGGATCTCCGACGGACTCACGGTGGACCGCTCGAGGACCGCCAGGGTGAATTGGCGCAGCGCGGACAGCAACGAGTCCGAGATGGTGCCGGCGGCACGGGCGGGGTTGCGGTTGAAGGCCTCCAGGGCCTCTTCGGGAAGCTCGTCGGAGAACGAGCCGATCACCGCGTCTTCCTTGGTATGGAAATAGTTGAAGAAGGTCCGCCGCGAAATCCCGGCCTGTTCGCAGGCTTCCTCGACCGTGAAGCCGTTGAGTCCGCGCTGGGCCGTCAGGGAGCGGGCGATGGCTGAGATCGCCGCGCGGGTCTGAGCGCGCTTGCGCTCCCGGAGCCCACCGTCATTGGTTGCACTATTGTCCACAAAGTAAAGTTTTGCACCTTTAGTTAAATAGTGCAAGAAAAGTTCTGCGGGAGGAAACGACGACGGCGGCCGGCACCTTCCGAGGGGAAGGCGCCGGCCGCCGTCGGGCTGGCCAGTCGGACTGGGGAGGCTAGGCCTTGTGGGCCGGGCGGGTCATGGTGGTGACGTCGAGGGCCTTGTCGAGCTGCTCTTCGGTCAGCTCGCCACGCTCAAGGTAGCCAAGGGAGATCACGGCTTCGCGGATGGTCAAACCCTCGGCAACGGCCTTCTTGGCGATCTTTGCGGCTGCTTCGTAACCGATGAACTTGTTCAACGGGGTCACGATGGACGGGGAAGCCTCGGCCAGGAAGCGGGCGCGCTCCACGTTGGCCGTGATGCCGTCGATCATCTTGTCGGCCATGACGCGGCTGGTGTTGGCCAGGAGTCGGATGGATTCGAGCAGGTTGGCCGCCATCACGGGGATGCCGACGTTGAGCTCGAAGGCGCCGTTGGTACCCGACCAGGCGATGGCGGTGTCGTTGCCGATGACCTGGGCGCAGACCATGATCGAGGCTTCGCAGATGACCGGGTTGACCTTGCCCGGCATGATCGACGAGCCCGGCTGGAGGTCCGGAATGGAGATCTCGCCGAGTCCCGTGTTGGGGCCGGACCCCATCCAGCGGAGGTCGTTGTTGATCTTCATGAAGGAGATGGCGATGTTGCGCAGCTGGCTGGAGCCTTCGATGAGGCCGTCGCGGTTGGCCTGCGCTTCGAAGTGGTCGCGCGCCTCGGTCAGCGGCAGGCCGGTGTCGGCCGCGAGGAGCTCGATGACGCGCTCCGGGAAGCCTTCCGGGGTGTTGATGCCGGTGCCCACCGCGGTGCCGCCCAGGGGGACCTCGGCGACGCGGGGGAGCGCAGCGTTGATGCGCTCGATGCCGTAACGGACCTGCGCGGCGTAGCCGCCGAACTCCTGGCCCAAGGTCACAGGCGTGGCGTCCATGAGGTGGGTGCGGCCGGACTTGACGACATCCTTGAACTCCACCGCCTTGCGGTCCAGGGAAGCAGCCAGGTACTCGAGGGCCGGGATCAGGTCGTTGATCAGGGCCGACGTCGCGGCGACGTGGACCGACGTCGGGAAGACATCGTTGGAGGACTGGGAAGCGTTGACGTGGTCGTTCGGGTGGACAACTTTGTCGCTCCCGGCGGCCGCGAGGGCACGCGTCGCCAGCTCGGCGATGACCTCGTTCGTGTTCATGTTGGACGACGTGCCCGAACCGGTCTGGAAGACGTCGATGGGGAAATCGCCGTCGTACTTTCCGGCGGCAACCTCATCGGCTGCGTTGGCAATCGCCTCGGCGAGCTCGCCGTCGAGCACCCCAAGTTCGGCGTTCGCGAGGGCCGCGGCCTTCTTGACCCGCGCCAGGGCCTCGATGTGCGCGCGCTCAAGCGTCTTGCCGGAGATCGGGAAATTCTCCACGGCGCGCTGCGTCTGGGCGCGGTACAGGGCGTTCACGGGAACGCGAACTTCGCCCATCGTGTCATGTTCAATACGGAACTCGGCCGCGTTGGATTCTTGAGTGGAAGTCATGGGGCTAGCTTATGGCGAGCAGCCGCTTGACCGAAAACCGGAGGAGCAAAGCTACGGCCGCTTGGTGCCGCCCCTCCGGGGGCGGCCCGGCATCCGGCTTAGAGCTTGCCGATCCCGGAAACAAGCGCCGCGCGGCCTTCGTCCAGTTTGTAGGAAAGCCCGACGACGGCGGCCCGGCCGTCGTCGATCGCGTCGGAAATCACACGGGAACTGTCGGCCAATCGGCGGGCTGTCTGCTTGACGTGCTCCACCACCATCTCGTTGACGTCCGATTGCTCGTTGCGCATTGCCGTGAGGACGGAGGGAGTGATGCGTTCCACGAGGGAACGGATGAAACCTGCCGGCATTTCACCTGTCTCCACGGCACTCTTCGTCGCAGTCACGGCGCCGCAACTGTCGTGGCCAAGGATCACGATGAGCGGAACATGAAGTTGGGAGATGCTGTATTCCAGCGAACCGAGGACGGCGTCGTCGATCACTTGCCCGGCCGTGCGGACCACGAAGGCATCCCCCAGGCCGAGGTCGAAGATAATCTCCGCGGCCAAGCGGGAATCCGAGCAGCCGAAGATCACGGCAAATGGATGCTGGTCCTCGACGAGGGAGTGCCGGCGCGAAGCGTCCTGGTTGGGGTGCAGGGACTCGCCGGCGACGAAGCGTTCGTTTCCTTCGCGCAAACGGCGCCAGGCAAGTGCGGGAGTCAGATAGGTAGCCACGGCGCTACTTTACGGCTTTGGGGTGGCAGGCTGCGAAACTGTGTCGCCGGGCTTCGTGCCCGCGTCCGCGGAGGCGACAGGAGCAGCGTCCATCGCCTTGACCACGGCGGCGGCCAACGTGGAGAACTCGTCCAGTCCTGCGCTCCCGCTCAGGATGATCGTGGTGCCGCGGTAGTTCAGCACCATGCTGCGGTTGCCCTTGGCCGTGTCATGGAGCTCCCAGTCATGGCCACCGGCGCTCCGCGTGCCGGTGACCGGAGCGCTGCCGGTCTGCTGGAAAATCCAGGTTGGATTGGCCTTGCGGGTCTGGACAAGCCCGATGAACATCTGCTGGGGAGTCACGTAGCCGACCTCCCACGTGGGTACGCCGTCGCCGGTCCCGGATGACCAGCGAGCGTAGTTCGGACTAAATGTGTCGCCGGTATTCGGCGCCACAGGTGTGAAACCCGCCACATCTTTCGCATTGGCGGCCGTTGCGGCCACATCGACGTCGGGCTTGTAACCGCTGCTCTTTGGCGCCGGATTCATGAGCACGATCGGAAGGAACGCCAGCACGCACAGGAGCAACGCGATGAGCATGCCGATGACGGAAGCATTGGCCCGTTTGGCGGCTTTTGCCGCGATTACAGGCTTGACGGCCGGCCGGCCGGCGTCATTGTTGCCTGCTGCCTTGGTGCCTCCGTTGCTTGGCGGGACAGCGGCAATTGCTTTGTCTTGCGTTTCACTCACGCTTCAATAGTCTCCTATCCAAGCGGCTAATACACATCGGCCGGTCCGCGCAAGGGGCGTTCCGGGAGTTGGTCATCCCATGACCGTGCCGCTCCGCCGCGACTATGATCTCTTGTAGAGGAATCATTCAGGCCGCCAAGCCCAGCCATTCCTGGTCCCACGAATCGCGTCATCGAAGAAGAGGTTCACGTGTCTCCAGCGCCAATGTCCCAGAAGTATTCCACTATTTCGCCGGCGCTCGCCGTCGGGACCGATGAGCCGGACCGCAACCTGGCCCTCGAACTTGTCCGGGTCACCGAAGCTGCTGCCATCGCCGGCGGCCACTGGGTTGGTTTCGGCGACAAGAACAAGGCGGACGGCGCGGCCGTTGACGCCATGCGCTCCTTCCTCCACACCGTCCATTTCAACGGCGTCGTTGTCATTGGCGAGGGTGAAAAGGACGAAGCCCCGATGCTCTTCAATGGCGAGCATGTCGGTGACGGCACCGGACCCGAGTGCGACGTCGCCGTCGATCCCATCGACGGAACCCGGCTGACTGCCCTGGGCATCAACAACGCCCTCGCCGTGCTTGCAGTGGCCGAACGCGGCACCATGTTCGATCCCTCCGCCGTGTTCTACATGGAGAAGCTCGTCACGGGTCCTGAAGCCGCCGACATGGTGGACCTCCGCCTGCCGGTGAAGCAGAACCTGCACCTGATCGCCAAGGCCAAGGGCGTCAAGGTCAACCAGCTCAACGTCATGATCCTTGACCGCGACCGCCACCGCCCGCTGGTGGAGGAAATCCGCGAAGCCGGTGCGCGCACCAAGTTCATCATGGATGGCGACGTTGCCGGCGCCATCGCCGCCGCACGTTCCGGCACCGGCGTCGACGCCCTGATGGGCATCGGCGGCACGCCGGAAGGCATCGTTGCCGCATGTGCCATCAAGTCCCTCGGCGGTGTTATCCAGGGCCGCCTGTGGCCCACGAGCGACGACGAGAAGCAGAAGGCCATCGACGCCGGACACGACCTCGAGCGCGTCCTCTCCACGAACGACCTCGTCACGAGCGATAACTGCTACTTCGCAGCTACCGGCATCACCGACGGCGACCTGCTCAAGGGCGTGCGCTACTCCAAGGACAAGGTCCTGACCCAGTCCATCGTCATGCGCTCCAAGTCCGGCACGATCCGCTTCGTCGACGGCGAGCACCAGGCCAGCAAGTGGGAAGGTTACGCCCGCAAGTAACTCCTGGCTTAGTCCAAAAGGGCGGCACGATCGCTCGGCGGCTTTCTCTGGCTTTGTCCTCACGGACCTTGTCGATTCTGACGCCGCTGTCACGATCCCACCGCCCTTTTGCGTGCCCGCAGACTTCCGTCGGGCTAACTGGGAGAAAGGTCCGCGACGGAATGTTGTAGGGCACCAACTTACGTTCAAACCGGGTGAAGTGATGGTGCTCGACGGCGTCCGGCTCACCTCGCCTGCCCGGACGTGGCTGGACCTGGCCCAATTGATGAGTATGGACGACACTGTCGCGGCGGGCGACTCGATCGTCGTCGAGCACGGCGACAACCATCCCAGGCCGCGCGAGCCCTTGGCGACCATTGACGACTTGAAGGCGAAGGTGTCAGCCCGTCCCGGCATGCGTGGCGTACGTAAGGCCCGGCTGGCCCTTCACCTGGCCCCGGGTCGGCGCCCGATGCCGCTTACGTCAAAGAGCGGGTCGCCCTCCAATACGACGGGCGGCACCATGGGGAAGCTGAGCAGTACCAGAGGGACATCAATCGGATTTTGAGGTCATCTGCTGGTTCGCGCGGAGGAACCCTAGCGGAGCTTGTCGCGGAGTTTCCGGGCTACTTGGTAGGCCCCGTAGCGAAGCTTGTTGACCGGAAGGTCCCATGTGCCCGGGTAGGCGATTTCGCGGCCGCCGAAGGACTTCTTGAAGGCGGTGAATCCGGCCCACTTGTGGTCAGGATGGTCTTCCGGGGCCACGCCCCACAAATCGACGTGCTTGAGTCCCTTGTCCTTGGCGTCCGCCATGAGCGTCACGAGCAACGGAATGCCGGCGCTGAGCTTGCGATGCGTATCATCGAGCGCCGCGTGGGCGTAGGTTCGCGTGTCGGCAGAGTCGTACGCCAGGGCCGCCGCGATGGGCTCGCCGTCGAGTTCCGCGATGAACAGGGTGCCGGCACCGGCCGGCATGAGGGATTGGGCCACGGCGCTGAGGTAGTCGTCGCTCTGGGGCTTGAAGCCGTTGCGTGCGGCGGTCATGTGCAGGAAGTCCAGGAGCACCGAGATCTCTTCGGGATCCTGCGAGGACCGGAAGGTGACACCCTTCTTGTGGATGTTGCGGTACAGGTTCCGGTTGGTGGGTTTCATGCCCGCAAGGACGTCCTTGAAGTCGCCCTCCAGATCCACGATCCAGCTCAATTCCGGTTGCTGGTTGGACGGCGCCGGCTGCAGGCCGCGTTCCCGCAGGACCGCACCGGCGTCGGCGGCTTCGAACCCGGCGGTGACTGGTTCCATCCGGACAAACACAGCGCGGCTGCGGCGCGCGATCGCCACGAGGGCGGCTACGGCTTCGTCGAAGGCCTCCAGCGAATCGGCGACGGGTCCGTAGGGCGTGTAGATCACCTTGCCGGCGGGGTTCGTTTCCTCCACTGCGAGGAAACGCCACCCCGGCCCGGATTCCTCGTGCACGGTACGTCCGAGGGATCGCTGGAAGGACGCCCATGCGGGCGTCTGCAGGAAGTACTCCACCGTTAATTCCCCAAGCCTGTTGTCACGGCAAAGGCGACGCTGGTTCCCGTGGCACCGGCAACCGGGTGCACCATGACGGGCTCTTCCGACGCCGGGATGAACGCACTCCCCCCACGCTCGACGGCGAGCTCGCTCTTGGGGGAGTCGAGCACCACGGAACCCGAAACCACGACGACGACGGCGGGACCCGCCTGGGCCATCGGCACCGGTTCCGCTCCGGGTCCCAGCTCGATGCGCTGGAGCTGGAATTCCTTGAAGGGCGGCACATAGAGATCCTGGCCGAAGCCGGAGATCCGGGGCTCGATGCGCGGGACGCCGAGGGAAGCGAATTCGATGGTCTTCAGGAGTTCCGGAACATCCACGTGCTTGGGGGTGAGGCCGCCACGGAGCACGTTGTCCGACGCCGCCATCACCTCCACGCCGAGGCCTTTCAGGTAGGCGTGGACGTTTCCGCCGGGCAAGTACACCGATTCGCCCGGGGACAGGAACACAAGGTTCAGGAGCAGGGAAATCAGGACACCGGGATCGCCCGGGAACTCGCTGTTGATGTCCACCAACGTCGAGAGTTCCGCGGCGTGCTGCCCCATCGGCGCGCCCGATTTCAGGATGGAAACCACCTGATCGGTGGCCGCGGAGACGGCCTCCCCGCCGGTAATCAGCCGGGTGAACGCAGCTTTGAGTGCCGAGGGCTCATCGGAGCCGGAAAGGTCCGAGATGACTCCGGCGATGACGTCCGGAACGTCGACGGCGGCAAGGTCCAGGAGGGTCGCGAGGTGCTCGAAGACACGCTGCGAATCGGCGGCCGGGCGGAAACCGCAAAGGGCGTGAAACGGCGTCAGCGCGAAGATCATCTCCGGCTTGTGGTTGTCATCGCGATAGTTGCGCTCCGGTGAGTCCGCTTCCATGCCCGCGGCATTTTCCTTCGCGAAGCCGTCCCTGGCCTGCTGCAGGCGAGGGTGGACCTGCAAGGACAGGGGCTTGTCGGCTGCAAGGAGCTTGGTGAGGAACGGCAAGCGGGGACCGAATTCGGCCACGCTCGTTTCACCAAGGAAATGCACGGGATCCACGCTGATCAAGGCGTCCAAGGCGACGGAAGAGCCATCCGGACGGGTGGCCACGGACGGCGAGTCCGGGTGCGCTCCGATCCACAACTCCGCTTCCGGACCACCCGAGGCGGGCCTTCCCAGCAGGGCGGCGATCGCCGTCGTCGATCCCCATGCGTAGGGGCGGAGAACATTCTCAAGCTGGTACACGGCGGGGGATCCTTGTCATTGCGGGACGGTTCATTCGGGATTGCCGGGGATGACCTCTGTGCGGCTGCCCGGGCTCTTAACGAGTGCTCCGGGCGGAGACGTTCGCCGTCGAGAAGACTTCGGCAACCTTGTCGCGGAGCCTGGCACCCTTCTCCGTGGCGGTGTTGTTGAGCTCCTGCGCGAATTCGAGCAGTTCGCCACGAAGGCGCACGGCAAGGTCATCGGTTCCGGACGCCAGCATGCGTACAGCCAGGAGGCCGGCGTTGCGGGCGCCGCCGATGGAAACAGTGGCCACGGGAACGCCGGCGGGCATCTGCACGATGGACAGCAAGGAGTCCATGCCGTCCAAGGTCTTCAGCGGGACCGGGACGCCGATGACGGGCAGCGGGGTAACGGAGGCGAGCATGCCCGGCAAGTGGGCTGCGCCGCCTGCTCCGGCGATGATGACCCGGATACCGCGCTCATGGGCGGTCTGGCCGTAGCGGATCATCTCCGTGGGCATGCGGTGCGCGGAGACGACGTCGGCTTCGAAGGGGATGCCGAATTCCGCCAGGGCGTCGGCTGCGGCTTCCATGACGGGCCAGTCCGAGTCGGAGCCCATGACAAGCCCCACGATCGGGGAGGCGTTCGCTGCCCCCGCGTTTTCGGGATCCATTGTTTCTGCGCTCATGCGGTCTCCTCGGAGGTGGTCTCGGCCGGCATGCGGCCGTCACGGATGATGTCGGCCACTATGGTGGCGCGGTGTCGGATGGAGTCGACGTCCGCCGTCGAGTTGCCGACGAGGTTCACGTGTCCGATCTTGCGGCCGGCCCGCACGGACTTGCCGTAGCAATGGACTTTTGCGGCCGGCTCGTAGGCGAGGGCCTTCGGGTACGCGCTGTAGAGATCCTGGTTGTCGCCGCCGAGGAAGTTCTTCATGACGACCACCGCGCCCAGGGCGTCGGTAGCACCGAGCGGGAGGTTGAGGACTGCGCGCAAGTGCTGCTCGAACTGGCTGGTGACGGAGCCGTCCTGCGTCCAGTGGCCGGTGTTGTGCGGCCGCATGGCGAGCTCGTTGACCAGGAACCCGACTCCGACGCCGGGCGTTTCGAAGAGTTCCGCAGCCATCACTCCCGTGACTCCGAGTTCATTGGCAATCCGCAGCGCGGCCTCTTCGGCTGCCGCAGCGACCTCCACGGGAATGTCCTGGGCCGGCGCAATCACTTCGTCGCAGACGCCATCCACCTGGACAGTGTGGACAACCGGCCATGCGCGGGATTCGCCGTCGGGCGTCCTCGCAACGAGCGCGGAAAGCTCGCGGCTGAAGTCGACCTTCTCTTCGGCCAGGAGCGGGCTCATGGCGTCGAACCAGTCCGTGGTGCTCCGGGCGTCGTCGGCGGAATGGATGATGCGCACGCCCTTGCCGTCATAGCCTCCCCGGGGGGTTTTCAAGACGATCGGCCAGCCGGTCTGCTCGCCGAAAGCCACCAGGTCTTCGACGCCGGTGACGGCAGCCCACGCCGGGTTGGGGAGCCCCAGGCGGTCGATCGCGGCGCGCATCACCAGTTTGTCCTGGGCGTGCACCAAGGCATCGGGGCCGGGCTGGACGTTGACTCCGGCCTCGATCAGCGCCCTCAGGTGCTCGGTGGGGACGTGCTCGTGGTCGAACGTCATGACGTCCAGGCCCTCCGAGAACTCAAGGAGTGCCGCGAGGTCCTTGTAGTCGCCAATGGGAGCCGTTGCCACGGCCCGGACCGCGGAAACGTCCTCGCCTTCGGCAAGGACCCGGAGTTCAAAGCCAAGAGCGGTTGCCGCCGGAGCCATCATTCGTGCGAGCTGGCCGCCGCCAACCACGCCAATTACAGGAAAAGTCACAAGGTTCAGCCTACCGAACCAGCGGCCGGTTCCTTGATTTTGTCCGTCGCCGGCCCCATGCAGCGTTGGCCCGTGGCTCTTGGGGCCGAATAATTCGGCAAGCTCCAAGGAATCGGAGCTAAAATAGAGCCTCGGCCCATCGGCCCCCTAGAACAACGGCCATGGAGGGTCATGATCAACACACTTGCAGATCGCATGCGCGGGCTCGCCTCGCTCTTTTGGCGCGAAGTAGCGAAGTTCGGCGCTGTCGGCGGTGTTGCGTTCGTCATAGATAACGGCTTGACCTACTATCTCATGCACGGCCCGATGTCCGACAGTGAGGCCAAAGCCCGTTTCGTCGGCGCCACCGTGGCCACCGTGTTCTCCTGGGTCGCCAACCGTTTCTGGACCTTCCGCCACCGCCGCCAGGCGAACGTGGTGCGCGAGTTCGTGATGTTCATCGTCATCAACGGCATTGGGATCGGTATCTCCACCGGCCTGACCGCCATCGCGAAATACGGCATGAACATCCAGGACAAGAACGTCCTTTTCGCAGCCGGGGTTGTCGGCATCCTCGTGGCCACCGTGGTGCGCTTCTTCGCCTACCGCTTCCTGGTGTTCAACAAGGAGCTCGACGAAGAAGAGGCCTTCTCGCATGACCACGAGATCATCGAGGCCCACCACAGGGCCAAGGCCAAGGCCATGCATGCCGCCGGCTCCGAGGCTGGCTCCGACGAAGGCGAAGACGCGGTCAAGCGCCGCTGACGCGCTCGTTCTCCAGCAGGTGCCGGGTGACATCAACGTCCGGGTGCACCAGGACCACTGAACCGTCCTTGTTCCATGCGCCGAGGGCGTCCGCGAGGGCCGACTCCAAGCCGTCGGCCGCGCGGACCAGCAGCCGTACGCCGGAGTCATGGTCCTTGGCGAAGCCGTCCAGCAATTCGCCGTGCGAGTGCCCGGTTTCAGGGCGGCGCAGGGCCGGCAGTGCCGCGTCGGGTTCGGCGTGCGCCATGAATACGTCTCCGTGGGAGCGGACTTCGGCCGCGTAGTCCACGACGCCGGCCGGCAGTTCTCCCGGCCAGCGCATCGCGAGTGCCGCGAGCGGCACGGCGACCACGGCGTCGAAGCCGGCTCCCGCGCCGGCGTCGGGGGTGTCCGTGACAAGCAGGTCCGCGCTGCCGCCGTCGAGCACGAGTTCCATGCCCAGCTGCCATCCGGCCAGCGCCCACACGAGGGACTTCCAATGGGCGGGCAAGTCCAGGCGAAGGCTCATGCCCGGTTCGGCGTCGAACTCGTCCTGGAGCAGGTTGCTGGTCTTGGCCACCCAATTGTCCAGGACCCGCCCAGAGAGCTCCACCCGTTCGGCGTCCGGTCCGTACCAGGTCAGGCGGGGGGATGTGGCGTGTCCGGAACGCAGGGCTGCCATCAGGTTCATCGCGGGGGTGCTCATGGCTACATCTTGCCACGGGGCGTCAGATCAGGTCCCGGGGCGTGTGAATTGCGCCACATGGAGCTGTGGGACGGCGAGGGTGCGGCGCTCGAAGGGTCAAACGATTTCCCTGAAATTCAATGAAAATACATCTTAAGTGATGCAAAGCTTCCGTTTTCCGCCATGGCGCGCGGGCGGGGCGAAAAAATACCGGGCGTGGCGCGGCGCTGGTTAGTGCGGAAAGTTGATTATTATCCCGGCGCGGCTTGACGGCTTGGTAGTTACACACGTGTAATTAGATATCGAACGCCGCTGCGGGAGTATCGGGTACATAACCGAGTACCGAATGAGCACGGCAGCAGCTGCAAAAATCAGGAGGGACGCCATGGGGCAAGCGTTGCGTATCCAGGAAGATGCAGTCGTCGCGGATTATGCGTCGGTGAAATACCGGTCGCGCGAAGTTCCGGGGGATTGGTATGTTGACCCGGCAGATCCGCAGGCGGCCGACCGCTATATCGAGGCCACTCGGGAGTCGCTGGAAGATGAGGCAACAGCCCTTCTTGCTGCGCACGAGGCTCTCGTGGGAGGAGCACCGGTAGATCCGGAGGACGATCTCGATGATCCTCCCATGGAGCTGCGCGGTCCGCTCGACAATCCGGCCCAGCCGGTGTGGATCGGACTTCCGGGCCAAGGTGACTTCGACGATGAAGGCGAACTTGGCTGGCAGACGGACGCCTTGTGCGCCCAGACGGACCCGGAGGCGTTCTTCCCCGAGAAGGGCGGCTCCACGCGGGATGCCAAAAAGGTATGCGGTGCGTGCAATGTCCGTTCGCAGTGCCTTGAATACGCACTCGCCAACGATGAACGTTTTGGTATCTGGGGCGGGCTCTCCGAGCGTGAACGCCGCAGGCTGAGGAAGCGAGCGGTCTGATTCTCAAGGCAGTACACGTTACCGCCGTCGTCGTCTCGCACGACGGCGGTAACTATCTCCCCAGAACCCTGGCGGCTCTGCTGGACCAGACGCGTCCGGCAGATGCCGCCATTGGCATTGATACGGGCTCCCGCGACAAGTCCGCAGCGTTGCTGCAGCGGGCCCTCGGCGCGGCCAACGTCACCAGCACCGGCGAACACAAAGTAGGTTTCGGTGCCGCTGTCCTGGCTGGCCTGGCCCGTTCGGCCCCTTCGCGGGAGCCGGGGGCCGTTGAATGGATCTGGTTGTTGCACGACGACGCCGCTCCGGCCCCGGACGCACTCGCCGAGCTGCTTCAGGCAGTCGAGCGCGCGCCGTCGGTCACAGTGGCCGGTTGCAAGCAATTGGCCTGGGACGCGGAGCGCAGGCTCATCGACGCCGGTCTTTCCACGAGCCGCTGGGCCGAGCGTCTGACGCTCATTGAAGCCGACGAGCTCGACCAAGGCCAGTACGACGGGCGCACGGACACTTTCGCGGTGAATTCCGCGGGCATGTTGATCCGCCGCGACGCCTGGGAGCAACTGGGCGGCTTCGACCCCGCGTTTCCCGGCGTGGGAGACGACGTCGATTTCTGCTGGCGCAACTGGCTTGCGGGCAACAGGGTTGTCGTGGTCCCGGCCGCGCGCATGTTCCATGTCGAGCATCGTCCCCACGGCCTTGCGACACCCGCCGCCGCCCGCAAGAGCCAGATCCATTTGAGGCTTACCCATGCTTCGCCGTGGAAGGTTCCCCTGCATGCGCTCGGCGCGTTGCTCGGAAGCATGGTGAGGCTCGTCATGAGCATCCTGGTCAAAGAGCCCGGTTACGGAATTTCCCAGCTCGGCGCCACCATCGCGGCCCTCGGCCGTCCCCGGGCGATTTGGCGGTCCAGGCAGAACGCCGCGCGGACGCGACGCGTACGCCGCTCGATGGTCAAGGGCCTTCAGACCCCGCGCCGCGAGGTCCGGGCCCACCGCCGCTCCCTCATCGAGGCGATTGGCGCCGACGAATTCCAGGAGACGGATTCCCTCGCTCCTGAACCGAGCGGCGACGCCGGCGACGATTTCGTGGCCCTCGCGACGAACGAGCGGGGTTGGATCGGAACGGGCGCAGTGGCCGCCGGATTTGTTGCGCTGGCCGGCTCCATCGTGGGGCTGCTGGGGCTCCTGGGGGCCAGCGCGGTGACCGGCGGCGGCCTCTTGCCGTTGTCCGCCGCCGGTGACATTTGGCGGTCCGCGTCCAGTTGGTGGATCAACTTGGGGGCAGGCTTGCCCGGGCACGGTGATCCGTTCGCCTACATCCTGTGGCTTGTTTCATTGCTCGGGGGAGGAAACTCCAGCACAGCCATCGTGTGGCTGTTGTTGTTGGCCATGCCGTTGTCCGGCCTGGGCGCCTGGTTTGCGGCGGGCGCCATGACCACGCTGCGCCGATACCGTTTCATTGCGGCGCTGATCTGGGCCGGAGCACCGGCCCTCCAAGTCGCACTGAACCAGGGACGGGCCGGCGCCCTCCTGGCACACGTGGCGATGCCCCTGCTGGTGCTGGCCCTCTTCCGGGCCACTGGTTCTGCGCTCGGGCGCGACGCTGCGTTGAATAGCCACCGGGTCCAACCCGCCGGCTACGCCGCAACAAAGCCGTTCCCCGGCAAGCCGGGCGTCAACGGCACTCCGTCGTGGACGGCTGCTGCCGCGGCCGGCCTGGCGCTGGCGGTGGTGACGGCCTCAGCGCCGTCCCTGCTGCTTCCGTTGGTAGTCCTCATTGTTTTTTGCGGCATCGCCTTGGGGCGGCGCGGGCGAACCATTTGGTGGTCGCTGCTTCCGAGCGCCGCGCTCTTTGCGCCGTATGTCCTCTCGGTCCTGGAACGACCCCGCGCCATGCTGGCCGATCCAGGCCTCCCGCTGGGGTTCCAAGCGGCACCGCTGTGGCAGCAACTGCTTGGCCAACCCTTGAAATTCGACGTCAACGGCGGATTGGCCGGGTTGGCGCCGTTTGGCCCGTCGGGTATTCCGTGGGCTCTGGCGCTTGCCCTGCTGCTTGGTGCGCCGGTCCTCCTCTTGTCCATTGCCGCACTCTTTGTTCCCGGAAAACGGTCACGCATCGCACGTTTCCTCTGGGCCGGGGCCCTTGTGGTCCTCGCCTGGTCATGGCTCGCCGGACACGTGGCAACCGGAGTGGACGGCAACCTGCTCGTGGCTCCTTTCACGGGCCCGGCAGTTTCCGCCGCGGGCTTCGCGTTCCTCGGAGCGGCGTTGATCGGCGCTGAAAACCTCTTCCAGCTGAAGGTCAAGGCAGAGGGCGGCCGCCCGGTCCAGCGCGCGGCAGTACGGATCGTCTCCGCTGTCGCAACCCTCCTCCTCATTGCCGGGCCCTTGGCCAGCATGGGCCTGTGGGCAACCCAGAATGCCCTGGCCGGCGCCGGCACTTCGCCTTCGGCCAGCGGCGCGCTTGGCACGCCGCGGCTTGTCCAGCCGTCCGGGCAGGGCACGTTGCCTGCCACCGCCGTCGACCACGGCCAAGGCCCGGAACAGACACGGACGCTGGTCATCACCGCGGATGACAGTGGTGGCTACACGTCCTCACTTATGCGCGGCGCCGGAACTACCTTGGATTCGCTCTCCACTGTTGCTGCCGCACGTTCCATCGTCGGATCACCCGGACAGGAACGCCTGGTGGCCGACGACGACGCCACCGCGTCCATCCGTAACGCCGTAGCCACGATTGTCGCGGGAACGGGCGTGGACCCCCGGCCCGGCCTTGAGCAGCTTGGTGCCGGATTCGTGGTTCTGAAGTCGTCGGACACGGCTGCGCAGTTGACGGCCAACCGGATCGATTCCGTTCCCGGCCTGGTCGCCGTGGGCAAGACCGATTCCGGCTGGCTGTGGCGGGTCACGCCGCTCAACCAGGCCGCTGCAGCCGACGCCGAGACGGCGCACCGTGCCAGGGTGGTGGACGCCAAGGGTGCCGTTGTTGCCCTCTTGCCATCCCTCGGGACGTCTTCCGTCGGCAGCATCCCGGCAGGCACGGACGGACGCCAGGTAGTGCTCGCCGAGCGGGCGGACTCCGGCTGGAGCGCCTGGTTGGATGGGCGTCAACTGACCCCGACGACGTCGGGATGGGCGCAAGCGTTCACCTTGCCGCCCGCAGGCGGCCAGATCGAGATCCGCTACACCACCGTCTGGGAGCCTTGGCTCAGCATCCTGCAGGCCGTGGTCATTGGATTGACCGTCCTGCTGGCCATCCCCATGCCCGCCCGCAGGCCGAAGGCGGGCCTCCTGAAGGAACAAAACTCTCTCCGTAAGGAGTACAGCAGTGTCTGACAACCAAGGCCCGGCCCCCGAGGCCGGCGCGGGGTCGCGGAGGCGCGGCCAGCGCAAAGCCGGGAGCCGGAACAAAGCCCAGGGCCGGAACAAAGGCCAGAACAAGAACAAAGCTGTTGTGTTGGGAGCGCTTTCCGCAACGCTGCTCCTTGCCGCAGGGGCCGGGATGGTGTCGGCAGCATCCATCGTGCCGTCCCCGGCAGGGAACAAAACCCTGGACATGTCCCTCGCGGATGTCCCGGTAGGAAAGACAACCGCGGTGTGCCCGGCACCTCCCCGCCTCGCCGAAGGAACCCCGGCGGGCACCGACACCCAGTTCAATCCTGTTTCACGCTCGGCAAAGAGCTTCCTCGATGCGGTGGTCCTCAGTGACGCCACCGGATCCGTCCCAGGGAGCAACCTCGCCGCGCTCGGTGGCTCCGCGATCGCCGGCATTGCCAAACCCCCAGCTGCCGCGCAGCCGCCGGCGTCAGGACCTCCCGTCCTGAATGCCGGCGTCGTGGCACAGAGGCCCGCGGGCGACGTCACTGTGGTGGACGCCGATCCCATCAGCGGGCAGCAGGCCGCGGTAGCGGGCTTGATGAGCTACACCGCAGGCGACGGCGATCTCCGCGGACTGGCTGCGGCGCCCTGCCAACAGCCGGTCAACGATGCATGGCTCCTTGGCGCCAACACCGCGCTGGGGCGGACGGCGGTTTTGAACATCAGCAATGCCTCGGGCACGCCGGCCACCGTCAATCTCGACTTGTTCGGCGCCCGTGGCCAGATCCAAGCCCCGGATAGCCGTGGCTTGCTGGTTTCGCCCGGAACGACCCGTTCCATCAACTTGGCCGGACTGGCCCCGAACGAGGGTCAGCTCTCCGTCCATCTGCGCAGCGGTGGAGGCCCCGTCGCGGCAACCATCCAGCAAAGCGTCCTTCGTGGCCTCACGGCCGGTGGCGTCGAACTCATTACTCCCGGTGCCGGCGTCGCCGATTCCCAGGTCATGACCGGGGTGGACATCCAGGACCCGGCCGCCGTGAAGTCGCTCGCGGACAAGCCCGGGTTTGCCGATGTCGTTCCTGCCTTGCAGATCACGGTCCCGGGTCCCGTCGACGCCGTGGTGGATGTGCGGTTGTTCGGGCCGAACGGCCAGCGCGCGTTGCCCGGCGGGGGAGCAGTGACCGCCAAAGCGGGTTCGGTCACCGAAGTACCGCTCACGGGCGTCCCGGCCGGCATGTACACCGTGAGCGCCACCTCGGATGTTTCCTTCGCCGCGTCCTCACGCGTGACGCGGGGACTGAAGTCCGCGGATCCTGTTGATTTCGCCTGGTCTCCGGCCGCGGTCCGTCTCGGAAGCCAGCACATGGTGGCAGTACCTCAAGGCGGCACCCGCTTCCTGAGCTTCGGCGTGCCGACGGGCCGTGCGACGGTCAGTTACACGCCCGTCACCTCGGACGGCAAGGTGCACAAAACGGAAACCGTGGACATTGCCGGGGGGACCACTTCGGTCATCGGCGTTCCGGACAAGTCCGACGGCGCGGCGGTTTCGGGCTACATCGTGTCGGCGTCAGGGGACGCGGCCTACGGCGCGCTCGTGCTGGGCCAAGGCGATCAGCCCGGGATTTCGGTCCTGACCATCCAGGACGGCGCTGCCGGCCACGAAAAAGTACAGGTCACCCTGGGTTACTGATAACGACGGCGGTACACGGGATCCAAGGTCTCCGGCGGCACTCCGAGCATCTCGGCGGTGTACTCGACGACCACGTCGTGCACCAGGTCCTGCAGGTCCTCGCGGCCGCCGGTAGTGTGCTCGACGACGCGCCGATAGAGCGTGATGACGGGTCCGGCACCGTGGGCCGCCGGGGTGTAGGAACCCAGCGGCGCCGCGGTTCCTTCGGCCACCAGTTGTTCAAGGTTCGGCGGGATCTCTTCGACGGCGAACGCGACGCCGTCGAGCCGTTTGCCCCACATATCCTGCAGCCGTTCCGCGGAATCGAGCACAAGGTCGTCGAACCTCTCGGCACGCGTCCGGTAGCCCGGAAGGTTGGGCAGGATGATTTCGCCCCGCAATCCCCGCCCGTGGCGGTTCCTGCGGCGCTCCCTGAAGCCGCGTGCGGACGAGCCCGCCGTCGTCGTTTCCTGGCTGTCCCCGGTGTCGGACAAATGGACCGTAAAGCCCGGAACGTGGTGCTGTGACTGCATATATCGACTTTAGACCCGTGATTCGGCCAACGCGACATAATGCCCGCAAAGGGGCAATGCACCGCGCCGCGGCGAAGTGCGGCTAATCTGGGATGTTGTGGGTGCAATTCGTCAGTGTTCCAGATCAGCCTGCCGCCAATCCGCGGTGGCCACTTTGACGTACGTCTACGCCGAATCCACGGCGGTGCTTGGTCCCTTGGCTACGTATGCCGAGCCGCACTCCTACGATCTGTGCGCGCAGCATGCGGAGTCGTTGACCGTACCGAGGGGTTGGGAAGTCATGCGGCTGGCCATGCCGTCCTCCCCGCCCCCGCCCGGACCGGACGATCTCCTTGCCCTGGCCAACGCCGTGCGCGAGGCCGCATCGGCCCCGGCACCCGCACCCGAGCTTCGCAGCGTCCGCACCCCTTTTGACGGGCCGGCCCCTGTGGAGGGAACCAGGAGGCACCTGCGCATCCTGCGCGATCCCTCCTGAACCGCGATCCCTCCTGAAGTCCGGCGCGACGGGAACTGGCCGTCGTCTGACGCAGTGTGTCGCTGTTCCCGCGGGACGGGCTTTTGTGACAACGTGCTCAGCGCCGCCGGGTTGTACTCTGGAAGCTGCCATATCTGTCCATAGCGGCGTCCGTGAGATGCCATCCAGGGAGCTCCAACCATGCCAAAGGTCAGTCCTGAATTGTTGTCCATCCTGCGGTGCCCTGTCACCGGGTCCCCGCTGGAGCAGGACGGCGATGATCTCGTCTCGACGGTCGCGGCCGCCTCGGGTGAAAAGATCCGCTATGCCATCCAGGACGGCATCCCGTTGCTGCTGCCGCCGGAGCTGCTGGCAGCCGCCAACGCCGCGGCCTCGGACCAACACGACGCAGGACTGCACGACGGTCTCCGGCACGCCTGAGCTCCACCTGACCTGACCATTCGGTACTTCCAAAGGACTTCCATGACTTTCGACTACAAGGTTGCAGACATCTCCCTGGCTGAAGCCGGACGCCACCAGATCCGCCTCGCCGAGCACGAAATGCCGGGCCTCATGTCGCTGCGCGCCGAATTCGGTCCGAGCCAGCCGCTCAAGGGTGCGCGCATTGCGGGATCCCTGCACATGACCGTGCAGACCGCGGTGCTCATCGAGACGTTGACAGCCCTCGGCGCCGAGGTCCGCTGGGCCTCCTGCAACATCTTCTCCACGCAGGACGAGGCCGCTGCCGCCGTCGTGGTCGGCCAGGGAACCGTCGAGGATCCGCAAGGTGTCCCCGTGTTCGCGTGGAAGGGCGAGACCCTCGACGAATACTGGTGGACCGCCGAGCAGATTCTCAGCTGGCCGGGCGCGGACGCCAACCCGGACCTCGGCCCCAACATGATCCTCGACGACGGCGGCGACGCCACGTTGCTGGTCCACAAGGGCGTCGAGTTCGAAGCTGCGGGTGCGGTTCCGGCCGCGACGGAAAGCGATCCCGAAGAGTACGCACTCGTCCTCGACGTGCTGCGGAAGAGCCTCGCCGCCGACCCGAAGAAGTGGACCCGCGTCGCCGCCGGCATCCGTGGCGTGAGCGAGGAAACCACCACGGGCGTGCACCGTCTTTACCAGCTCGCCGAACAGGGCAAGCTCCTGTTCCCGGCCATCAATGTCAACGACTCGGTGACCAAGAGCAAATTCGACAACAAATACGGTATCCGCCACTCCCTGCCTGACGGCATCAACCGCGCCACGGATGTCCTCATGGGCGGTAAGGTCGCCGTCGTCTGCGGCTATGGCGACGTCGGCAAGGGCGCGGCCGAGGCGCTCCGTGGCCAGGGCTCGCGCGTGATCGTGACGGAGATCGATCCCATCTGCGCACTCCAGGCAGCCATGGACGGCTACCAGGTGGCCAAGCTGGACTCGGTGGTGGAACAGGGCGACATCTTCGTCACGACGACCGGCAACAAGGACGTCATCATGGCCTCCGACATGCTCCGGATGAAGAACAAGGCGATCGTGGGCAACATCGGCCACTTCGACAACGAGATCGACATGGCCGGACTGGCGAAGGTCCCCGGCGTCCAGAAGGTCGAAATCAAGCCGCAGGTGCACGAGTGGGTGTTCGCCGCGGCCGACGGCCGCGAAGAGCGATCGATCATTGTGCTTTCCGAAGGCCGCCTCCTGAACCTGGGCAACGCGACCGGCCACCCCTCGTTCGTCATGAGCAACTCCTTCGCCAACCAGACGATCGCGCAGATCGAGCTGTGGACCAAGAAGGACCAGACCGGCTCTGGCCCAGGGGCCGAGCGCGAATATTCGAACCAGGTCTACGTGCTGCCCAAGATCCTCGACGAGAAGGTCGCCCGGCTGCACCTGGATGCCTTGGGCGTGGAACTGACCGAACTCAGCAAGGAGCAGGCGGAATACCTGGACCTTGACGTCGCGGGTCCGTACAAGCCGGAGCACTACCGGTACTGAGAACACCGGCTGGGAGCAAGCCCGCGGGCGCGCTCCCAGCCAATATCAAGCCGCGCCGTTTAGGATGCGGTTGTGGGGCGTGGGTTTTTTGGGGGGCGTGAGTTTTGGAGAAAACAGGAATGGGTCTTAATCCCGACGGCGAGCAAGCGGACACTTTCGAGCATGTGGACGCCGCGCGGCTCTTCGACAATGAACAGGGCAGCGGCAACGCCGGTCTCTTGGACACTGCGCCAACGAAGCGAAGCAGGTTCCGGAAGGTCGCCTGGATCGTGGTGGTCTGCCTCATCGCCGCGCTCAGCGGCACGTTCGCGGCAGTGGCCCCGCACGCGGCCAGTGCGGCAATCGAATCCGAGGGGTCATCAGGCGAACGCAGCGAAGCGGCAGCCGTGTTGCCCGTCGTGAAGCCTGCCACGGTGGTCGCCTCGCCTGCGAGCGGTGCCAAACAAGTGAATCCGGCTGCTCCCGTCACGATCAGCGTCAAAGACGGAACGCTGGACAGGGTCTCCTTGACGAGCTCCCAGGGAAAGACCGTCGATGGTGCGTTGACTCCGGATGGACTGAGCTGGACTGCCTCCACGCCCCTCGAGTTCAACTCCTCCTACACCTTCAACTACACGGTTGCGGATTCTGTCGGCCGAGCAACGTCGAAGACCGGATCGTTCACGACGGTATCCACCCAGAACGAGGCAGACGCCGCCATGTACCCCCTGGACGGGTCCAAGGTAGGCGTGGCGCAGCCCCTCCAGCTCACGTTCAGTGAACCCGTGGTCAACAAAGCCGCCGTCGAGAAGGCCATCAAGGTCACGTCCACCTCAGGCCAGGCCGGGGCCTTCCACTGGTTCAGCGACACCATGGTGCGCTACCGCCCGGAGAACTTCTGGGCAGCGAACAGTACCGTCACCGTGGACCTCAAGCTGTTCGGGGTGGACTTCGGCAACGGCCAGATCGGCAACTTCAACAAGACCAACACGTTCAAGATCGGCGACAAGAAGGTGGCGGTTGCCGACGCAGTTGCCCACACGTTCACGGTCAGCGTCAACGACCAGCAAGTGGGCCAGTGGCAGGACACCATGGGAGACACCAGGTTCCCTTCCGCGCGCGGCTACCTGGTGCTCATGGAAAAGTACCGGGTGGAGCACATGGATGCCTCCACCATCGGCCTCAAACCGGGGGATCCGGCCTACTACGGACAGCTTGACGTCAACTACGCCACGCGCCTGACACCCAGCGGCGAGTTCATCCACCAGGCCACCGACTCGGCGTTGCCGTACATCGGCGTCACGAACCTGTCCCACGGTTGCATCGGTCTGGGACCTGACGGGGCGAAATGGGTGTTCGACAACATGACCACCGGAGACGTCGTCCAAGTGGTCAATACGCAGGGTGACTACGCCAACTTCGACGACGGTTTCGGCGACTGGAACATCCCCTGGGCCCAATACGCCAACTAGGCAGTACGCCAACCGACGGCGACCTCCGGGCACCGTCCAGGACGGATCGGCACCCCCGGTAGACTGGGCGGGTCAGTCTTGGGGGCTGGCTTTCTGCCGGGGGATGTGGGGTTGCCGTGGGGACGCAAAGGAAACGCAAGACCGGGAAGATTCTCGGAATCATCGGAATGTGTGCCGGCGTTGCGGCCGGAGGACTCGGTGTTGCAACCGCCCCTGATTGGCTGCAAACAGCGGTTGAATCGGAAGCGGGAACGCCCCAGCGCACCGACGCCGGGCTCGGATCCGCAGTCGTGACGGCAGTGGAGTTGGGAATCACGCCCCTTGACGGTGCCCGCGAAGTGAATCCCGCCGTCGGGCCTTCCGTGAAGGCGGTGCACGGCACCCTGAAAGACGTTGAACTGATGCCGGCCGCGGGTGGCAAAGCCGTCAGGGGAACCATCAGCGCCGACGGCAGCACGTGGTCCACGCTGGATCCCCTGGAGTTCAACACCGAATACCGCTACGGGTTTACCGTTGTTGACGGCGCGGGCCGGGAAACCCGGAAGACCCAGTCCTTCACCACGGTATCCACGGCCAACGAGGCCAATGCGGTGGTGTTCCCCCGCGATGGCTCCATCATGGGTTCAGGGCAGCCCATCGAAATCAACTTCAGCGAGCCCGTGGCGGATAAAGCCGCCATGGAAGAGGCCGTGAAGATCAGTGTTTCCTCGGGCCAGGAAGTGGCCTGGCGCTGGTACTCGGACCGGAAAGTGCGGATCCGTCCTGAAGCATTCTGGGCGGCCGACACGAGGGTCGCCGTGGACTTGCCCTTGTTCGGCAGGGACTTCGGCAGCGGAATGATCGGCAATTCCAACGTCAGGTCCACGTTCACGACCGGTCCGCAGCGGATAGCGGTCGTGGATGACGCCACCAAGGCCATGAAAGTGTATTTCGACGGCGCACTCGTCAAGACTGCTCCTGTCACCCTCGGAAGCCCGGACTGGCTTTCGCCCACCGGCTACGCCGTGATCATGGAGCAGGAACGCCATTCCAGGTTCAATGCGGGCAGCATCGGCCTCAAACCCGGTGACAAGGGCTATTACGCGCCGCTCGTCGTCGAGCACGCCAACCGGCTCACGAACTCAGGGGTGTATGTGCACCAAGCGCTGCCCTCGGCGTACGGGGCCGTTGGCGTGGACAACGTCTCGCACGGCTGTGTTGGCCTGCTCCCTGACGACGCAGCCTGGTTCTTCAATAACATGCGGACAGGGGACGTGGTGCAGGTCCTGAACACCGGCGCCCCCGCAGTGGAACCGCTTGAAGGCTTCGGCGACTGGAACATTGACTGGACACGCTACGCAAAGCGCTGAGCGCTTCCGGGACGTGCCGCAGATGGCCCGACGGCGGTGCGCACCGTGGGTGCGCGCGTCTGCACTAGCCCGTGAACGGGAGCTTGTTGAGTCGATCCCCGACGACGGCGCTGCGTTGTTCTGCGCGGCGCAGCCGTTCCAGGTCCCGGTTTCGCCGCTCGCCCAGTACTGCGTGCAAGTAGCCCTCCGGCGTTGTTCCGGGCGGGGGAGGCGGGGCGACGTACGTCGCCAGTTCCGTAGCGAGGGCTGCCGCCAGGCTGGCGCGCGAGCGCGGAGCCATCCGGGAAGCCTGCTGGATGAACTGCGAAGCCCGCCGCGCCGTGCCGTCCGGAACCCTGCCGATGTCCGCGAGTCCCACCCACGCCTGCAAGTACGGGGGCGCGTAGGCAAGGATTTTGGGTTCGGAAGGAACGCGCTGCCTGAGCGAATACGTACCGGCCACAACGTCTCCCAGCCTCTTCGACTTGCCGTTGAACAGCGCGACGGCGATCGCCAATCCGCCGAACGTCGCGTAGATCTCCAGGAAACCAATCAACCCGCGGATCACCGCGTGCCGGAAACGGATGGATCCGCCGTCGTCGCGCACGATCCGGAGCCCCGTGGCCAACTTGCCCAGCGAGCGGCCGCGGCTCAGCGTTTCCACCGCAACGGGGACGACCACGAGGCACAGCACCACGCTGGACAAGGCCATGGCACGGCCCGCCGCCGCGTCCACATCCGGCGCCACCATACCGAGCAGGAACAACAGGCCGAGCAACAAAACAACCTGAACCAGGACGTCGAGCATAAGCCCGAGCGCCCTTGCCCCGAATGACGCCGGCCGCAGTTCGAGGACCACGGCCTCGCCGGTAATGATCGAACTCAAGCCCGCCCCCAAGCCTTGCCACGATGTCCGCAGGACCGGACGGCTCCCGCTGGATCGAGTCTAGCGGCGGCAACGGCCGTGGAGCAGGGTTTGCTGGGATGTGGGACTGTTTGGCGAAGGTTGGGATTAGGGTGGAGCCGTGGACATGGATGCCTTCTCTGTCGTGAACGGGACCAAATGGTCCCGTTTGCATGAGCTCGCGCACAAACGGCGCCTCGACGGCGGCGAAGCCGACGAGCTCCTGCGTTTGTACCAAGTGGTGTCATCACACTTGTCCCTCATTCGATCCGTGGCGCCGGAAAGCGCACTCTCGGCGTCCTTGTCGGCGGCCCTCGCGCAGGCCCGAACCCGCTTCACCGGGGCGAGATCGAACTTCATGGAAGACCTCGCCCGCTTTTTCGTGGTCTCCCTGCCGGCCGCGTTCTACCGCCTGCGGTGGCTCACGGTAGGGTGCGGGACGTTCTTCTGCCTTGTTGCCGCGGCCTACACGCTCTGGATCGGAACGTCCCCGGACGCTTTGCGGGCCCTGGGAAGCAGCGATGCCGTGAAGCAATACGTCGACCACGACTTCGTCGGCTACTACTCCGAGAACCCTGCTGCGTCCTTCGCCGGCGCCGTCTGGACGAACAATGCATGGATCGGCGCGCAGGCCGTGGCCCTGGGCATCACCGGATTCTGGGTGCCGTACACGCTGTTCGCAAATGCGCAGGGGCTGGGGATTGCTGCGGGTGTGTTTGCCGCCACCGGCAAGATGGACGTGTTTTTCAGCTACATCCTGCCGCACGGCCTCATGGAGCTGACAGCCGTGTTCATCGCCTCCGCGGGCGGACTACGCATATTCTGGGCCATGGTTGCCCCGGGACCGCGGCGCAGGATGCAGGCAGTGGCGGACGAGGGGCGCTCCCTGATCACGGTGGCACTTGGCTTGGTGCTTGTCCTGTTCGTTTCGGGACTCGTCGAGGCCTTTGTGACGCCCAGCCCGCTTCCAGTGTGGGCCAAGATCCTGATCGGTTCGCTCGTTCTCGCGGCATACTGGGTCTATGCCTTGGTTCTGGGCGGACGGGCATTCCGCGCCGGCGCCACAGGCGACCTGGACGCAAACGACGCCGGTTACCGTGAGATAGCCGCCTGACGGCGCCCGGGTCCGGCCGCAATCCGACGTCCGCCGGGGTGGCTCATCGTCTCTCCGCGAGGGCTGACGGTAGGCTCAAAGGCAGAGAAGATTGCCAGCGGACCGTTCCTGCTCCGGCATGTGAATCCTACGGAAGTGAAATCCAAGTGACCGAGAAGAGCCCGATCCCCAACGACCCGGACGCGGATATCCACGACGGCGGCGATGAGCCGGCCTTCGAATGGATGAAGCCCGCCCCCAAGTCCACGGCCGCTGACGCGCGCCCGGCAGGTGCTGCTGACGCACCCCGGGACTCTTCGAAGCGGGCGCCCAAGGAAGGAAATGCGCCAGCCGAGCCCCTGGCAGGACAACAGCCGGAGAGCCGGGCCGACCGCAAAGCCGCAGAGGCTGCGGAGACCGGGCCGGAACCGGCCCTCTTCGCAGAGCCGCTGCCGACGTCGGCCCTTCAGGTCCGTCCCCCGGAAGCCGAGGTGGAACGCCGCAACCACGAGCGGGAGCAGGCTGCCAACGCCAAGCCGCTGGCGCCGCGCATTTTCCAGGTCCTGCTGGCTGTCTTCTACCCCGTGGTCCTGCTGATACTCGCAATCCGCGCCGTGGCGAGCCCGCTGTTCCTGTGGGTGGAGTATTACCGGCCGGGATTCCCCGGCGACGGCTACGGCTTCAACGCCGATGACCGCATGACCTATGGTTCCTATGCGGTGGACTACCTGACCAACTGGTCCGGGCCACGATACTTGGGCGACCTCGTCAACCAGAACGGCGAGAAGCTGTTCAAGGAGGGCGAAGTTGCCCACATGGCCGACGTCAAGACCGTGATTCTCTCCGCTTTCGGCGCCGGTGCCCTCATGATCATCATTGGCATCATCGCAATGATCTATCTGCGCAAGCGGAGCACCGGCGGGATCCGCCGCGGACTGTTTGCCGGTTCGATCGTCACCTTGGTGCTCATTATCGGACTGGGCACGCTAGCGGCCTTGGGCTGGCAGCAGTTCTTCACGGACTTCCACCACATCTTCTTCGCCAACGGCACCTGGACCTTTGCGCTCGACGACACGTTGATCCGCTTGTTCCCGGGGCAGTACTGGATGGACTCCGGAATCGCGATCGGCGCTTTGGTCTTCCTCACGGCGCTGCTGACCCTCATCTTCACCTGGCCTACCCGCCGTCGTCGCGGACTTCCTCCCAGGAATGAAGCCGCTGCGGAAGACGCCGCGAACACTGACGCGGAGGCTCCCGTGGAAACCGGCGTGCCGGAGAAGTAACACTTCGCCACCAACGAAAGAAGCGTACCGCCCGGGAATCTCCAATCCCGGGCGGGCCGCTCCTTTGTGTGTGCCCGCCCTTCGGAGCAGCCCCCTTAGATCCAGGAAGGCATCCACATGCGGATGTGCCAGTCCTGGTAGCTGATCACTTCCGCCGTCCAGACCGGATAGAAGAACGCCGACAACAGCACGGCAAGGACAACCACAAGGCCCACCAGGTACAGGCCGGACCGGCGGCGCCACGGAGGAGCGTCACTCCTGCCCAGCACCAGGCCCAAGCCATAGACGAGGGCCAGGACCAGGAAAGGCTCGAAGGAGAGCGCATAGAAGTAGAACATGGTGCGCTCCGGGTACATGAACCAGGGCAGGTACCCCGCGGCGACGCCCGCCAGGATGGCCCCGGCCCGCCAGTCGCGGCGTCCGGCCCACCAGAACAGGACCACAAAGAGCGCGATCGTGGCACCCCACCAGACCACGGGGTTGCCGACGGACAGAATTGCCGAGGTGCAGTTGGGCAGGTCGCAGCCGGGCGTTCCCGGCTTGGGGGACTCGTAGTAGAACGACGTGGGGCGCCCCATGACGAGCCAGGTCCATGGACTGGCCGAATACGGGTGCGGCGAGCTGAGGCCCTGGTGGAAGTTGTAGGCCTGCACATGGTAATAGGCAAGGGAACGCAACGGCCCCGGAATCCAGCCCCAGGTGGCGGAGGGATTCGTGTCCGCCCAGTGCCGGTAATAGGCGTCCTTGGAGAGGAACCAGCCGGTCCACGTCGACAAATACACGGCACCGGCCACCGGGATCATGGTGAGGAATGCGGGAATGCCGTCCTTGATGATTCCCGCGCTGGGCCAGCTCCGGATGCCCGCGATGCGCCGGGCGCTCATGTCCCAGAAGACGGTCATCAGGCCGAAACCGGCAACGAAGAACAGGGCCGACCACTTCGTGCCGACCGCCAAGCCGAGACAGACGCCGGCCGCCAGCCGCCACCACCGGAATCCGAGCCACGGGCCCGAGGCGAGGTGCAACGCCGTCGGCCGTCCGTCCTTGGAAGCGGCTGCCAGCGCGGCAAGCCGTGCCGCAAGGCGCCGCCGGCCGTCGTCGCGATCCATCAGCAGGGCACCAAAGGCTGCGAGCAGCCAAAACATCAGGAAGATGTCCAGCAGGGACGTCCGCGACATGACCAGGTGATGGCCGTCGACGGCGAGCAGCAGCCCCGCGACCGCGCCCAGGATGTGGGAACGGAACAGCTTCAAGGCGATCAAGGCGATCAGGAAGATGGAGAGGGTGCCCGTCAGGGCAGCGGAGAACCGCCAGCCGAAGGAGTTGTCCGAACCGAAGAGCCACATCCCGAAGGCGATCATCCATTTCCCCACCGGGGGATGGACCACGTACTCGGGGGAGTTGAGCAGCACGTTGGGGTTGCCCGCATTGAAGGCGTCGTTGGCCTTGTCCGGCCAGCTGCGCTCGTATCCGCTGACCAGGAGCGAGTAGGCATCCTTGACGTAGTAGGTCTCGTCGAAGACCAGGCTGTGCGGATCATCGAGGCGGACGAAACGCAGGATCCCGCCGATCACGGCCGTGATCGTGGGGATCAGCCAGAACCACAGCCTCAACGACGGCGGATAATCCCGCCAGCTTTGGATGCTGCCAATGAGCCGCGTCCGCAGGGCCTCGGCCGTAAAAGCCTCCCGGGGCCGTATCAACCAGGTTTGCGGGGCGGGGCGCACGGAGGTATCGGTCACTCAGCCCATGCTACCTTTCGGCTCCGGTAGCTCACTGAAAGCCGCAGCCGGGGCATTAGGCTTGTTGGGTGACTGAACAGCTGAGCTCCCCGGATGAAACCACCGTTCCCGACCCGGCGGAGCCCCACGAGGAGCAGGCTCTTCCCGCGCTGCCCGACGGTGTAGGCCGCATCGTGCTGGCCGCCACTCCCATCGGCAACGTCGGCGATGCCTCCAGCCGGCTCATCGAGTTGTTGCAGACGGCCGACATCGTCGCCGCGGAAGACACCCGGCGACTGCACCGGCTGGTCCAGTCGCTCGGCATCACAGTGTCCGGCCGCGTCATCAGCTACCACGAGCACAACGAGGCCGCCAAGACCGAGGAACTGCTGGATCACGTGCGGGCCGGCAAGACCATCATCATGGTGAGCGACGCCGGCATGCCCGCGGTGTCCGACCCCGGCTTCCGCCTCGTGGAGGGAGCCGTGGCGGCTGGGCTCTTCGTCACAGCCTTCCCGGGCCCGTCCGCCGTCTTGACGGCGCTGGCGCTCTCGGGGCTGCCCACGGACCGTTTCTGTTTCGAGGGATTCCTGCCGCGCAAAGCCGGAGAACGCAGCACCCGGCTTGCGGACCTGGTCGACGAACGGCGGACGATGGTGTTTTTCGAGGCGCCGCACCGGCTTGAGCCCATGCTCCGCGCCCTGCACGAGCGGTTCGGCTCTGACCGCCGCATCGCGGTCTGCCGTGAATTGACGAAGACCTACGAGGAGGTCATCAGGGGAACCGTCCGGGAATTGCTGGAGTGGGCCGAGAACAACGAGGTCCGTGGCGAGATCGCCGTCGTCGTGGCGGGCGCCCCCGAACAGGCGCCAGGCAAGCCTGAAGACCATGTTGCCGCGGTCAATGAACTCATTGCACAAGGCATCAGGCTCAAGGAAGCCGTGGCGGCGGTGGCCGAGGAGGCCCGCATCAGCAAGCGCGAGCTCTACTCCGCTGTGCTCGCGGCGCGTTAAGGCCGTGCTCGCGGCGCGTTAAGGCCGTGCTCGCGGCGCGGTAGTGCCGTACTGGCGGGTGCGGTGGCTTCCGCCTCCACAGGGGCTGTGCAATTGCACAAACTCTTGCTCCCGCGGCAGTGCGCGAAGGCGTAGACACTGCTTCGCGGCGGGCAGTACCGTGACAGTAATTCCACAATAATCAAGTGTTGGCGCATCCCTACAAGCTGCGCTGACTGACGAAGGAGTCACTGTGACTGTTACCGCCGATCGCGAAAGCGAACTTCTCGCATCCGTTCCCACGGGGCTGCTCATCAACGGCCAGTGGCTGCCTGCGGCATCCGGCAAGACGTTCGACGTCGAGGATCCCTCCACCGGCAAGGTGCTCGTGAGCATTTCCGACGCCGGAGTGGAAGACGGCGCCGCGGCGATGGACGCCGCCGCAGCCGCGCAGGCCTCCTGGGCCCGTACGGCTCCCCGCGAGCGTGGCGAAATCCTGCGCCGCGCGTTCGAGCTGGTCACGGCGCGCGCAGAAGACTTCGCGCTGCTCATGACCCTGGAAATGGGCAAGCCCTTGGCCGAAGCCCGCGGCGAAGTAGCTTATGGTGCCGAGTTCCTGCGCTGGTTCTCCGAGGAAGCCGTCCGCGTCAGCGGCCGCTATTCCGCGGCTCCGGACGGCAAGAACCGCATCCTGGTCCAGAAGAAGCCCGTTGGTCCCTGCCTGCTGATCACGCCGTGGAACTTCCCGCTGGCCATGGCTACCCGCAAGATCGCCCCCGCGGTGGCTGCCGGCTGCACCATGGTCCTCAAGCCCGCCAACCTGACCCCGCTGACCAGCCTGCTCTTCGCGCAGGTCATGCAGGAAGCCGGCCTCCCCGCAGGTGTGCTCAACGTCATCCAGACCTCCACGGCAGGCGCAGTCACCGGGCCCCTCATCAAGGACGACCGCCTGCGCAAGATCTCCTTCACGGGCTCCACCGCCGTCGGGCAGTCCCTCATGCGCGAAGCCGCGGACAAGGTCCTGCGCAGCTCCATGGAGCTCGGCGGCAACGCGCCGTTCGTGGTCTTCGAGGACGCTGACCTGGACAAGGCCGTCGAAGGCGCCGTCGCGGCCAAGATGCGCAACATGGGCGAGGCTTGCACTGCAGCCAACCGCTTCATTGTGCACGACTCCATCGCTGACGCCTTCGCCGACAAGTTCGCTGCCAAGATCTCGGCACTCAACACCGCGCGCGGCACCGAGCCGGACTCAACGGTCGGCCCGCTGATCGACGGCAAGGCCCGCAACGGGGTGCATGCACTCGTGTCCGACGCCGTCGCCAACGGCGCGATTGCCGTCACCGGCGGCGCCCCGGTGGACGGCCCGGGCTACTTCTACCAGCCCACCGTGCTCAAGAACGTGTCCGCGGACGCCCGCATCCTGAAGGAAGAGATCTTCGGACCTGTTGCCCCGATCATCACGTTCAAGAGCGAAGACGAGGCAATCAACCTGGCCAACAACACCGAGTACGGGCTGGTCGCCTATGTCTACACCAAGGACCTGAACCGTGGACTGCGCGTCAGCGAAAGGATCGAGACCGGCATGCTCGGCCTCAACGCCGGCGTCATCTCCAACGCCGCAGCACCGTTCGGCGGCGTGAAGCAGTCCGGGCTGGGCCGTGAAGGCGGATTCGAAGGCATCGAGGAATACCTCACCACGCAGTACGTCGGCATCGCGGATCCGTATGCCGACTAGTACAACTTCGGCGGACCTCTCGCAACGGGGAACTGCCGTTGAGTGAAGGGCAGGGCACTGGAACATTTGGGTTCCGGTGCCCTGCCTTTGCCGTTCCAAGCCCAACTGACTCGCATTTGTTGTCGTTTTCGAGGCCCATAACGACATCTAATGCGAGCTAGTTGGGTCAGGGCCGCCAGCGGAAGGGCGACCACAGGAGTTGGAACCACCTGGACATCAAGGACGGCGGGAACCAGTCCGCCCGCAAGACGGCAATCCAGGAGGCATTGCGCCGGAACGCGGCACGGACAGCCGCGATCCGGGCCGCGGCCGAGTTCGCTTGCTCCGCTGCCGCAATCGCGGGGATTCCCGCCGGGGGACCGTAACGCTGCCGTTCGAAGTCGCCCGTGAGTGACGCAAGCGCGCGCCGCCCGGCGTCGTCGGAAGCGCCCGACGGCGACGCTGCCGCCACCGGTGCTCCGAGCGCAGCCGAGGTGCCCAATCGGGCCGCGAAATGCCGCGGCGTTTCGCTGGGCACCGGCGGTACGCCGTAATCCGTGGCGAGGTCCTGGAGCTCAGCCCATGCCAGGACCGGGCCGTCCCGGGGCGGGCCCGGGCCGGCCGCGTGTCCCGAACCGCGCTGTCGTGCCCGCGCGGGCCTCAAGCGCCGCGCCCGGATGCCGGAGCGGACCAACCGCGGGGAGGCCACTAACACCGCCAAAAGGAGCGCGGCCGCGGTGACGTAAAGAACGGTTCCCGAGCCCGTGGCCGTGCCCGCTCCGACCCCCGGAGCCGCAAGCGGAGGCACAGCGGCGGTGCTCGGCGCGGGAGTCGAGGAACCCGGCACCAGGTTCTCGTCATGCAGGTTGGTGCTCGGGCCGCCCGCTGCCACAGGCTCGCTCGCGTAGGCCGGGACCACGCCACGGGAAGGCGTTGGCTCGAAGGCGACCCAGCCGGCTCCTTCGAAGTAGAGCTCAGGCCAGGCATGGGCGTCACGGGAATCCACTTGGAACTCCGGCAGGGGTTCCTGTCCAGCCACGGCAACCGTGGCGCCTGTGGAGTGGCCCGGCGCGTAGCCCACGGCGATGCGGCTGGGGATTCCCTCGAGCCGCGCCATGACCGCCATCGCGGAGGCGAAGTGAACGCAATAGCCGCTCTTCTGCTGCAGGAAGTCCGCCAGCACGGACATCCCGTTGCCGTCGTAACCGCCTTGCACCGGAGCCTGCAGCGAGTAGGTGAACTGGGACGAGCGCAGGTAGTCCTGGATCGCCATCGCCTTCGCATAATTGCCGTTGGCGCCGGCCGTCACCGTCTTGGCGGTGTTCTTCACGATGTCCGGAACGTTGCCCGGCAACTGGATGAAATCCTGCGAGATGGAAGTGGGCTTGGCGTTGTCCTGGCTCAACGTTGCCGATGTCAGGGCCGGCAGCGCTGAATACACCGTGTACTGCTGGTTCCTCGTCGTGCCGTCCTCGCCACGGATGCTGAGCGTCTCAGGATCCCACGACCAGCGTCCGCTCAGGCCGTTGACGGCTGTCGGGGCATAGGGGACCGGGAGATACGGGCTGGTGAACTGCCCCGTATCGATCACCGTCACTTGGCGCACCAACTCGGAGGGGAGCGGGTAGTCCGGCGCCATCCGGCCCGGTCCGATGCGCCGGGAGGCCTCCCGGTCGTCCGGTGCCCAGGTATCGCCGTCGAACTTGTCAATGGTGACGGAGCGCAGGTACACCGGGGCCGTGGAACTCGTGGCATAGGTGATGCTGCCGTCGCCGGTAGGATTCCGCAGGCTGTTGCCGAGCGTAATCATGGGATTCAGGCCGTTGGAGACGCCCCACGGGTTCAGCCGGGAACCCACGGGAAACGTCCCGCGCTCGAATCCCGGAACCGCCAACGGCAACAGCAACCCCAGAACCAAGGCCACGCCACCGATCACCATGGACCGCTTGAGCTGCCCCGTGCCGTGGGCGGTGTCGTTCTGCAGCCGCGAGTCCGGTGCGAACCACTGGCTGCAACCCAGGATCAGAATGAAGCCGACGGCGGCGGCGAGGAACCCGGCGAGCCCGACGCTTTGCGGCTTGATGGTCGCCGGGAAAACGAGGACAACCAGCAGGCCCAGGCCACTCGTCGCAGGCATGCCGAGCGGGACCGCCAGGGCATCGACCAGGACAACCGCCAAGCCCAGGCCCGCGCAGGCGACAAACACTATTCCGGCGTTCGGGGAGACGGGGGCGGTCTCCGACACCACGGTTTCGCCGGCCCGTTTCAGGAACTGGCCCAGCGTGTCCAGGGTAGCGCCGGAGGGAATGAAGCCCGCGATGCTTTCCGGCCGGAAGAACGTGAAGTCGAGGATGAAGACCAACGCGACCAAGCCGCCCACGGTAGTGAGCACCGGGTGGACCCCCAGGGCACGGAGGACAGCCAGGGTCAATCCGACGATGAACACCGTGGTGATCGCGGGAACCAGCCACACCCAGCCCCTGAAGACCCCATTGAGTGAGAGTGACGCTCCGAGGACGGCGACGGCGATGGCCGCGGACATTGCCCAAGGGTAGGCTCCCGGCCCTGCCTTTCGCGGGCGGAGCCACCTTCCCGGGCCGCGCGACGGGGTGTCGCCTGCCGTTGCCGGCGCCGGGAGCGGGGAACGTCCCGGAGCGCCGTTCCTGGAGGTAGTGGTCATCGCGGCACCGCCGCGCCACGGCGGACGTCCATCGCTGCCGCAGCGGCGGCGACGATCTCTCCTTGGTCGAAACCGGCCCATGCAGCGGGAAGGTCTGTCCTCGAACTCACGGCGACGGCCCGCCAGCCGCCCAGTTTCAAGGCTTCGATGACCGGCTGGACATGGTGCGGGTGGTCGGTCACCACGAGGGCAAAAGCGTTGGCCCCGTAGCCTGCGGCCGGCGCCAACGCACGGGCCTCCGAGAGCGGCATGTTGCCGAGCAGCGCGAGGACGGGACCACGCAGGCGGTGTGCCGCGAGCTTATCCATCAGATGGTCGTCGAAAGGCGCTTCGGCACCATCGGCGACGCCGGCGGCCTCTTTGTGGCTGCGCTCGCCGTGGACATGCCGCGGGCCGCTGAGCTGGATGGCGGCCAGGCTTTCGGCGATGGACTGCAGGCCTCCCAGACCACTGAATTCCTCGGTTTCGGGATACGGTGCGGAGCGGGATGCGCGGAACGCGGGGTGTCCTGCAGCATCGAGGAAACGCAGCGAATAGTTGCGGTCGGCGAGGTGGGCACTGATCGACATCGCTGCCGTCACCACCCATTCGAAGTTTTCGCTGCTCACCAGTTCGAAAGCGTCCTCGTGGGTAGGACCGAAGACCGCGGCGGAGCCGGACACGAAAGCGGAATAGCGCTGGTCCAGGATGATGGTCGCCTCGGGCGTGGTGACGGATTCCTCCTGCCGCACCATGAGTTCGCCGTGCCGCGCTGTCGCGGCCCAGTGGACTCGCCTCATGGGGTCTCCGTGCCGGTATTCGCGGGTCATCACGTCGTCGTCGCTGGGATTGGCCCGGATCCGGGTGGCCGTCACGCCGTCGTTTCCGCGTGCGCCGGCCAGCCCGGTGGCGGGGAGTTCGACGGCGGCCGGCGTCACGGTGAGGATGTCGCCGTTGTCGATCTCGTGGCGATGCAGCGACAAGCCGAAGGGATCGCAGAACTCGGCCGTCACCGGGCCGATCCTGAACTGGCCGCGCTTGCCGGAGCGCAAATGGTATTCGTAGCGGCTGGTGCCGCCGGACGCGGCACGGGCAGGAAAGCGGAAGGCCGGAGGTTCGCCGAAACGTGGCGGCAATTGCTCCTCCATGATCACCGGCCCGGCGGCGGCGCCGGTTCGTGCCACGGCCAGCCGCACGGTGGCCGTGGAGGAAGTCTCCACGGACGCGGGATGGAATTCGCGGAATACCTGGAAGCGCGGTTTGAGGATACGGACGCCGGCAAGCGATACCAGCGGCAGCACCAACAGCAGGATCCCGAGGGCCAGCAGATCGCGCCTGCCCATGATCTGGGCCAGCAGCAAGGAACCTACGCCGCTGGCAAGCAAGCCCCAGCCCCGGTTCGTGAACAGATGCTTCGGAAGTAGATCGATCAGCGCCATGCCTGCCCCCTTCTTCGCTGCCCTAGGCGCCGCGGCGTTCCGCGCCAGCGTCTTGGCTGACGGGGAGGGAGGCCAGGATGGCCCGGATGATGCTTTGCGGGGTGTCACCGGAACTCGCGGCCTTGCGGTCCAGGATGATGCGGTGTGCCAGGACGGACTCGGCTACGGAAATGACGTCGTCAGGGAGGACGAAGTCCCTTCCGTCCAGGGCGGCGGTCGCTTTGGCCGCCCGCAGTAGTTGCAGCAGGGAGCGGGGGCTGGCTCCGAGGCGCAGCCGGGCGCTGTCCCGGGTGGCCCGGCCCAAGGCAACCATATATTCCTTGACGGATTGGGAGACGTAGACCTGCTGCACCGTGGCGATCATCGCGGCCACGTCGGCGGAGGTGACCACCGGGGTGACTTTGGCGAGGGGCGAGACCGCCTGATGGGTCTCGAGCATCTCGATTTCGGAGAGCTTGTCCGGGTAGCCCATCGAGATGCGGGCCATGAAACGGTCCCGCTGTGCCTCCGGAAGCGGATACGTGCCTTCCATCTCGATGGGGTTCTGCGTCGCGACAACCATGAACGGTTCGCCCAGCTGGTACGAATGGCCGTCCACCGTCACTTGATGTTCCTCCATGCATTCAAGGAGGGCTGACTGCGTCTTCGCGGAGGCGCGATTGATTTCGTCTCCGATCACGATGTTGGCGAACACCGCGCCCATCCGGAACTCGAACTGGCGCGAGGACTGGTTGTAGATCGAGACCCCCGTGACGTCCGAGGGAAGCAGGTCCGGGGTGAACTGGATACGGCTGACCCTGCAATCGATGGTGCGGGCGAGGGTTTTGGCGAGCAGCGTCTTGCCGACACCCGGGACGTCCTCCACCAGCAGGTGGCCTTGGGCGAGGAGCACGGTGAGGGCAAGTTTTGCGGCCTCGGCTTTGCCGTCGATGACTTTGTTGATGGCCGCCAGGATCTTCTCACTGGCAGCGTGGAATTGCTCAGGGTCCATGACCGTCTGCTTGTGCCCGTTGAAGGACTCGCGCTCAGGCGGCAGGGCAACCACGGCCTCGTCCCGTACCAACTGTTCATCAACGGTGCCGTGTCGCTTTGAGTCCATGGACTATCCCCTCAGCCATGACGGCACCCCGGCCGGGCGGCGGTGCCCTGGCCGGGATATACCGCCTTTGTACCAGACTACCCAGCCAAGGCCCGCCGCAGACAGGGGCAGCTTTCCGAAGCAAGTGGCATGGGTGGGATGCGGCAACGGTCAGGGAGGCATCAGCAGGGAAAGATAGGGTGGATCCATGTGCAATTCCCTCCCACCGGCCTCCTACCGCGCGCCGGATACCGGCGATTCCCGCAAGGAGTACCCACCTGCGCCCGAGCCTCTGCCGGTCCCCGTGATGGACAACCACACGCACCTCGATTTCCGGCACGGCTTGATCGACGTCGCGGTGGCGGATGCCCTGGACGCGGCCGAAGCCGTGGGCGTCCAGGGCGCGGTGCAGGTGGGTTGCGACCTGGAGTCGTCGCGGTTCACGGTCCAGGCGCTCGACGCCGACCGGCGGCTCCTCGGAGCTGTCGCCATCCACCCCAACGACGCCCCCGTGTACGCGGGCCGCGGAGAGCTGGAATCGGCGCTCGCGGAAATCGAAGAGCTGGCCGCCCACCCACGGGTGCGCGCGATCGGCGAAACCGGGCTTGATTTCTTCCGCACCCACGGCGAGGGCCTAGTGCACCAGCGCCAGTCTTTCCGCCGCCACATCGATATCGCAAAGAGGCTGGACCTCACCCTCCAGATCCACGACCGCGACGCCCATGACGACGTCGTCCAGGTCCTGCGGGAGGAGGGGGCCCCGGAGCGGGTGGTATTCCATTGCTTCTCGGGCGATGAAGAACTGGCACGGATTTGTAACATGAACGGCTGGTACATGTCCTTTGCCGGCACCATGACGTTCAAGAATGCGGCGCACCTGAGGGACGCCTTGGCCATCGCGGATCCGGAACTGCTGCTCGTCGAAACCGATTCTCCGTTCCTCACTCCGCACCCTTACCGGGGCCGTCCGAACGCAAGCTACATGGTCCCGTACACGGTCCGTTCCATGGCTGAAGTGACGGGAACCGAGCTTTCGGCGCTGTGCTCGCAACTGGCCCAAAACACCGTCGCGACATACGGATCCTGGGACTGAGCAGAAGTCGCACTACATACCCGGTATGTAAAAATCTTGGTCACTTTATAACGCTTCGGTTACAGTGGGTAACCAGTAGCCGGGGTCGGGGAAGGCCTTCGGACAACTTACTCCGTTCGCAATTGGTGTTTTTAGTTGAATTGAGTGTGGCGGCGCCCAGCTCCGCTGCAGTCCTCCAGCATGCTTCTGCCTGCTTCGGGACCGCGGCAGGAGGCCCCTGTGCGCTTTTCCCCGTGCCCGGATGGTCCAAAAGTTACGGGCAAACATGGTCAAGTTCTTCACCACGGGCGGCAAGTTCAGTTTCGTCAAGGTCGGTGCGCAGCTGCTGGTTCTTTCGGCACTGGTACTGGGAGTGGTTGCCTTTACGGGCAACAACAAATCAGTCACCCTCAACGTCGACGGCAAAGTGAGTTCCGTCCAGACCTTCGGCAATACCGTTGACCAGGTGGTCAAGGCAGCCAAGGTCGACCTGAAGGCCGAAGACCGGGTTTCACCGGCTTTGAATACCTCGGTGCAGAACGGCTCCATCATCAACGTCAACCTGGCCAAGGCCGTCACCGTCAGCCTCGATGGCGCCCAACGGACGGTCAACACCACGGCTCCCAACGTCGAAGGCCTCGTCTCCGAGCTCGGCGTCGCGAGCGCTTCGGCTGTATCCCAGCCGAAGGACACCCAGCTGGCCGTTTCCGGATCCTACGTTTCGATCCTGACCCCCAAGACGATCAGCCTGATCGTTGATGGCCAGAGCTCTTCGAAGACAACGACGGCGCCCGACGTAGGCACCGTGCTCAGTGATGCCGGCGTCTCGCTCGGCGCGAACGACCGGGTTTCGCAGCCGAACTCGGCCCCCGTTGTCCCCAACATGGTGATCAAGGTTTCCCGGGTGGACACGAGCAAGACCGCCACCGAGACGGAGAACGTTCCCTTCGACACGGTCACCACCCAGGACCCCACCCAGTTCAGCGACCAGAAGACGGTAACCCAGGAAGGTGTCCTCGGGCTGCTCAGCAAGACATTCAAACTCGTCCTGGTGGATGGCCGCGAGGCTTCCAGGACCTTGGTCTCCTCTGACGTCACGGTCCAGCCCGTCCCTGCGAAGGTGACGGTCGGAACCAAGGCGCGTCCCCAGCCTGCCCCCGCCGCTGCTGTCGCCTCCGGACCCACCGGGGCGCCGAACGAGGCAATGTGGGACAAAGTCGCACAGTGTGAGTCCGGTGGGAACTGGGCCATCAACACCGGCAACGGTTACTACGGTGGCCTGCAGTTCGACATCCAGACCTGGGTCGGCAACGGCGGTGGCGCCTACGCTCCCAACGCCGCCGCCGCCAGCAAAGCCCAGCAGATCGACATCGCCAACCGCGTCTACGCTCAGCGCGGCCTGTCGCCGTGGGGCTGCGGATGGGCAGCTTCCAGCTAGGCACGTGAAATTGGCCGGGTCCGGAATCTCCGGGCCCGGCCTTTTCGCGTCCTCGATAAAGCGGGCGGGCGCCCCCGCCGGCCGCTCAGACGATACGATACCTAGGTGACTGAACCGAATTCCGAACATGCCGCCGTCGCACCCCTTCTGGGAGCTGCTGACATCCGACGGCTCGCCGAGGAGATCGGTGTCCGCCCAACCAAAACCCTGGGGCAGAACTTCGTCATCGACGGAAACACGGTCCGGAGGATCGTCTCCGCCGCCGGTATTGATCCCGGGGAAACCGTGCTTGAGGTCGGGCCGGGGCTCGGTTCGTTGACGCTCGGCTTGCTCGACGCCGCCAAAACAGTCGTCGCCGTCGAAATCGATCCCGTGCTGGCCGGCAGGTTGCCGGAAACGGTGCGCACCTGGCGCCCGCAGGCAGCGGACGATTTCCACTTGGTCCTTTCCGACGCCATGAAGGTCACCGAACTTCCAGTACAGCCCACCGCCCTTGTGGCGAACCTGCCTTACAACGTCGCGGTTCCCGTGGTCCTTCACCTGCTCCAGCATTTCCCGAGCCTGCAACACGGGCTGGTCATGGTCCAGGAGGAGGTGGCGGACCGTTTGGCCGCGGGGCCGGGCTCCAAGATCTACGGGGTCCCGTCGGTCAAGGCCGCCTGGTACGGCCACATGCGCAAGGCCGGCGTGATCGGCATGAATGTCTTCTGGCCGGCCCCGAAGATCCACTCAGGGCTCGTGTCCTTCACGCGCGGCGCGCCGCCGGAAACCCACGCCACCCGCGAACAGGTGTTCGCGGTCATCGACGCCGCATTTGCCCAACGCCGCAAGACGCTCCGCGCGGCCCTCGCAACCTGGGCCGGGAGCGCCGCCGAAGCCGAACGATTCATTGTGGCTGCCGGCGTAGATCCGACTGCCCGCGGTGAAGTGCTCGATATCAACGCGTTTGTCCGAATCGCCGAGGCACGCCACCCCCTGGACGCATGAGTCCGGCAATCAGCGGTGCGAACCGCGGGCGCTTCCTCGCACGGACCGTCCGCGTCCGGGCACCCGGCAAGGTGAACGTTTCCCTCAACGTCGGCCCCTTGCGGCCCGACGGCTACCACTCGGTGGCCAGCGTGTATCTCGCGGTGTCCCTGTACGAGGAAGTAGCCGCCACGAGCACGGAGGGGCCGGGGATCACCGTCAGCATCGGGCCCGCCAGCACCTTGGACCTCGACGGCGTCGACATCCCGCTCGACGAGCGGAACCTGGCTTACAAGGCCGCCGCCATCATGAGGGATGTCTCGGAGAACGCCACGGGCGTGCACTTGGAAATCACCAAGCGGGTTCCCGTTGCCGGTGGAATGGGCGGCGGCTCGGCCGATGCCGCGGCGACACTCCTTGCCTGCGATGCGCTCTGGAACAGTGGTTTGTCACGCGAAGAACTGGCCCACCTTGCCGCCGAGTTGGGCGCGGACGTGCCGTTCTCGTTGCTTGGGGGCACCGCCGTCGGTCTTGGCGTCGGCGACGAACTCTCGCCGGCGCTCGCGAAAGCCCAGATGGACTGGGTCCTGGTCTGCGCCGACTACGGACTTTCCACGCCCGAGGTTTTCCACACCTTGGACAGGCTCCGGAACACCGAGGGACTCGACATCCCCGAGCCGATCGAGGTCGACGCCAAAATCCTGCAGGCGCTGCGCAACGGCGATCCGGACGCCCTGAGCAAAGTCCTCATCAACGACCTCCAGCGCGCCTCGATCGCGCTGGCTCCGCAATTGCGCGACACGATCGGGACGGGGGAGTCGAACGGCGCACTCGCCGGGATTGTATCCGGTTCCGGCCCCACGGTGGCTTTGCTCGCCCACAACCCCCGGGCGGCCGAGGGGCTCGCCGAGGACCTTCGGCACCTTGGCCACAACGCCCTTGCCGTGCACGGCCCGGTTCCCGGTGCCCGGATCATCTCCGATACCCTCCTATGACACGTCGCTCTGACTGTTCACACCAGAAAGTAGTACCTAGTGGCCCACCTGCTCGGCGGTGAAAACCTCACCGTTTCGTTCGCAACCCGCACCATCCTCGACGGCGTAACCCTTGGTTTGGAGGACGGCGACAGGATCGGCATGGTCGGGCGCAACGGTGACGGCAAATCGACGCTGATGCGCTTGCTGGCATTGCGCTCGACGCCGGACTCCGGCCGTGTGACCAAACGCGGCGACGTCAACGTCGGCTACCTCGACCAGTCCGACGTGCTCGACGGCGACCTCACGGTCGGCGCCGCGATCGTCGGCGACCAGGCCGACCACGAATGGGCCGCGAACCCCAAGATCCGGGAGATCATGGGCGGACTTGTGGCCGACGTCGATTGGCACGCCAACGTGCATGCCCTCTCCGGCGGCCAAAAGCGCAGGGTCGCCTTGGCCAAGCTGCTCATCGAGGACCACGACGTGATCATGCTCGACGAGCCCACCAACCACCTCGACGTCGAAGGCGTCGCCTGGCTTTCCCGGCACCTGAAGACCCGCTGGCGGGCCAATCAGGGCGCGTTCCTCGTGGTGACCCACGATCGGTGGTTCCTGGACGAAGTCTGCAACCGGACCTGGGAAGTGCACGACGCCATGGTGGACCCGTTCGATGGCGGGTACGCGGCCTACGTGTTGGCCCGCGCCGAGCGTGACCGCTCCGCGTCCGTCGTCGAAAGCAAGCGGCAGCAGCTCGTCAAGAAGGAACTGGCGTGGCTGCGCCGGGGCGCCCCGGCGCGCACTTCGAAGCCGAAGTTCCGCATCGAAGCCGCCAACGAGCTGATCGCCGATGTTCCCGATCCGCGCGACTCGGTGGCGCTCAGCAAGATGGCAACCGCCCGGCTCGGCAAGGACGTGCTGGACCTTGAAGGAGTCTCCCTGGATTTCAAGGGTGGCGACTCTGCCAGCCGCACAAAGCAGAAGCTCTTCGACGACGTCACCTTGCGCTTGGCACCGGGGCAGCGGCTCGGGCTGGTGGGCGTCAACGGCGCCGGGAAGTCCACGCTTCTGAGGCTCCTCAACGGCGAGATCACGCCGAGTTCCGGAAAGGTCAAGCGCGGCAAGACCGTGGTCACGGCGGTGCTCAGCCAGGACGTCAAGGAGCTCGACGACGTCTCCGACCTTCGCGTGATCGAAGTCATCGAACGAGAGAAGCGATCCTTCAGCGTTGGGGGCAAGGAGTTCACTGCCGGTCAGCTCGTGGAGCAACTCGGGTTCACGAAGGAAAAGCAGTGGACACCCGTCACCGACCTGTCCGGTGGTGAACGGCGCCGCCTGCAACTTCTGCGCCTGCTCGTGGGCGAACCGAACGTCCTGATGCTCGACGAGCCCACCAACGACCTCGATACCGACACCCTTGCCGCCGTCGAAGACGTCCTGGACGGCTGGCCCGGCACGCTCGTTGTTGTCAGCCACGACCGCTACCTGCTGGAACGTGTCACGGATTCCCAAATGGCTCTCCTCGGCGACGGCAAACTCCGCGGACTTCCCGGTGGCGTGGACCAGTACCTGGAATTGCGCGAAGCGGCCCTCGCGAGCGGCGCAGTGACCGGCGGCGCTTCGAGCGGGAGCGCAAGGCCGACGGCGGCAAGCGGCTCGAGTGCCGTGGTTTCCGGACCGAGCGAAGCGGAAAAGCGTGAAGCCCGCAAGGACCTGAACAGGATCGATCGGCAGCTGGGCAAGATCGCGCAGCAGGAAGAGAAGCTCCACGTCCAAATGGCCGCGAAGTCCCAATCCGGCGACTTCGACGCCCTCGGCGAATTGAACGCCAAGCTGCAGGAGCTCCTCGAAGAAAAAGAAGGCCTGGAGCTCGAATGGCTCGAGGCGGCGGAGATCCTGGGGGAGTAGGCGTGGGTGGGACGGCTTCGATTCTCGACACCCAAATGTTCTGGCGACTCGGAAAAGGGAATTCGACGCGCGGATTCCGGTGTCGACAGGAATTTTGCGCGTCGGCGGGGCATCCGGCGTCGGGCGGTTGCGCCGCGGAGCCAACCGGAACCCCTAGACCTCGCTCCGGAGTTCCGGCTCCTTTTGCAGGTCCGTCAGGCCGTTCCATGCCAGGTTGACCAGGTGGGCTGCGACTGCGCGCTTGTCGGGCTCGCGGTGGTCGAGCCACCATTGGCCGGTCATGGCCACCATGCCTACCAGCATCTGGGCGTACATCGCGCCGTCGGCGGTGCTGAATCCGCGCCGGGAAAATTCGTCGGCGAGCAGGTCTTCCACACGGTCGGCCACGTGGGAGAGCAACGTGGAGAGGGCGCCTTCGGGCTGGGAGGGCGGTGCGTCCCGCATGAGGATCCGGAAGCCGTCGCTCCGCTCTTCGATGTAGCCGAGCAAGGCGAGGGCCGCCTGTTCGACGAGCACGCGTGGTTTGGCTTCGGCGGCGAGGGACTCGTTGATGGCGTCGAGGAGGATCCGGAATTCGAACTCCACGACCCGGGTGTAGAGGCCTTCCTTCGAGCCGAAGTGTTCGTAGATCACCGGCTTGGACACTCCTGCGGCGGCCGCGATTTCGTCGATGGTCGTGGCGTCCAGGCCGCGGGCGGCGAAGAGGCGCCGGCCTATGTCGATGAGCTGGGAGCGACGCTGGGAGCCCGTCATCCGGGCACGGACGACCTGGCCCGCGGGCGGGTGGTTGATCACCCTGGAACCCGCAGCCTGCCGGGGAAGTCCTGTGCTGTTGCTCACCCATCCATCATGCCTTATGTCAAGCGTGAAGCGGCCTCGAAGGGCCTGCCAATAGTGCTGAAAGGGACTCGGGGATGCGCCAAGTCGCGAACACCGCAATGGTCATGGCAAACTAGATTCTTGTGTGTGCGACCCGGTCAACGGGAACCCCGCGGATCCTGCGTCCGCAAGGGTACGTGCGCGCGGTCCGCTCTGGTGTAATGGCAGCACCCCGGCCTTTGGAGCCGTGGAGTATAGGTTCGAATCCTATGGGCGGAACTTGTCGGTGGTCTGCCGGCACCGCCTCTGAAGGCACTGCCTCTCCCGAAGCTGTCCACTGGCTGCGCGGAGGGCTGTGAATCGGCAAGAGTAGGATAGAGCAGATGCCGCAGCCGGGTTCGCCCGGACGTAACCGAGCAAGGAGAGCGACTTCGTGAGCCCCGATACTACTGGCCCCGCCGCTGTAATTGTCCTAGCTGCCGGAGCCGGTACGCGCATGAAGTCGCGGACTCCCAAGATCCTTCACGAAATCGGCGGACGCTCCATGGTGGCGCACGCCATCCTTGCAGCCCGGTCCATCGATCCTCAGCAGCTGGCCCTCGTGGTCCGCCATGAACGGGACTTGGTCGCCGGGCACATCGAATTGATCGATCCCGACGCCGTCATCGTGGACCAGGACGATGTTCCTGGAACCGGACGTGCGGTGGAAGTCGCCCTTGACGCCTTGGACGCGAAAGCCGAACTCAGCGGCACGGTGGTTGTCACGTATGGCGATGTGCCGTTGCTGACCGGTTCCCTTCTCTCCGAGCTGGTCGCCACGCACGAATCCGAGGGCAACGCCGTGACGGTCCTGACCGCGGTCCTCGACGACGCCAATGGTTATGGCCGTATCCTTCGGGCCGAGGACGGCACCGTGCTGGGCATCCGCGAACACAAAGACGCGAGCGACGCCGAGCGCTCCATCCGCGAGGTGAACTCCGGTATCTACGCTTTTGACGCAAAGGTGCTCCGTGAGCAGCTGCACAAAGTGACAACTGACAACATTCAGCGCGAGAAGTACCTCACCGACGTGCTCGGACTGACGCGCGACGCCGGAGGCCGGGTTTCCGCCGTCGTCACCGAGGACCGCTGGCAGGTGGAGGGCGCCAACGACCGCGTCCAGCTCGCCGCCCTCGGGGCCGAACACAACCGCCGCATCGTCGAGGCCTGGATGCGTGCCGGCGTCACGGTCGTCGACCCGGCCACCACGTGGATCGATTCCACCGTGACCCTGGACGAAGACGTCCGCCTCCTGCCCAACACGCAGCTCCACGGCGCCACCACGGTGGCGCGGGACGCCGTCGTCGGCCCCGACACGACCCTCACCGATGTTTCGGTGGGCGAAGGCGCGAAGGTGACCCGCACCCACGGCTCGGGATCCACTATCGGGGCCAAGGCCAGCGTGGGCCCGTTCACTTACCTGCGCCCGGGCACTGTCCTCGGGGAGACCGGCAAGATCGGCGCCTTCTACGAAACCAAGAACGTGACGATCGGCCGCGGTTCGAAGCTGTCCCACCTCGGCTATGCGGGCGACGCCGAGATCGGCGAGGACACCAACATCGGCTGCGGCAACATCACGGCGAACTACGACGGCGAGAAGAAGCACCGCACGGTGATCGGCTCGGGTGTACGGACCGGTTCCAACACCGTCTTCGTGGCCCCCGTCACTATTGGCGACGGTGCATACAGTGGCGCCGGCGCCATCATCCGCAAGGACGTTCCCGCCGGAGCCCTCACCCTGAGCGTCGCTCCGCAACGCAACGCCGAAGGCTGGGTCATCGCAAACCGGCAGGGCAGCAACTCGGCCCGGCTGGCGCAGGCTGCGCAAGCCGCGCATGGTTCCACTGCCACCCCCGATTCCTCAAGTACTCCGGCAACCACAGAAGAGGGCACACAGGCATGAGCGAAATTACCGCACACGGCGAGAAGAAACTAGTTCTCGCCGCCGGACGGGCGCACCCCGAGCTGGCGCAGGAAATCGCCAAGGAGCTGGACACCGAACTCCTGCCTATCGACGCCTACGACTTCGCGAACGGGGAAATCTATGTGCGCTCGGGGGAGAGCGTCCGGGGCACCGATGCGTTCGTCATCCAGGCGCACCCGGCCCCGTTGAACAACTGGCTCATGGAGCAGTTGATCATGATCGATTCCCTGAAGCGCGCTTCGGCGAAGCGGATCACCGTCGTCTCGCCGTTCTACCCGTATGCCCGCCAGGACAAGAAGGGCCGCGGCCGCGAGCCGATTTCGGCCCGCTTGGTGGCGGACCTCTACAAGACCGCCGGCGCGGACCGCATCATGTCCGTGGACCTGCACACGTCCCAGATCCAGGGCTTCTTTGACGGCCCGGTGGATCACCTCATGGCCATCCCGCTGCTTGCCGACTACATCCGCACCAAGGTCGAGGCAGACAACATCACGGTTGTCTCGCCGGACACCGGCCGTGTCCGGGTCGCGGAACAGTGGGCCGAGCGCCTCGGCGGTGCGCCGCTGGCGTTCGTCCACAAGAGCCGCGACCTCACGGTGCCGAACCAGGCTGTCTCGAAGACCGTCGTCGGGCAGATCGAAGGCCGCACCTGCGTCCTGATCGACGACATGATCGATACCGGTGGAACCATCTCCGGCGCTGTCCAGGTCCTCAAGAACGCCGGTGCCAAAGACGTCATCATCGCGTGCACCCACGCTGTGTTCTCCGAGCCCGCGGCGCAGCGACTTGCCGATTCCGGTGCCCGCGAGGTCGTCGTCACCAACACCCTGCCGATTCCGGCCGACAAGCGCTTCCCGCAGCTCACGGTGCTGTCGATCGCGCCGTTGATTGCGCGCGCCATCCGTGAAGTGTTCGACGACGGTTCCGTCACGAGCCTCTTCGACGGCAACGCCTAAGCCCCGCCGGCACCCAACTGACTCGCATTTGTTGTCGTTTTGGGGCCTGATAACGACACCTAATGCGAGTGAGTTGGGCAAAGCCGGGGCCGTTTTCCCTTTGGCGGGACGCGGCTGCTAAACTCTTGGGGATACCTTGGCGAGGGAGAGCACATCCGGGTTAAAACCGGATTGCGGGTCTCCGTTATCGACTGGGTCTGAATCTCCTTCAACGAAGGTGGACTGAACCTGCTGCTCAGCTGCGGGCATTCTGCCGGGCGTGGAAGGTCACCACAGACCTCCGCCCTTGCTGATCGACTTGCCGGCAATTTGCCGGCGCCACAGTAATCAAGGAGTACACATGTCTGAGCAGAAGCTCGCAGCAGAACTGCGCACCGAATTCGGCAAGGGTTTCGCCCGCCGCGCCCGTGCAGCCGGCCAGATCCCGGCCGTCATCTACGGTCACGGCGCTGAGCCCATCCACATCAACCTGCCGGGCCGCGCCACCACCTTGGCCGTCCGCGTGTCCAACGCGCTTTTGGCCCTGGACGTCAACGGCGAAGAGCACCTGGCCCTGGTCAAGGACATCCAGCGCGACCCGATCAAGCAGATCATCGAGCACATCGACCTCCTGACCGTCCGCAAGGGCGAGAAGGTCACCGTGGACGTGGCCGTCCACGTCATTGGCGATGCTGCCATCGGCGCAGTCGCCAACCAGGAAGCCACCACGGTTTCCCTCGAAGCCGAAGCGACGCACCTGCCGACCTTCGTCGAAATCAGCATCGAAGGCCGTAAGGCCGGCGAGCACGTCCACGCCTCGGACATCGTCCTGCCGAGCGGTTCGGCACTGCTCACCGACCCCGAGACCCTCATCATCAACATCTCCGAGGCCACGTCCGAGGCCGAGGAAGAGGCAGCTCCTGCTGCCGAGTAGTCTTTCTGCCTAGTAGTCGGCAGAAGCCTTCGAGAGTGGCCGGGTCCCTGAGGGGTCCCGGCCACTTCTTTTTCATTCCACCCTCCTGATTCCCTAGGATGACTCCATGACAGACACCTGGCTGATCGTAGGCCTTGGCAATCCCGGCGCTGAATACAGCCACAACCGCCACAACGTCGGCCAGATGGTCCTGGACGAACTTGCCTCGCGCATGGGCGGAAGCTTCAAGGCCCACAAAGCCCGGGCCCAGGTGGTCGAGGGCAGGCTCGGGATCGGGGGCCCGCGCGTGGTTTTGGCGAAACCGATGAGCTATATGAATGTCTCCGGGGGACCTGTTTCCGGCCTGGCCCGGTTTTTCGACATTGCACCGGATCACGTGATTGCCGTCCACGACGAAATTGATATTCCCTTCAATACCGTCAAGTTGAAGATCGGCGGCGGAGAGGGCGGCCATAACGGCCTGCGGGATATTTCGAAGGCTTTGGGTACCAAGGACTATTTGCGGGTTCGCGTGGGCGTCGGCAGGCCACCAGGGAGGATGGACACCGCCGACTATGTCCTGAGGGATTTCGGGGCCTCCGAAAAGAAGGAACTTCCGTTTCTTTTGGATGAAGCGGCGGATGCTGTTGAGGTCCTGATGACCGAAGGCTTGCTTGCCGCGCAGCAGAAGTTCCACCCGGTCAAGGCCTGACCCACCCGCTCGGCTCGGCCAAGGAACCCTCCCCGCTAGCTCTCCACACCCGCACGCTCGTCTCGGGCCCCTCGATCGCGTGGGCCGGGGCGACGCGGCCCCACGTGCACTCATTTCAGTGGTTAACAAGTACCCTGATCGTTAGTCGCCTGACTAATTGATTCGGACCGGTCGCTATGATACTTTGCAAATCACTGCTGGGGGTGAAGAGGAAATCCCAAGGCAAACGACCCGCTGAACGTCACGTCCGCCAGAGCTGCGAAGGTAGCGTGATCTAAATTGCGAGCAACACCGGAATCAGAAACAGGGCGATCCGCAACGGAGCGGCAGCCACTGGGGGCTGCAGAACGTCGAAAATGGTCGTCGCTGGTCCGGCAGGATCTTCAGAACACGGTTATTGAAGCGCTCGACGAACCGTCTTCGTACGGAGTGGTGGTGGTTGGCGCACCGGGCGTGGGCAAAGCGACCTTTGCCCGTTCGGTGGAGGCCCGGCTCACTCCAAGGACGCACGTACTGCACCTCCATGGCTCCACGGACGTCAACACCCCGTTCGGGGCGCTCGCCCATCTGGTCGCGAGGCTGCCGGCAGAGGCCGCAGATTCCCCCGGCGCGATCATCTACGGCATCTCGCACTTGATCAGTTCGGATGCCGCGGGACGCAAAGTGTTGTTGGTTCTCTCGGAACTTCCTGCGCTGGACAGCATGAGCACGGCCCTCCTGGTGCACTTGTTAATTAGCGGGACCGCAAAAGTCCTCGTCACTGTCCGCCAAGCCACGGACATGCCGGAAGACCTGATCAGGCTTTTGAAAGACGGCCTCCTCGACGAGGTCGAACTTCAGGTCTTTTCCCGCGCGGAAGTTGCCAAATTGCTGGGCGGCGTCCTGGGAAAACGGGTTACCGCAACGGCAGCGAGCGCTTTGCATGCATCCAGTGGTGGAAATCCCTTGGTTCTCCAAGCCATCGTCACCGAGCAGCTCCGCTCAGGCAACCTGCACCTGGCCGGCCAGGTTTGGGCAATGAAAGGCGAAATCCACCTTTCTTCCGCGGAAGTCCTGACAGACCTCGTCCGGTCGCGCCTGGCCCGGGAGAGTCCCGCGGTCCGGGAAGCCCTGGAGCTGCTTGCGCTCATTCGAACCGCCCCGCTCTCCGTACTGTTGGACGTGCTTGAACCTGAAGTGGTCGCGGAGATGGAGTGGTCCGGTTATCTCCGCATCGAACGGTCAGGTGCCCGCCGGGTGGCGCTGCGCGACGAGTACATGGGTGAGGTCATTCGAGGCTGGATGGACCTGCCACGGCGGAATGAACTGCGGCAGCTTGCCGCCGGGGTGATGGGCAGCATTACCCGGGACCTCGACGCCGAGGCGCTCCTGGGCTTTGCCTCTTCGACGCTGAACGTCCGCGAAACACTTGAACCGGCAGTGGCCCTGGCGGCCGCCACCGCGGCAAACAGGCAGTTCGATCCTTGGTTCGCTTTGGAATGCGCCCGGCAGATCGGTCGCGAGGACAAGGAATGGGTGGCTGCAGCCCAGCAACGCTGCGTTTCCCACGTCATTCTGGCCGAGCACGAGGCCGCGGTGGCCGCATTGAAGGACGTGGCGCCCGAGCAGCTCCGGCGCCTTCCGCCGTACGAATATGCGGACTATGTCCAGGAGCTCTGCAGTGCGCTGTTGTGGATTCCAGGCGGGCACCTCCAGATACCCGGCCTCATCGCCGAGGCCCAGGAAGATCTTTCCCGCCGGTCGCAGGAAGCCGGAGCGGATGGTACGGAAATTGAACGGGCATGCGGGATGCTCAGGCTCGCGCGTTTCGAGCTCCAGGTCCATCAGGGAGAGTATGCCGACGTTGCCGAAGCCTTGGAGCAGGAGTACAGGGACGGCCTCGATCTTGAGCAGCGGTTGAGCTGCGGGAGCCTGCTGACCATGGCCTGGGCGGTACTCGGCAGGGAAATGGAGGCCATCGAACTGGCGCGCGAGTTGAAGCACAAGATACAGCGCGCCAAGGCCCGCCCGCGGTTGCACAACTGGTTGTCCGAAGGCTTGTTCGCCGCACTCCTCTGCAGCGGACAGTGGGAAGAACTAGCACGGATGCTGACGGCTACCCTCGATCAGCAGCCAAAGAACATCCACTACCTTGGCGGCGCCGCCGAACTCGCACTGGGTGTTTCCTACACCTATGCCGGACGGGCCTCAGTTGCGATCGACACCCTGCTGGGGGCCCAGGCGCAATTGGAGATCAGGCGCAACTACTACGGACCCGTCCTGGCCTATTCCGCGCTCGCCTTTGCCTACGCCCAGGCCGGCGATGTCAAGGAATCCCGGACTTTCCTCGAGTTGGCCGAAAAAGGACAAGGCGAAACGGCGTGGTTCCCCGCGTGGATGGCCGAATTCTGCGTCAAGATGGCACGACGCTGGTTGAAGGATCCCGGGGCGAAACAGAGCCTCATCGAGTCGGCCAACCGTGACTTGGCGAAGGGGCGGATCACCACGGCATCCATCAGCCTCTTCGGCGCCACCGTCCACGGCACGGAGGAAGAGTTGTTGCTCCTGGAGCAGGTTTCGTCCCGCCGCCAAGGCAAGATGGCCGCGGTGAACCGGATGGTGGCGGAGGGAAGCCGCAAGAAGGACCCGAAGACGCTGCTTCTCGCAGCGTCCGTTGCCCAGGAACTGAGCCTGGATGCGGTGGAGTCCCGTTGTGCCGTCCTGGCCCTGGACATCGCCCGGGAAGCCGGCGATTCGGCGTCCGCCAGGCTGGCCCAGCAGCGGCTGGACCGGCTGGTCGGTACCGTGCCTGTGCTGCCCCTGGCCCCGCACACTTTCGGACCCGAACTGACCGAAAGGGAGCGTCAGGTTGCAAAGATGGCCAGTCAAGGGTTGAGTAACAAAGAGGTAGCCAACCAGTTGCAAGTTTCCGTCCGCACAGTAGAAGGCCACCTGTACCAAATCTTCACCAAAATGGGCATCTCATCGAGGAGCGAGCTTGAAGGAACCGCGCAGTCATGACAACGCTGCGGCGGTGCATGGCCATGCCGGAGAAGGCGACGCAAGACCGCCCGAACCGTGGATCGACTATGGGCATTTGCTTCCTGGAATTGCGGCAGCAATCCGTGCGGACGATTGTTCGGCCGTCTTCATCGTGGGTGATTCCGGTCTCGGCGCGTCATCGCTCCTGGCCCAGGTAGGCAACGTCTTCGGCGGGGACCTTGCGGTAGTCCCGATTCACGGGAGTCCCTCATTGTCCGCTGTCCCGTATGGGGTGTTGGCTCCGTTTCTTTCCCACCTCTCCCTTGCCGACATATCCTCCAGGGTCGCTGTGTTGCGCTCACTTTGGGATCACCTCGAGGGCATCCGCGTCGGTACCGGACCGGCTTTGCTGCTCGTCGATGACGCGCACTACCTGGACGATGCAACCTGCGCGATGCTGACGGAGCTTGTTCAGGCAGGATGGGCCAAAATCGTGGCCGCATGCGTTCCGCGGCCGGGAGTTCCGGGCCCGCTCCTGCGCTTGTGGCACGAAGGAACTGCCGAGTGGTTCGACCTGGAGCCCCTGACAGCAGAGCAGGGCCACGAATTGTGCGAGGCCCTCTTGGGGGGAATCGTCCTGAACAGCACAAGCCATGGGTTCTGGACCGAGGCAGGGGGCAACACCCTGCTTCTGAAGACCCTTGTGCGCGAAGCCGAGAGCTCGGGAACCCTCGTCCAGAGGCACGGGGTGTGGCTCAAGGCAGCCGCAACGCCTGTGCACACGGTGAAGCTCGAGGCTGTCGTCAAACTCCAGCTGATGCGTATTTCGGCCGCCGGCAGGGAAGCTTTGAACTTGATTGCCTTGGCGGAACCGGTGGACGAGACGTTGATTACCGTCGTGGCCGGAGAAGCGGCCGTGCAGGAGTTGGTGGACCAGCATTTGATCAAGCCCGCGGGCAATGGGTTGCCAACGCTTCGGCTCGTCAATCCGGTCTACGGAGAGGTGCTTCGCAGCATCGTCCCGGCAGCGCAGAGCCTTCAACTGCACCGGCAGCTGATCTCGCGCATGGATGTCTTGGAGGACAATCCGGATTCCTTGCTGAGGATGGTGACGTGGTCACTGGATTGCGGGGCGGATGTGCCCGATCGTCTCCTGATCCGGGCGGCTGTCCTTTCGGCGAGGCTCCTGCAGAGCGAGTCGGCGTTGCGCATGGCGACAGCGGTACGGGACCCGCAGTGGCAATCGATTGCCCAGGCGGTCTTGGCCAGGTCGTATTTCAATCTCGGCCGCCGGGACGAGGCCGCGACAGTCCTGGCACAAGGAACAGTCGACGCCGGCGCCTCCAACGTAGTTTCCGACAGCCTTCTTCGCGCGGTCACGCGGGCCGCCGTCGGGCAGTCCGCTTCCTTGATCCGGGCAGAAGGCGAGGCCCTGCGCGAATGGGGCGGACAGCAGCCCGGACTCGAGGGCCAGCGCTCGCAGGACGCGAAAGCCGCAGTGCCGCTCGCCGTCACCGTGATCGGGCTGCTGGCCGGCTCCGTGGACGGCGACTACCGGAAGATGGGCCCCGAACTGGAACGCGTGCTCCTCCAGACGGGAACCGTGGACGGCTCTTTGCCTCCGCTGTTCAAGGCCCTGGCGCTGGCCATGAAGTCCGAAATGCTCTGCGCGCTCGGCTGCGGGCGCCAGGGAAAGCAGTTGGTCCTCGAGGCCGCCGCCCTGGCCCAGCCCCAGGAGAACGACGTCTTCTTCGTCCCGGAGTTCATCTCCGCCCGCCTCGTCATTTGCGCCTTGGCCGTGGGCGACTGGGCGGAAGCGCAAAAGCTCCTCGACAGGTACTACGAAACATCGGGCGTCTCGATGGCGTCCTTCGGCGGAGCGGCCTACGTGGTTGCCGGGTACATCGCCATCAGGCAAGGAAAATCCAGCGACGCCTTGCCGTTGCTGACTGCGGGCCTCGAAGCCCTGAGGGACAGCGATCCGCAGAATCTCTTCGGACTGTGTGCCGCCATGGCTTTCTACACGGCAGCCGGCGCGGGCTTGCCTGAAGCCGAACGGTTCCAGGCGGACTACAAGGGCTGGGGACAACACAGCACCCACCTTCTCGCGGCACAGGCAAAGAGTTTTTTCGACGCCGCGCTCGAACTCCTCAACGCTGATGGCTCCGGCGTGGAAGCGTTGCAGCTCAACGCCGACAACGCGGCGAAGGAAAATGCCACATACCTTGAACTTCATGCCCTGGAGCTCGCGCTTGGCCTGGGAGACGCGAGCAGGCTGGAGCGGTTTTGTGAAACCGCAGCCGCCACCGAAGGCGAATGGGCGCAAGCGCTCGCGGAATACGGGCTCGCACTCAATTTCGGGGGTGCCGCGCGGTACCTCGCCGCAGCGGAGAAGCTGGAGGCTGCCACCATCTATCACCTGGCCGCCAAGGCCTATGGTTTGGCGCTGGGAGCATCGGACCGGGGCCACACCAAGGAGCTCAGCGCGGCGGCCCGCGCGGGGCTGGCGCGCTGCAACGAAGAACTGGGACACGGCAGGGAAGAAGCGCCGCACGACTCCATGGCTCCGAAGCTGACCAGGAGGGAATGGGACATCGTCAACCTGGCGGTCCAGGGCCTCAGCGACCGGCAGATCGCAGACACGCTCCTCATCTCCGTGCGCACCGTCGAGGGACATCTGTACCGGTGCTATTCGAAATTGGGGATCACCGGCAGGGACGAACTCGCGGGGGCTGCCGCCGTCGCGCAGGGAGCGTCGGGCACAAACTGAAGCCGGGAGAGGCAGCAGGGCAGTAGTAGCGTACTCTCGGTTCGAGCCGCAGCCACTGCCGCCGACGAGTACCCGCCGCCCGGGGCAGGGGTACTCACACCCGCATACGAGTATCCGGGGACATGAAAGTCGAGTACTCACTACTGGTGTAGGCCTGACGGCTAGCTGGTTAATTGGGGGGTGTCACCACTCGATCACTGGGGGTCTCGCTCATGTTGACAGCAGGCAGTGCATCTACGGTCCATGCCCCTCGGTCCGGGGGCGGGTCCCGGTACCAGGCGTTCGACGCGCCCTCGGCTCCGAACCAACATGACGGAGCCGAAGGCAAGCCGGTCATTCCGACCCTCTGGCCGCCGATCGGGCCCCGGGCCGATGTTGAGGACATTGCGCTGGCACTCGCGGCCTCCAAAGGTGGAGTGCTCGTCACAGGCCCGTCGGGGAGCGGCAAGAGCTACTTGACTACTCGTGCGGTGAACGAACTACGCGGGCGCTCATTCGTCGTCGTCATCCGCGGCAGCGCAGCGTTGGCCAGATCGCCCTACGGCGCCCTCAACATCCTTTTGAGCGATCTTGACCCGGGATACCTGGCCCATCCCGTCCTGGTGTTGTCGGCACTCACCAATTTGCTTCGTGAGCGCGCCGAGGGAAAACCGGTATACCTGGTCATTGAAAACGCGGCCGAGCTTGACGAGCTGGCGGCCATGACGGTTGCCCAACTCGCGAGGAACGGCACGGCCCAGCTTGTCCTCACCTGCACCGACCCGCAGCGGCTCTGCGGCGAGATCACCCGGCTTTGCGGCGATGGGTTCCTGCACCGGATAGACCTCAAAGCACTGACTTTCCATGAATCGCATGCCTGGCTCGAGGCCGGGCTGGGAGCCCAGGTCTCGCCGTCCGGCGCCCATGCCTTGTGGACGGCCAGCGGGGGCAACCCCCACTACCTCAAGATGCTCGCGGCGGAGCTCGGCGAGTCTGGTTCGCTCCTGAAAAGCGACGGCGTCTGGGTCCTGACGTCCCGGAGCGAACTGCACGGCAGGGCAATCACCGATCTCATCACCACACGGCTTGGGCGGATGGGGGCCGGTGAGCGCAAAGTCCTGGAGATCCTTTCCCTGGCCAGGGCCGTCCCCCTGGAATCCCTGCTGGCCATCGCATCGGCGGATGATGTGGATTCCCTTGAGAAAAGGAGCATCCTCGTCGTCGACGATTCGCTGCCCAGGATGGCTCACCTCCAGAGCCAGCTGGTGGGTGACGTGGTCCGCGCGAATGTTCCACCCGGCCGCAGCAACGAACTCCGCGGCTTGCTCCTGGAGTCCATGGATCCGGCCCTCGGGCAGCGCTCGATGTTGCTGTCCATGGCCGCGTGGGCATTGGACTGCGGAGCCACGTTGGGAAGGGAAGAAGCGCTTGAAGCTGCCGCAGTGGCGAATCGGCAACTTGATGCGCGGCTGGCCCTCCGCCTGGTCCGGAGCATTCCAGGCCACTCCTCGTTGCCCGGGGCAGTAGCCGAGGAAACCCGTGCGTTGATGACACTCGGCGACGTCGCCGGGGCCCGGGACGTGCTGAGGGCTCGCGTTGGTGGGTCCGGTGACGAAGCCCCCCTTGCCGAATGGGTCCGGCTCAAGCTATCGGAGGCTTCGGTTCTTCTGGCACTCCCCGAAACCACGGCGCAAGCGTGCGAGACCTTGGCGCATGTCCGTCGACGGCTCGACGACGAAGCGGCCAGAACCGCAAACGGCCCGGGCCTCGCCACACTGCGGGAGGAGCTTGTCCTGGCCGAATCGCAGGCGGCCAGCTATTCGGGTTCGTACGCCGAGATGGCGGCACGACTGGAAGAGGTACTTCAAGACTTTGAATCGCACGGCACGGAGTTCCGCCTCCTCGCCGGAAGCTGGCTGTGCGAGGCATGGGCCCTGACGGGACGGCAATCCGAGGCGGCGGACATGGCAGAACAGCTGATGGCTGACTGCCATGATCCGTCCGTATCCGTCGCCGCAGCCCGACGCGCCACATCGCGGCTGCGGTTCGCCTTCGTACTCGCCGGACGCTGGGACATAGAAGGGGAAATGGTCCAGCCCGGGGATGACCTCCTGGTTTCCGCCGCCGAGGCCCTCCCGACTGCCATCGATCTTCCCAAAGCGATCTTCCGGTGCATCCAGGGCCGTGGCCAAGACGGCCTGGAAGCTCTTATTCCGGTGATCAGCCAGCTGCGGGTTCAGGACAATGAAGGCATGCTGGATGTCGCCTGCACGGCGGCGGCCTACGCCTCCGCCTTGCAAGGCGGGCAAGAGCAGGCCCGGCATTACCTCAAGGAAGCATCCATCCAGCTGCGCAGGCCGACGTGGCGGAAGGAACGGACGAAGAGGTACCTCGCGGCTATGGCCCGGGATCGAATCGACGGCCCGGAGGCCGCCGTCGGGGAGCTCCTCCGCTTGGCCGACGCCGACCGGGACGAGGGTGCCCCGGGTCACGAGATCTTTTGCCTCAGTTCGGCCGTTCGGCTGGGCGCGGTGGCAGCCGCTCCGCGGCTGTTGGACTCGGCCCTGCGGTGCCAGGGACAGTTCGCCGAACTGTGCGTCGCGTACGCACGGGCCACAATATCCGGAAGTGCCGAGCTTCTTCTCGAGGCCGCGCGGTTGGCCGAAGACATGCAGAACGACAGGTTCGCCTTCGATATCGCGGAGACCGTGTTGCATCTTGACCACATCCAGTTGGACAAGGCGGTCCTGAGGAAGGCGCGGCAGCTCGCGGAGACGTGCCGGCAGCGCTTGCGCACACCGCAAAGCGGCAACCAAGAAGGACTCAGGCTCACTGCCCGCGAGTTGGAGATCGCCCGGCTGGCGGCGAACCGGGAGAGCAACAAAGGCATCGCCGCGAAGCTCCATGTTTCAGTACGCACGGTGGAGGGGCACCTCTACCAGATCTTCGGCAAGCTGAAAATCGTGGAACGCTCCGAGCTCAGCTTCGCCTTGGGCAACGTCGAAGGAGGTGCGAAATGACTGAGGTTCTCGCAGCAGATGCGCTCGTTGGTCGATTCAGCGTGATGGCAGCCGTCGTGGACTGCCTTCTCGATGCCAATGGCCCCGGGGTCCTGCTTTTCGGCGACGCGGGTATCGGCAAGACTGCACTGATTAACGAAGTGGTCCATGAATTGGGGCAGCGTGTCCGCCCTTTCAGGGTCTTTGCCGGTCCCACCCTGGCCTCGGTGCCGTTTGCTGCCTTGGCACCCTTGCTGACGGCCTTGACCCCCGGCCAGATCAATGAACCGTTGTCCGTCCTCAGGGCTGTGGTGGCGGCATTGAACCCGGCAGGCCAGCCGCATCCGGCACCAGCCGTCCTGATCGTGGAGGACGCGCACCACATCGACGACAGCAGCGTGGCTGTCCTGGCACAGCTGGCGGCAGCGGAAGCCGCCAAAGTCGTGTTCTTGTGCCGGCCGTATCCTGCCCCGCCAGCCGAGGTTTTCTCGATGTGGTCCGAAGGGCTCGTGGACCGGTTCGACCTGCAGCCGCTCAATGAGCAGGAAGTCAACCAACTTTGCACCCAGGCATTGGATGCGCCAGTGGTGCAGGGCACCAGCGCGGTCCTCTGCAAGTACTCCGGCGGAAACCCGATGTTCCTGCTGGAACTCATCGAGCACGCCAAGTCGCTGGGCCAGTTGGTGTGCCGCAACGATGCCTGGATGCTTTCGGGCGAGCTTCGGGGGACCAGCGTGCGCCTCATGGACCTCGTGCGGAACCAGATCCTGATGCTGGGAGCCGCGCAGCGGGAAACCCTGGAAACGGTGGCACTCGCGGAGCCGGTCCCGCTGAGCGTCGTGCAACAGGCCAGCGACTCCACGGCTGTGGACGAACTGCAGGAGCTGCATTTCATCGAGATCGCATCAGACCCCGCCCGGCATGTCCGGCTGGCCCAGCCGCTGGTGGGCGAAGTGATCCGCCAGCTGGTCCCGACCGCCCACAGCATGACCATCCGGCGGCGCATCGTGGACCTCATGGATGCCAAACCGCAGACCATGGACGGACTGCTGCGCTATGTCTCCTGGGGATTGGAATCGGGCACCGAGGTCCCGGACTCCGACATCCTGGAAGCAGCCCAGCTGGCCAACCGCTTGTTCATCCCCAGCTACGTGGAACGGGTAGCCGGCGCAATCAAGGATCCTTCCCTGCGGCTGGCAGCCCAGGTGGAGGTGGCACGCGCCAAATGGTACCGGGGCGACATCAGGGGATCGGTGTCCTCGCTCGCCGGAGTGGTGGACAGGACAAATGACCCGCGGACGGTCCGTCAGGCATCGATGTTGGCGGCCCAGCTTGCCGGACGTCAAGGCGTCGGGCCGAACGCCATCAAACAGGCAGCATACGAATGGGAGGCAGCCCTGGCCCGGCTCGCCGAATCCCGTCAAGGCATCGACCCTGATGACCTGGAACGCGGGAAGCTGGGAAGCCGGCTCCTCTCCTTGGAAGGCCTCCAAGCCGAAGGCCACTACATCGAGACGGAGCGTGAGCTCCGCCAGATCTGGAAAGAAGCGGACGACGACGAGTCCCGCCTCGTGTCGGGTACCCTCCTCGCAGAGGCCATGGCGGTCACGGGACGGCCGGTTTCGGCCATCCAGATTCTGATGGAGATACAGGAGATGGTTGCCACCAGCGGCGACTGGAGCCTCCAGTACGCGGGGATGGTGATGCGCCGCTACATCCTTGCCCTGCAACAGGCCGGTGAGTTCGGCGCTCTTGAAACCTTTCTCAAGAACCACGTTTCCCAAGCACCGAACTCCCTGATCTATTCAGGCGGGATGTTCCATCTGGCTGCAGGAATGGTTGACCTGCGCCGGGGAGACCTGGGGGTGGCGCTGCCAAGGCTTCGGCAGGCGGTCAGCATGCTGCGGGTCTCCGATATGGGAAGCGACCTGCCCGACGCCGTTGCTGCCGCCGCGTACGCGGCGTCGATCCTGAAGCGCCGGGACACTGCGATGACGTACTCAAGCGAATACGACGCGTTGGTCCGGGAAGGCGTGCATCCGTCGCTCCTGGCGCAAGGCCATGCGGCCGTAGCGCGGGCCGAACATACCGGAACGCAAACGGCGATCGCGAGACTGATGGCCCTTGCGGATTCCGCGGCTGCGGACGGAGCGATCGGCGCTGAGATCGACATCCTCATGTTGGTCCTTCGGCTCGGAGACCCTGGTGTGGCACGCCGGCTGACGGCCGTAGCGGAAGGCAGCGAAGGCCGCACTGCGGAGTTTGCCCTGAGCGTCGGGCTTGCCCTCGCGCACAAGGACGCGGACCGCCTGATTGAGCTGAGCGACTCGGCAGCCAGGGACGGCTTGGAGCTCGCCGCAGCCGACTGCGCCAGCCACGCCCTGCGCATCCTTGAAAGCAGGGGCGACAAGGCACGCCAGCTCGAGGGCCAGCGGCTCCTCAAGCGCCGCACGGCCGCCCTCGACAAGGCCGGTCCGGCCGTTGACGGGGGCTCCCCGGATCTCCAGAAACTGACCCGGCGCGAACAGGAAATCGCAACGCTGGTGCAGTCGGGATCGAGCAACAAGGACATTGCGCTGAGCTTGGGCCTGTCATTGCGCACCGTTGAGGGTCACCTGTATCGAATGTTCGCCAAGCTGGGCATCAGCCACCGGGAAGACTTGATGAACGGCGCCCACGGCACGCAGGGCCAGGGCTAGCCGCGGACGCAACTGTCCTGGCCCCGGCGATGGGTGAGCGCTTCCCCGAAGTCTCCTTCCGCCGTCGTCCGCTGCGGTAAAGGGCCCGAGGCCCAAAAGCGAGTACTGAATCGAGTGGTTAAAAGCGCTCGGACGGGTAGTCAATGGCCTCGGAAGGGACCGCGCATCCAAAGACGGGTAGAGCCCACTCGCGCCCGCCCTAGGGGTTCGTTAATACGCTTTTCCTGATGGCAACCGCCACTCAATTGGGGATAAGTGGGTCTCGAGATGAAACGCAGGAAGAATTCTTTGCTACAGGAAAACCACCCGGTAATCCAGCGAGAAATCAACTCCAATGCAACCGGGCGCACGCATTCGGCGGGTACCCCCACAATCGAGCCGGCGGCGGGCGGTCATGTGCCCTCTGAGACCAGGGCACGTCCCGTTTCGTCGCCGGCTTTCTTTCACACTGGAGACAACAGGCACCGGGAGGTCGACTGACCATGGCACCGAACACGAAGGTAAAGACCCTCAAGGCAGAGCCCAGCGGGAGCTCGCAGTCCTTGCACACACAGGCGCCGGCATGGCCGGAGGGCGCAGGAACACGGGCAACCACGCAGGACCAGGCTTTTACTTTCGACGTGGCGATCGTGGGCATGGGCTACGTCGGCCTGCCCACCGCACTGGCGATCAACGCCTCGGGCCGGCGTGTTCTTGGCCTCGACGTGTCCGACGCCCGCCTGGCCGTGATCCGCGAGCAACGGGCAGATCTCCTGGACTCGGACAAGGAGCGGCTCAGGAACGCGTTGCTGGACCCGACCTTCATGCTGAGCAGCGACTTGTCGTTGCTTGCCCGCGCGGCGGCAGTGGTTGTCTGCGTTCCCACTCCCGTCGACGAGTACTTGGTTCCGGACCTTGGCATTCTCCGGTCCGCGTGCGCTTCGGTGGTCGATTTCGCGACCACCGGCCAGTTGCTGATGCTGACCTCGACAACGTACGTAGGATCCACCCGGGACCTTCTGGCTTTGCCCTTGGCTGCCAGGGGACTCATTCCGGGGCGTGATGTGTTCGTGGCCTTCTCGCCCGAGCGCATCAACCCCGGCGTGGACTCGTTCTCCCACGAAGACGTCCCGCGGGTAGTCGGCGGCGTGACCCCGGCCTGCGGCGAAGTCGCCGAACGGCTTCTGAGCGCCAGCACCAAGCTGGTTCACGTGGTGCCGTCGGCGGACGTTGCCGAAATGACCAAGCTGGTGGAAAACACCTTCAGGGCCGTCAACATCGCCTTGGCGAACGAGTTCGCCGACATCTGCCACGAACTCAACATGGAGGTGATGGACGTCATCGATGCGGCTTCCACCAAGCCCTACGGATTCATGGCGTTCACCCCTGGTCCCGGAGTCGGCGGGCACTGCATACCGTGCGACCCCCACTACTTGCTGTGGCAATTGCGCAAAGCCCGCTTGACGGCCCCCGTGATCGAACAAGCAATGGCCGGCATTGCGGGCAGGCCGCACCAGGTGGTCGAGAAGGCCCGGCGAATCCTCTCCGACCGCAACCACGGTGTTGCCGGTGCCCGCGTCATGGTCCTCGGGGTTGCGTACAAGCCCGACGTCGAAGATCTCCGGGAATCCCCGGCGTTGGAGATCATCGCCGCCCTGATCGCCGACGGTGCGGAAGTGGCATTCTCCGACCCTTGGTGCCGGACAGCTCCGGACGGTCACGGCGGGACACTCGAGTCCGAGCAATCGCCGGAGGACTGGGGTGCGGATCTGGTGATCCTGCACACGAGGCACAGCCAGATGCAACTTGACTGGCTGGCCGAAGCACCCGCAGTCCTGGACACGACGTACCGCTTGCCCAAAGCCGACAACGTAACCCGACTCTAGATCCACCAGGTTTTCCGACGGAAGCAGGAGTAATGAAAACAGCAATAACCGGCGGTGCCGGGTTCATAGGAAGCCACCTCGTTGAGCACTTGTTGGCGGCAGGGGACGAAGTCGCCGTGCTGGACAACTTGTCCACCGGACGCTTGGAGAACCTCAAAGGCGTCATCGGCCACAGGAACTTCCATTTCATCGAGGGAACCATTCTCGACCGCGACGCGGTGGACAAAGTCGTGGCGGGTTCCGACAGGGTCTTCCACCTGGCCGCCGCGGTTGGCGTGAACCTGATTGTCGACCACCCGTTGGAGAGCCTCCGCACGAACATCCATGGCACCGAAGTGGTCCTGGACTCGGTCCTGGAATCGGGTGCCTCGCTGCTGCTGGCCTCCACAAGCGAGATCTATGGCAAGAACACCTCGGACAGCCTCTCGGAGGAAGCGGACCGCATCCTGGGGTCTGCGCTCAAATCCCGGTGGACCTACGCCGCGGCCAAAGGCATTGACGAAGCATTCGCCCACGCATACTGGCGCCAATTCGGCTTGCCGGTTGCCATTGTGAGGCTCTTCAACACAGTCGGTCCGCGGCAGACGGGCCGCTACGGAATGGTTGTTCCACGACTGGTCCGCCAGGCGCTCGCCGGTGAGCCCCTGACGGTCTATGGAGACGGCCACCAGACGAGGTGCTTCTCCTACGTCGGCGACATCGTTCCGGCCATCGTCCGCATTTCCGAGGAGCCGCTTGCCTACGGAAATGCCTACAACCTCGGCGGCAGCTACGAGATTTCCATCCTGACGCTGGCCCAAAGGATAGTCGAACTCCTCGGCAGCGACAGCGCCATCACCTTGGTGCCCTATGAGCAGGCGTATTCGGAAGGCTACGAAGACATGCGCCGGCGGGTTCCGGACAACAGCAAGTCCCTCGGGCTTGTCGGCTTCGACCCGAAGACCACCTTGGATGAAATCATCCGCAACGTCGCAGCCGACTACAAGCCGGCAAAAGTCCTGGATCCCGCGGGATGGAAGATCACCCTCGCATCGTGATGCGTGGGCAATGAAGCCGCCGACCGTGCGGCGTCATTCAACTGAAGTCGTTCAACTGAAGAAGCAGCACAAAAGGAAAGGCTGAGTGCAAATGCAACGTGTTTGGGGGGCGTCCTTGTCTCAACCTCGCCACAGGGCCCAACGTTTGAGCCCTGCCGGAAAACCGCGTTGGCTCGCCGGCGTTCTGAGCGTCTTGATGTCAGCGTCTGTTTTCGGGATAGCGATACCGGCCGCGCACGCGGCGCCGAACACCATTATCACCCTGACGTTCGACGACGCCAACGCGGACCAGATCCCCGCCGCGGCCATCCTCAAAAGCAACGGGCTCAAAGGGACGTTTTTTACGCCGTCCGGCTTCCTCAACGCTCCGAACTACATGACGACGCAGGAAGCGCTGGCGTTGCAGGCGGACGGCAACGAGATAGGCGGCCACACCGTCACCCACCCGGACCTGGCCCAGATGGGTCCGGACGAGGTCAAACGCCAGATCTGCAATGACCGGGTCAATCTCACCAACATGGGATTCACCGTCACCAACTTCGCGTACCCCTTCGCGTCCCTCACCCCGGCGGTGGAGAGCACTGTTGCGGCCTGCGGATACAACAGCGCCCGCGGGCTCGGAGACCTTGAAAGCGTTGTGCCCGGGAGCGCTGGACTTGGATTCGCTGAGACCCTTCCTCCCGCCGATCCCTATGACACGAAGGCCCCGGACGAAGTGGACAACACCTGGACCTTGGCCGACCTGAAGAACCTGGTCACCAAGGCCGAGCCGGGCGGCGGCTGGGTCCAGGTGACGTTCCACCACATCGGCACCGGCATTGATCCAACGTCGGGAATCGCTGATCCGCTGACGGTATCCACCACGCTCTTCACCCAGTACGTACAGTGGCTGGCCGCGGAGAAGGCCGCCGGGCGGATCGCCGTCCAAACAGTGCAAGAGACACTGGGCGGCGCGTTCAAGCCGGTTGTCGCGGGGCCGGCCGCACCGCCTCCCGTTACCGCGGGGAACCTCGTCAAGAACGCCAGCATGGAAACCGCCGGGCCGGTGGCCTCTGGACTGCCGCAGTGCTGGGCCCAAGGCAGCTATGGCAGCCACACCGCGACCTTCACTACCGCGACTCCAGGCCATGGAGGCACCACCGGGACGCACGCCGAGCAGCTGGTGATGTCCGCCTATGTCAGCGGGGACGCCAAGCTCTTGCCTACCCTCGACCTGGGCGAGTGCGCACCGAGTGCTACCCCCGGCCACACCTACGAGATGAAGGCCTGGTATACCTCGACGACCACCACCCAATTCGAACTGTATTACCGCACCGGGCTGGGCACCTGGACGTATTGGACCGCCAGCCCGTATTTCCCGGCATCCACTTCCTGGGCCCATGCCACCTGGACCTCGCCGGCACTTCCCGCCGGTGCCTCGGCCATCAGTTTGGGCTTGAACCTGCTCGGCAACGGAACGCTGACCACGGATGATTTCGAACTCTATGACAGTGCAGGCATCAAGCATTTCACGGACGTCACTCCTACCGCGGCCTTCTATGACGAGATCAGTTGGCTGTCGAACAATTTGATTTCGCAGGGTTGGCCGGATAATACCTACCGTCCTCTCACGTCAATCACCCGCGATGCGATGGCCGCGTTCCTTTACCGGTTCTCCGGAAGCCCTGCGGTGCCGGCCAACGCTCCCACGTTCTCCGACGTTCCTCCCGGCGCTCCGTTCTACAACGAGATCCGGTGGCTGGCTTCAACAGGGATCACGAAAGGCTACCCGGACGGAACCTACCACCCTGGTGAAGCCGTCAGCCGGGCCGCGATGGCCGCCTTCCTCTACCGTCTCAAGGGCAGTCCGGCCGTGCCGGCGAACGCACCGACCTTCTCCGATGTACCGGCAGTCGCTCCGTTCTACAACGAGATCCGGTGGTTGGCGTCCACAGGCATCACCACCGGCTTCCCGGATGGCACGTACAGGCCAACCACGGCGATCAACCGCGACGCCATGGCTGCTTTCCTGTATCGCTACAACATCGATTTCCCGAAAGGCTGACGGCGGCTCGTCCTGAGGGACGGCGGGCGGGGATTTGCCAGGCAATTTCCGGTGAACCCCCACCCAAGGCCACGTACACTGCGAGAAGCACCCGAGAAAGGCCTCTAGGGGAGTGAATGGTGAATACGGCGAAATCGACGGTCAAGCGTTGGAAACGCCCAGCCGTCTGCTGTGCATTTTTCCTGGCCCTGCTGACGGCAGCCTGCACAGGACCAAGCCCGGCACCGAGTCCGAGCCAATCAGCCGGCCGATATCCCTGGCACACCGGGATTGTGTCCACGACGTTTTGGGTCGGCGAGATCTTTGATCCCAATGCTGCGGACGGCAGCCAAGTGGTTTCGACCTACGACTCCCAATGGATGCAGAGCTACGGAGGCTGTGATGGCGTGGTGACGAACGGCTGCCAGACCGAGGCGAGAACGCCGGCCAAAGGATATGCGCCAACCAGCATGACTCCGAAACAGAACCCGTTCTACCTCGATCTTCCTTTTGACGACGTCAACGATCCCGTCGCTTTTGCGGAACGGGCCAGCGTCATCCCCTGGGCCAACGACCCTGGTTTCGCGGGCAACGCCCAGAACCGTTCCTTCAGCTACATGAAGAACCAATGGGTCAGGATCCGGCTGGGCAACCGCGAATGCTATGGACAGATCGAAGATGCCGGTCCGGGCCAGTATCACGACAAGGACTACGTTTTTGGTTCGAATGATGCGCGTCCGGCCAACAAGAACTTCAACGGAGCCGGCATGGATGTCTCACCTGCGCTTAACGGGTGCCTCGGTTTCTCCGAGCTCGATGGCGAGTCGGACAAAGTCGACTGGCAGTTCGTGCCGCGGGACCAGGTTCCGGCGGGACCATGGCTCAACATCGTCACGGTAAGCCAAGTGAAGTAGGCCGCGCCGTCCAAGCAATCCGATAAAAGCAGTCCCTCGAAAACTGGAGGTATCCATGCAGTGGCTCAAGAAGCTGTTCCAGCACGGCAATGGCCGGCACCTCGCCCGGCCGGCCGAGGCCAAGAACCAGGGCAGGGTGGAACGTCCCGGCCCCGCATGATCCCTGGTCGACCGGCTTGCCGGCCTACCGCCTGGGTGGTCGATCCGCCTACCGGTTGATCTGCGGGGTCACGGCAGTTTGGCGCGGAATCCCGCCCCCAACACATCGGAGAAGCGTTGGGTGCCTTGATCGACGCCGCTGCAAACGTGGCTGGCCGTGTCCTCCGGCATGTCCTGCGGGCACGACATGTCCCGGTTGAGGGACCACATGGACACTCTTTGAACCCCTTTGCTGATGGCGAAGGAGTTCAATCCCCGGGCGGCGTCGAGGTCAAACACTTCGCCAGGGAGGTCGTTCCGGCCGATCATGGGGGTCAATCCCATTTTTCCCCAGATCTGCTCGCTGTTGAGGGTCGTCCCTGCGCGCTGATAGATGATGCTGAGCTGATCGTGGGTGGACTGGGCCGCCGACGTTCCGGCATCGAGCATGCTTTGCGACGGACTCCGGCTTGAACCGTAGTTCATGGTCATGATGTTGACGCCGGACAGCTGGACCCCGGCGGCGAGCATCTGGTCAACGGCCGAGGTTCCGGCGTCGGTCAGTCCTTGCGGGGTGACCGGAAGGGTCAGCCAAATTGACAGGGCGTGTCCTTCCTTGATCCGCTCCTTCTGGAGGGCCGCGATCGCTGACGCGCGGCGCTGCCATGCTGCGCTGTCCGCCAGGTTGTCGCCCTCGATGTCGAAGTCGATGGTTGCGGGGTTGTAGCGCTCCAGGACGGCCCGGTAGGCCCTTTCCAAATCTGCTGCGTTCTGGCAGGAGTTGGCGAGCTCGCTGTTCACTGAGCCGCCAAAGGACACGGCGAAGGCGCCGCCATTCGACCGCAGCTTGGCGATCCGGTCCTCGAGCTTGAGCGAGGTCTTCGCCGCATCGAGGCTGTAGGTGCTACCCCAACTCGGTGTGCACGCCTGTCCAGACAATGCCACCACAAACGCCAGGGTGACATTCTTGGTGCCCTCGCCCGCGGGTGTCTCGAAGGGGTACTGGGGGACGACGGTGACGTCGACGTAGCCGGAAAACCACGGGGGCTCGAGGGAGCCGTTTGCGTCGGTCGTAAACCGCCACACGAGGATGCCTCCCATCCCCACCACCACAAGGACCGCGGCAATGCAGGCCCGGGCGAAAGCCGACAGCCGGCGGCGGGGTCCATTGGCCGGGGTGGGCAAGCCACGAACCGCCCGCCGGGCGCGCGCCCCGGCCGCAACACGCGTGCCGCTTGCCTGTTTCCTGGACACGCTCTCCCGCCATCCTTAACCCCGACTGCCCTGATTGCACCATTTGACCACGAACAGATCGGATTCGCCCCTGCTCCCACCCGGCTTTTGTCCCCGTGGGTTTCGGCGCGTAGCGGACGAGTAGTGGCGTTGTCCGGACGTCAAGGTTGAGTGTAAAGACGGGTAGAGGCTACTCGTGTCCGCCGTCGCCCTGATTCATAGGCTGATGCTGTCAGTTGGTTGAGGGCAACGGGGGAAAGACAGGTCTCACAATGGAAACGGACGCTCTGGTCCGAGCGGCATCAGGACACGGCGGATTAATCCGAGAAGGCGTTTGCCTGGAGTTCGAGCCTGTTTTTGGGGGAACCATCACGGATCCTCCCATGGACCCAGCGCCAATTGATGGAGCTGCCCGACGGCAGTGCGCCCTCGCAGAGAGGGCCCCTGAACGGGGGCCGGTGGTGAATAAGCCTTTGAGACCGAGGCTTCCCCCAGTCGCCACCGGCCCCTTCAGGAAAACCGGCAGCGCGGGTTGGCGATGAGTGCCCGGGGGAAGGGCATGGCATCCGGCCCGGTTCGCACGTCGAGGAAACGGGCGGGCTTATGGGCTGTCTCCTGGGTGTCGGTACTGCTCCTGCTGACGGGCGCCACCTCGCTGATCAACGGAAACCAAGTTCCTGCCGGCGGCTCCGCGAACAGCAGCCCCACACCTTCTGCCGACCCGCTCTCGTCCGTCAGCTTGACGTTCGATGCGGGCCGGGCAAGCCAGATGGATGCGGCCAAGATCCTGAAGGAGCACGGCCTCCGGGGAACCTTCTTCATCGATTCGGGCTTTGTCGGCGCACCCGACTACATGACGGTAGACAATCTCCACACCCTGGCCGCGGACCAGAATGAAATCGGCGGCCATACCGTCACCCTTGCCGATGTGACGTCGGTGGAACCGGACGAAGCGTCGAGGCAGATCTGCAACGATCGGGCGAACCTTACCGACTGGGGCTTCAAGGTCACTTCCTTTGCCTATCCGTTTGCGGCGTCGACGCCGAAGTCGGAGGAATTGGTGGCCGCATGCGGCTACAACAGCGCGCGGGGCCTCGGCGAGATCACCACCCCCGTTGACTGCGTGGGTTGCGCGGCAGCAGAAACCGTCCGCCCCGCCGACCCCTTCCGGACACGGGCAACATCGGAGGTCGGCAGCAACTGGACGCTGGCAGACCTTGAGGCGACCGTGGCGCAGGCCGAAAAGGCCGGAGGCTGGTTGCAGCTCACCTTCTACGACATCGATAACAGCGGCAGTCCCCGCTCCATCAGCCCGGCTTTGTTCGAGCAGTTCGCCACATGGCTGGCGGCCAAGACCCAACAAGGGACCATGGCCGTGCGCACGATACATGACGTGATCGGCGGCGTGGCGAAACCGGTGGTGAACGGTCCCGTGGCCGCGCCGGCAGCACCAGGACAGAACGCCATTCGGAATCCGGGGCTGGAGATCGCTGGAAAGTATGGCTTGCCGCAATGCTGGCAGGTGTCGTCCTACGGCAGGAACGCCGTGGTCCTGAGCACTTTGACCCCGGGACACACCGGCGCGGTGGCCCGACGCCTGGACGTGACCGAATACTCCTCCGGTGACGCCAAACTGCTTCCCGTCCTCGACCTCGGCGCCTGCGCTCCGAGCGTGAGCACTGGCCACAGCTATTCGCTGAGGGCTTGGTACCAGTCCACCGCGAAGACCCAATTTGAAGTGTATTACCGCAACAAGCTGGGCACGTGGACCTATTGGACAGCCAGTCCGTGGTTCGCGGCCAACACCAGTTACGAGCAGGCGGTCTGGGAAACGCCGCCCGTGCCGGCAGGAGCCGAGGCCATCAGCTTTGGAATGAACCTCTTCAGTGATGGCCAGCTTGCTACCGATGACTACGAAATGTACGACACAGTTGGAGCTCCGTCGCCGTGATAGTTCTTTCGATCTTTTTGGTTCTGGGGGTAAGCACGATCTTTTGGTCGCTTGCCGGTCTGATCCGTTTGGCGGGTGAGGAGTCGTGGCGTGCCCGGGGCTTGACTTACCGGATCCTCGGGTGGATCGCCATGCTGCGCGGCCGCAAGGCGCCGATCCCTCGACGTCAACGGGCCCGCCATCGTTCGAAGGGAGTGCGTATCTCCCCGTCGAATGTCGCGGTCCTCGTGGCCGCCCACAACGAGGCCTTGGTCATCAAGGACACAATCCTCGCCGCGTCCGCGCTGGTTCCCCGACGCAACATCCACGTCGTTTCGGACATGTCCACTGACGACACCGCGGCCATTGCCCGGGCCGCCGGGGTGAAGGTCCTGGACCTTGAACCGAACCGTGGCAAGGCTGGCGCGCTCGCAGCGGGCATCGCCCATTTCGATCTCTGCAAGCGGTTCAAGGTGGTCATGCTCCTGGACGCGGACACCCGCCCGACGCCGGATTACCTCGAAACAGGGCTCCCGCTGTTTGATGATCCCACCGTGGTTGCCGTCGCGGGACGCGCCAAGTCGATCATGAGCCCGGCGCCTCCGACGGCGATCGGCCGCTTCCTGGTGGCCTACCGGGAGCGCTTGTACATCGTGGTCCAATTGCTGCTCAAATACGGGCAGGCAGCCCGCGGAGCCAATGTCGTCTCCATCGTGCCTGGATTCGCCAGCATGTACAGAACCAGTGCGCTCGCGAAAATCGAGGTCCTGGCGCCCGGACTGGTGATCGAAGACTTCAACATGACGTTTGAGATCCATGCAAAAAAACTGGGACGGATTGCATTCCATCCCTCTGCCGCCGTTGCGTACACCCAGGATCCGGACAACCTGAAGGACTACATCAAGCAAGTGCGTCGATGGATCCTCGGCTTCTGGCAGACCGTCCGCCGGCACGGCCTGCAATTCAGCAGATTCTGGTTTGTGCTCGGGCTGTACATTGTTGAGCTCGTGGCCAGCTGCCTCTTCTTCGTGCTTCTGGTGCCGGCTTTCCTGCTGTCGTCCCTCGCGGCCATCGAGGTGTGGATCTTTGGAAATAGATCGGACGTCTTTGTCTTCCTGTCGGGTGTCCTGCGGCCCCAGGACGTCCTGATCGGCGTCTTCCTGCCTGACCTTTTCCTGACGGTCCTTGCCGCAGTTTCGATGCGCAACCCGCGCTTTTTGTTGATGGCTCCCTTGTTTCCGCTGATGCGGATCCTGGACGCAGTGATCTGCCTCCAGGTCTTGCCCAGGGCGTACTCGTCGAGTTCATCGGGAGTCTGGGTCAGCCCGGTCCGGAGAATCCAACGCCAATCCCAGGAGATCGCGACGCCGGGGCCTTCCGTCGTGCGGACCGGCTAAGACGCTGCCGCGCCCAGTGAGCGGACACGCGGACGCCCATGCCACACAGCCTTTGCGGCTTTGCGGCATGGGCGTCTGACATTTCCGGAGTCCGCAGTGTCTTGCCGACCGTAAGGGCCCCGGGAACGCGTGTTGCGCTAGTTGGTGACTCCGGACGTGGTGACAACATTGAGCCACGGACCAGCCGGGACACTGGCGCGGTCAACGAAGCGCCACGAGACGTGGTCATTGTCGCCGTTCAGCTCAGCGAAGCCCAGGCAACCGTTCAGGGCAGGAGACACATCCATGCCCGCACCCTGGCTCGGGTCGCCGGAGAAGGACTTGTTGGCCGGACGGGCGTTGTTCGCGCCGAATACGTAGGCGGAATCGTGGTACAGGGAGCCGCTGGAGGGACCGGCATCTTCAACTTGTCCGTAGCACACGCCGCCATTGGGGCCGGTGATCTGGACCCAAGCGTTCTTCATGTAGCTGTAGCTCGAGTCCGCGCAGTGGTTGACGCCTGTTTTGGCGTTGTCCGCGGCGGCCCAGGGAATCACATTGCAACGCTGGGCGAACGCGACGCTGTCATTGACGTCGTCGTATGGCAGATCCAGGTAGAACGGGTTCTGCAAAGGCTTGGGCTGGTGCAGCGGGAAGTATCCATTGCTGGCCACGCGTTGTTCCGTGGCGCAGGTGAAGTTCGTGCCGGTGCCGGAGCTGACTCCGTCACAACCGCCGTACGTGCTGCCGGGGCAACCGCTCGCGCTGGAAGGAGTGGTTCCCATGTTGACGCCGGTGTGCTGCAAAGCCCACTGGCCGTTGTAGGTGGAGCACACCTGGGAGCCGTCCGAAAGGCTGGCATTGAAGATCTCGCCCACCCAGAAGGTGGTGCTCACGATGTTGGTGTGCAGCGGGTAGGTCCCGGTGACGGGCAGCGGCGCCGCCGTCGGGGCGGGCGCGCTCGCGGCTGTGGTGGCCGGCGCGGGCGTCGCCGGGGCGGGCTTGCTCGACGGCGTCGAGGCCGGAACATTGCTGGGCGTCGGCGTCGGCGTCGGCGCCGGAGTGGCCTTGGGGGTGGAGGTGGCGGAAGGTGCGGGGGTTGCCCGCGTGCTCGTGCTCGAAGAGCGGTCTCCGGCCTGGTAGGCGGATTTGTGCGAGGACTGGACAGCGGAGATGGTGGCGAACCCGCCGAAGGCAAGGAGCGCCACGGCGACAAGTGCTGTGATCAGGTGTTTCATATTTTGGGTGACATATCTGTTGGGGACATAGACATACGAGACCTGGGCATGGATAAGGCGATCTGCAGGCGAAAATGCCGCAGCGTCGTACACGGCCAAATGGTGTGTCACGACAGAGTTGTTACGGGAATCGGCTGCGCTTCAACTCCCCAGAAGTAGCCAGCCGGAACTTACTCTTGCGGCACCAGCTTACACAGTCAGATCACAGGGCGATAACAGCGGATGCACATCCGGGGGAAGACACGGGCTGGAAACGATGCTTCGGCACCCTGCCGGGAGGCTCCTTCGGCACCCTGCCGGGAGGCTCCTTCGGCACCCTGCCGGGAGGCTCCGCCGGCGCTCGCCGGGAGGCTCCGTGGCAGGCCGCGCGGAGGCTCTGTTTAGCGGCCTCGCAGCCGTCGTCGAGGGCCGCGTGGAGCGGGAATATTTCATGCAAGTAACCCCGGAAAACCAAGTAGTTACCACTCAATCCAGGACTGAAACCCGGAGGTAACGTGTGGAAATGACACCGGTCCGTGCCACAGCCGTCAGGAACGTGTGTCCGGCGGCCCGAAGATGAGACAGGACCATGGACGATACCGAAGGGACCCACACCTCGCCCCCGATCATTCGGGCAGCCGAGCTCCAAGAGATTGTCGTTGCCTTGTCAGGGCCGGAACCGGCCGGGATGATCATCTCGGGACCGGGCGGCTCAGGAATGACCACCCTCTTGGACGCGGCGGCCTCAGTGCTGGGCGGATCCTTCAGCGTGATCGCCCACAACGTCTCGGAGTCTTTCGCGGATATTCCTTTCGGAATCGCCATGGCGCTTGTTCCGGACCTGCCGGCCAGGGCCAAAGTGTGGCCCGGTTCCATCGTGGCGGCCTGCCGGAAGGCCGTGCGTGGCGCTGCGACCTCCGGATCCCCTGCCTTGCTGGTGCTGGACAACCTCGATTTCCTGGATGACATGTCCCTTTGGCTCTTGAGCCAACTGCTTGTCGAACCGGACATCCGCCTGATTGCCACCCACCGCTCGGACCGGCCCCTGAGGATGGAACTCATGGAGTCCGTGGTTTCGCGGCAGCTGGCGGTTGTGACGCTGGACGATCTCACAGAGGAGCAACTTCGCGAATTCCTCGATGACCGCCTCGGCGGCCACGCCGCCCGCAGCCTCGTCCGGGACATCCATGCCCTCACCGGCGGCAACCTGCAGACCGCGAAATTGCTTTTGGACGAAGCCGCAGCTCGCGGCGAGATCGTGGAGCAGGCCGATTCCTTGATGTTGTCCGGACCGATACGCCTGGACGGTTCGCAGGCGCTCGAACTGACCCGCCACCGCCTTGAGGGCTATTCCGTGCCACAGAGGCAGGTAGTGGACCTTCTCGCCGTGGGAGAGCCGATACCGCTGGCGGTCCTTGAGCAACTTGTCCAAAAGCGCGCGATCGACGCGCTGCGTGCCGACGGAACGATCCGTATCCAAAAAGACAGCCAGGAGACCGCGACGCTCAGCCACGCCATCGAGGGGAGACTGGCCCGGCAACAGCTGGGATCCGCGCGGATCCTCGAACTTCACCGGAGCATCTACGCAGCGTCCGCACCCGCCGCCGAGGACTCGATCTGGGCGTTGTTCCGTCGCGTGGATCTCGAACAGGCAAGTGGCATGCCGGTCCCCGATGCCGATCTTCTGGCGGTGGCCATCGCCGCAAACGACATTCACGACAACCGAAGGGCGCGGCGGGCCGCCGAGGCCGTGAAGGCGCCCGAGCTCGCTCTGCTTGCAGGTGTGGAACTGGCAAGGGCGCTCTACCAGACCAGGGATTTCCCCGGAGCCGTGACAATCCTCAAGGGCTTGGTGGCAAACACCCCCGGCGTCCTGACTGTGGATTTCGCCCACGCGGTGTGGCTTCTCCTGCATGCGCTCTTGCCGACGTCGCCCGGGGCCAACGTGCTGCAGGCGGTCCTCCAGGATGCCCGACGGCGGCTGGAGGCTGCCGCCGTCGGCCTCCAGAAGGGCGAGCCGGCCCATGCGGACTATGCGGCCGTCCGGGACGAACTGGACGTCCTCCAGCTGTATCTGGACGCCCAGAACGGCAGCTGGCCTTCAGGCAATGGCGAGCTGTTCCAAAGGCTTTGCCACAGCCAGTTGGTCGACCCTGGATTGCGTACGGAGGGCCATCCACCGCCGCCGACCCAGGCCGGCGTGCTGTTGATGGCGCTCGTCTCGCAAGGGCTGGCCGTCAGCGGCCGGTTCGCGGACGCCGTCGCGCTCTCGACGCTGGCCCTCGAGTCCCTCGGGCGGTTGCCGCGGTGCCCCGTGGACTTCCACTCGACCGTGCTGACCATCCACGGGTCCAATCTGATCTGGCGCGGGCAATGGGGCGGCCCCGAAATGTTCTGCGCCGGCAGTTCCAGCTACAGCAACCGGATGAGCTACTTCGGCGGGTCTGCGCATCTCTACAGGGCACTCGTCCTTGCCCGGCAGGGGAGCCTGGAGCTGGCGTGCGAACAGTTCCGCCAGGCCAAGGCACGCCTAGATGAAGCCGACCCTGACGGACTCCTGCCACCGGCCCTCGGAGGACTTGCCGCGGCTGCGTGGTTGCTGGGCGATGTCAACCAGGTGCGTCGCGCCCTGGCGGCCTACGATTCGCGGGCCAGTGGCGGCAACTATCTTGCTTCGCAGCTCGCCGAAAGCTATTCGTCCGCCGCACGGTCAGTGCTGGTTGGTACGGAACACTCGCACCGGAAGCTGCTCCAACTTGCCGGTTCCGCGGCCAAGAAGGGACACCGGGCGCTTGAAATGTTGAATCTCGGCCTGGCCGCCCGCACCGGCAGCCGGGGATACCGGCAGCTGGGGGCGGGAGTGTCCGAGCTGGTGTGGAGTGTGGAGTCCGGCATGCCGTCCGGACAGGAAGCGGGACAGGAAATGGGAACAGGACAGGTAAGCATGGGAGAAGCCCAGCAAGCGACCGACCATGAGGAGGCTTTCGTTTTTGACGAGCCCCACCAGGCGGGCCCGGAGGCCGGATCCTCGGTTCTTCCCGGCGTCGTGAAGCTTTCCCAGCGTGAACGCGAAGTGACTGCGTTGGTGGCCTCCGGGCTGAGCAGTGCGGAAGTCGCTGCCCGATTGGGGATCGCCGTGAACACGGTCAACGCCCATCTGCAGCGGGTTTACGGCAAGCTCGGAGTTTCGCGCAGGCAGAAGCTTTCCGAACTGTGGGACGAGTTGGCGAAGCCGGAGGAGTAGGGCCGGTGCTCCCGGGATGAAGGCAGCGAAGCCGATTGGTGGGACAATTACAAGGTGACGCCGCCACCCCTGGCGGTCAGCCGCTCGTGACTGCCACGTAGTCCCAACAAAACGTAGTCCTGACAAGGAGCACCGGTTTTGACAATGGTTTCCACCCCCGCGTGGGGAGATGCCCAGGTTTCCGCACTCGATGACGATGAAGTCCGTCGCATCCGCAACGACTTCCCCGTCCTTGAGCAGGAAATCAATGGCAAACCGCTGGTCTACCTCGATTCCGGAGCCACCTCGCAGAACCCCCGGAGCGTGCTTGAGGCCGAGCAGGAATTCTATGAGCAGCGGAACTCCGCCGTCCATCGCGGCGCGCACCACCTTGCAGTGGAGGCGACGGACGCCTTCGAGGATGCGCGTGCCACCGTGGCTCGTTTCGTGGGCGTGCAGGACGATGAGCTGATCTGGACCGCCAACGCCACCGCTGGCCTGAACCTCTTGGCCTATTCGTTGTCGAACGCCAGCGTGGACAGGGCCGCAGGCGGCACCGGGCGTTTCGCCCTGAAGCCGGGTGACGAAGTGCTTGTCACCGAAATGGAACACCACGCCAACCTGATCCCCTGGCAGGAGCTGTGCCGGCGGACCGGGGCGACACTCAAGTACATCCCCATTGACGACGCCGGTGCGCTGCGCCTTGAGGAAGCGGCACGCCTCATCACCGCGCGCACCAGGATCCTGGCCTTCACCCACACTTCGAACGTGCTCGGCAACATCAACCCCGTGGACGTGCTGGTCCGCATGGCACGCGAGGTAGGCGCCTTGGTGGTCCTCGACGCCTGCCAGTCCGCGCCGCACCTGCCCTTGGACTTCAAGGCCCTGGACGTGGACTTCGCCGTCTTCTCCGGCCACAAAATGCTGGGGCCCACGGGGATCGGCGCGGTCTACGGGCGCAGCGAATTGCTCAATGCCATGCCGCCGTTCCTGACCGGCGGTTCCATGATCACCACGGTGACCATGGAAGAAGCCCGGTACCTGCCGGCCCCGCAGCGCTTCGAGGCCGGAACCCAGCCTATTTCGCAGGCCGTGGCCCTCGCCGCCGCCGCAAACTACCTCAGTGAAACGGGAATGCACCGGATTGCCCTTCGCGAGGCGGAGCTCGGCCAAAAGCTTGTCACGGGCCTCAGCGCCATCGACGGCGTGCGGGTGCTCGGACCCGGGCCGGGGGAAGAACGGACCGGACTTGCCGCCTTCGATGTCGCCGGAGTGCACGCCCACGACGTCGGGCAGTACCTCGACAACCTGGGCATCGCTGTCCGGGTGGGCCACCATTGCGCCCAGCCCCTGCACCGCAGGCTTGGCCTGAGCGCTACCACGAGGGCCAGTACCTACCTGTACACCACCTCCGAAGAAGTCGACATGCTCGTTGAGGCCGTTGCCCAGGTCAGGCCCTACTTTGGGGTAACCGCGGCCGGAGCCGCATCATGAGCGGCCTGGACTCCCTGTACCAGCAGCTGATCCTGGAGCACTCCAAGGCCCGCAGCGGGGGAGACCTTGCCAAGCTTCCGGCCGCAGCGGACGCGGGACGCGGGGACGCGGGACAGGCTGGGACGGGACAGAGCCACCAGCTCAATCCCGTGTGCGGGGACGAAATCACCCTCCGGCTCAGCCTCGGCGCCGACGGGGATGGACAAACCGTTACCGAAATCCACTGGGACGGCGACGGTTGTGCCATTTCGATGGCGTCCGCGTCCATACTCAGTGAAATGGCACCGGGCATGTCCCCGGTGTCCCTTCGACACACGATCGATCACTTCAGGGAATTGATGCGTTCGCGCGGCAAGCTGGAAGCTGATGAGGAATTGCTCCAGGATGCTGCTGCCCTGGCCGGGGTGGCCAAATATCCTGCCCGCGTCAAGTGCGCCATGCTCGCATGGGTTGCCGCGGAGGACGCACTGCGCCAGGCCGAGGCGAGCCAAGGGGTATCCCGGCCTCTCTAATGCGCGGAGCCGAAGGTCGAGTAGCGTCCACTCTATGTCGCGCACTTGGCCGGACCTAGCCTCGAAGCATGATTACCTTGGAGAGCAGGCGCGAATGGCGCCGGAGCCAGCATCGGGTCCGCCGGGCGGAGTTCGTGGTCGTGGGAATGTTGCTCGTCCTCGTCGCGGCCACCATCCTTGCCGCCGTCGCGGGGCTGGTGCAGTAAAGAACGGAAGCTCGAACGCAGCCATGCTGCGTCGTTCACCGCTGGCTATGCGACGTTGGAAATCGGACGAACAAAGAAAAGAAAAGCTCGGACCCGCAAATACCGGTCCGAGCTTTTTTGTACCGTTGGCCTAGTCATCGCCTCATTTGGGTACCGCTGCGATGAGCACCGAAATTGACATGATACCGAGAATTGCCCACACAAAGATCAATGACCAGTTCTTCTCGTGGGCTTTCCTGTGGGCCCCATGCCACACTCGTTCCATACTATTCGCGTCCATATCAGCAAGGTATTCCTGCCGATTCCGCCCAAACAGCGTGCCAACCACCCTACTTGAACGGCTCATTACTCCAATCGAAATTTCGGCTACTCGTATCATTCCCATCAGGGCATTTCCTGGGTAACAGCACTCAAAACCCGGGGAATCACCGCGGTTCGGAGATCCCGGGAGAAGAACGATAGGCTGTTTCAGCGCATCCGGAAGTGCATAGGCCTCAAGCCAATGCAGCCGCTGCGTGCCGTGAGGGAAGGACCGAGTGTTGAAGATTCTTGTGCAAGGCGACCTGGGCCAGGTGGCCTACCACGTAGGTGACGAGGCGATGGCAATCGCCGCGGCCGATGAGCTTCGAGCCCGGTTGCACGCCGGAATCGTCCTCCTCACCCGTGACCCGGGACAGACCAGGGAACTTTACGGCACGGACGCGATAGGCACCTTGGTGTTCCCTTGGCCGCCCGCCGAACGCACTAAGCACTTGGAGCTCGTCCGCCGGGCCGCTCGCGGAGACCGGACTGCCTTGCCCCCGGAAGATTCCGTGTGGCAGGTCATCGACGAAGTGAAGTCGGCCGACGGCGTGCTGATCGCGGGCGGCGGCAACATGAATTCCCTCTACGGATGGTTGCTGTACGAACGCGTGGCACTTGGCCTCATCGCAAAGGAACTGGGCAAGCCCTTGGTGGTGAGCGGCCAGACCTTTGGTCCCACGCTGTTGCCCCAGGACCAGCATGTTCTTCACGAACTCCTGGATTACGCGGCATTGGTGGGCGCGCGGGAGCCATCCTCCTATGCGGTGGGCTTCCAGATGGGCTTGGATTCCGGGAAACTGACCAGGGTCCTGGACGACGCGAGCTTCCTGGTCCCGCCCGGAACGCCAGGGATGCCGGCCGGATCGGCAAGGTTGCACGATCCAGCCGGGGAGGAATCCGGGCTTCCGAGCGGCCCCTTCATCGCGGCGACCTTCGGTCCTGAATCCTGGCGGGACGGAACCCGCAGCCTCGCGAAATTGGGAGAAGCGCTGGACCGTGCCGTGGAGCTGACCGGGCTTCCGGTGTATCTCATCCCACATGTGGGTCCTCTGGGCCACGATGGCCAGGGTGGTGACCACGAGTCCCATGAGACGGTTGTGGCGCACTCCCGCAGCGGCCGGATTCACGTATGCCCCGTCCTTCCTGCCCCCGCCGCCGCGGCATTGACCGTGGCAGCGGATCTGGTGCTGACAAACCGCTACCACCCTGTGGTCTTCGGCCTCGCGGCAGGCGTGCCCGTGGTTGCGCTCGCGAATGACGCCTACTCGGACGTAAGACTGCACGGAGCCATGGGCAATTGGGGTGTGCAGGACTGGGCCTTGCCGCTGAACAGCCTCGACATCGGTGGTTTCGACCACGCCATCGCCGAAGCCTGGGCGAGGCGCGCGGAAATCCGTGAGCACCTCGAATCGTTGCGTCCCGGGATACGTGCCGTCCACGAGAACTGGTGGGACGCCGTCGCAAGCATTTTCTCGGCAACGGATGCCGAGGCAGCTAAGGGGCTGGGGGACGTCGTGACGCTTGGATCGGACTCGGAATGGGCCACGCAGGCCAGGGGGCAACGCGGCCAGTTCCGTGCCTTGAGCGGGGGAATCGCCAGCCTCTGGACGGAGTGGGACGATGTCCGCTCGCAACGGGACCTGCTGTTGCATGAACGGAATGAAGCGATGGAAGAAAAGGAACGAATAGTGCGATCACGATCTTTCAGGGCCGCTTCCCTGTTGCGCCGGGGCGCCGGCGTGCTGCGCCGTGTTTCGGGAGGCCGTCGATGAACGCCCAGGCCCGCGTCGCCGTCGTCGTCCGCACGAAGAACCGGCCGGTCCTCCTGCGCCGGGCGCTCGAGGACATCTTTGACCAGTCCTTTGAGGATGTTGCGGTGGTCGTCGTGAACGACGGCGGGGATCCGGTTCCCGTGGATGCGCTCGCCAGGACCTGGGACCACCTTCCCGCCGGCAAGCTGACGATCCTCCACCACGGGGCCAGCAAAGGCATGGAGGCCGCGTCCAACGCGGGAATCCAAGCCAGCGCCTCGGAGTTCATCTCCATTCACGACGACGACGATCGTTGGCACAGGGACTTCTTGAAGAAGACCGTGGGGTTCCTCGACGGGACGCCGCAGGCCCAGGGCGTGGCTGTCCGGACGGATATCGTCTATGAGGAGATCCGCGGGGGAGTCATCGAGCAGACCGGCTCCCAAGGGTTTGAGCGTGAGCTTCGGGCAATCACCCTGTCAGATATGCTTCGAACCAACCGGGTGGTGCCGATTTCCTTCCTGTACCGCCGTTCCATCCTCGAGAGGATCGGGGTCTACAACGAAGCGTTGGACGCCGTGGGAGATTGGGAGTTCAACCTCCGTTTCCTTTCGGATTCCCCCATCGAATTGCTGGACGGCGAGCCTCTCGCATTTTGGTGCCATCGACCATCAGAGCGCGGCGACATGGGAAACAGCGTCATAGCCGGTGCCGATGACCACCAGAAGTTCGACCGCTACGTCCGTGACGTCTACCTTCGCGAAGAGGCAGGCAAGACCGGATACGGAACGTTGCTTTATTTGGCCCAAATGCACGGCCAGCAAGAAGGCTCGATCCATGCGTTGCGCGAATTGGCCGAGCGGATAAATTCAAGCGTGGACGAGCTCGGACGAAGGGTGGCCTCCTTGGAACAAACCGTCCTGAACAGGACGAGTTTCACTGATCTCGCGAGGCGGCCGGGCCGGTTGACCGCCAGGATCGTCCGGTTCCTGCGCGGCAACCGCTAAAAGCCAACCCATCCGCCGTCGTCCGCTTGTTCCTCCCGCGTGACCCGGCGGTAGTGCCGGTTCCGGGCTTTGAGCACGACGGCGGCAAGCACCGCGGCGGCGACGGAACCGGCGAGGATGGCCACTTTCGCGTGGTCATCGTGCGGAGAGCCAGTGCCGAAGCCCAGCTCGGCGATCAAAAGGGAGACGGTGAACCCGACGCCCGCCAGCATGGCCAGCCCCGCGACGTCGATCCACCCGAGGCCGTCATCGAGCCGCGCGCGGGTGGTCTTGGTGATCAGGAATGTGGTGCCGAAGACTCCTGCCGCCTTGCCCGCCACAAGGGCCAGCACGATGCCGATCGCCACGGGATCGCGCAGGGCAGCTCCGAGGCCCCCGGCGCCGCCCAAGGCCACGCCGGCGGAGAAGAACGCGAAAACAGGCACCGCAAAGCCGGCGGAGAAGGGGCGCAAGCGGTGTTCGAAGCTTTCGGCGAGCCCGGCCGCTGGCTCGCCCTTCTTGCCGGAGGCCACGACCGGCACGGCGAAACCGAGCAGGACACCCGCGACGGTGGCATGGATTCCCGAGGCATGGACGAAGGCCCAGGTGGCTGCGGCCAGGGGGAGGAGCAGGTACCAGGTCCGGACGCGTTTCTGGACCAAAACGGTAAAGAGGGCCAGCGGCACGGCGGCGGCCAGCAGCATGAAGGGCTCCAGGCCGCTCGAGTAGAAGAACGCGATGATGCCGATGGCAATCAAGTCGTCCACCACCGCGAGTGTCAGGAGGAAGGTCCGCAACGCAGCTGGCAAATGCGTGTTGATGACCGCGAGGACGGCCAGGGCGAAGGCGATGTCCGTGGCGGTGGGAATGGCCCAACCCCGGAGCGTTTCCGGGCCCGAGCCGAGGTTGACAACCACGTAGATGAGTGCGGGAAGGACCACGCCGCCCACTGCTGCCGCCACCGGGACGATCGCTTTTGCGGGCTTCCGCAGTTCCCCGGCCACGAATTCGCGCTTGAGCTCCAGCCCCGCAATGAAGAAGAACACGGCCAGGAGCCCGTCGGAGGCCCAGTGGCCCAGGCTCAATTCGAGATGCCAGGGGGCGTAGCCGATCTTGACGTCGCGCAGCGCGAAGTAGCCGTTCGCGAGGGGTGAGTTTGCCCAGACGAGCGCGGCCACCGTGGCGGCGAGCAGGAGTGCCCCGCCAACGGTTTCAGTGCGCAGAATGGCCAGGATCCGTTGGTATTCCGGGAGACTGGATCGGCTGAAAACCGTGGAAGGGGCAGCGGGGTGCGGACGGTTCGCCATGTGGCTCCTTGGGAAGTGCGGGGGTCGACAAAACTATTGCCGACCAGACTTCCCGGCGCACCTGTGTTCTATTTTAGCGGAACGGTCACCCACCCCGCCGAGCCCCCAACTAGCTCGCATTTGTTGTCGTTATGAGCCCTCATAACGACAACAAATGCGAGCTAGTTGGGGCCGGAAGGGGCCTTACGTGAGCAGCGCCGCGATCCCGATGACCGCCGTCGCGAGTCCGAGCACCATGGAGATGGTGACCAACACGACGTGCACCGTGAGGAACTTCGTGGCTTTCCCGTTGGAGTCGCGGGCACGGGAGTCTGCCATGACACGCCGCAGGAACTGTGGCCACACGATGAGGGACCACGCACCTGCGACGATCAGTACGATCGACAGCCCGGCTCCCAGCTGCATGCTAGTGGCTTTCGAGCCAGGCCTGGGCCTGCTGCGACTGGATGTTCAAGGCCTTGCCCACCATCGGTTCTGCTGCGTCGGCGATCTTGCCGCCGAGGAACGGGACCGACGACGTGACGGCACCTTCGAGCTCGACGCGGGTGTTGCCGCCGTCGGCCACGAGGCGCTGGACTGCGGTGACATCAAGCGGGGCGCCGGAGATCTTCAGGGAGATGTTGCTGCTCCGGGAGCCGTCGGCGGTCGGGGCGTCCCACTTCTCGGTCTGGGTGACGGTGAGCTTCTCGCCCACGAACTTGCGGGCGATCTCCGGAAGGCGCGTGGTGGGCAGCGTGCGGACCGTGGTGGTGGTGAAGGCGCCGGCGACGTCGCCGTCGATCTGGAATGACTCCAACGTGCCGCCGACGTACTCGCTCGTGTGGCGCAGGAAGTCTTCGTCAATGAAAGTAGCGGCTACGCGGTCGACGCCGTAGGGCAGGGTGGTGGATGCGTTCAGGGCCATGGGGTCCTCCGTGAATATCTCGGTTGAAAGCTCTTGCGGCTCCCAAACATCCTACGGTGTGGTCGGGGTAGGCTAGGAACGCCCCGGGATTCGAGAGAATTTCGGGTTTTCGTGCTGCCTTCCCCCATCCCAGGAGAGCCAAATGAGCCCCAAAGGCCAACCGTCAGCGGTCAACTCCGGAATCAGCCCTGCCGCTGCTGTCGCATCGCTTGATGGATTGCGGCGTGCCCTGGGTGAGGACCGGACGTTCTCGCGGGTCAGGCCCGAGGCTTCGCGCGCGTTTAGTGAACGCAGTAGCGATTACCAGATCAGCGCCCCGGCGGGCTTGAGGGCTGCGCTGCTGGCGGAGATGGCCGACGGCCTCGCCTCCCGGAATCTCGACGACAGCGCGGTGGTGTTGGCCGTGACGGCCACGGGCCGGGAAGCCGAGGACCTCACCGCGGCTTTGGCCGCCTACCTTCCCGCGGACTCGGTAGCGGCCTTCCCCAGCTGGGAAACCCTGCCGCACGAAAGGCTCTCCCCGCGCTCGGACACCGTGGGACGCAGGCTTTCGGTCCTTCGGCGCCTGGCCCACCCGGAGAGCTCGACGGCGGGCCCCCTGCGGGTGGTCGTGGCACCGGTTCGCGCCGTGGTCCAGCCGGTCGTGGCAGGCTTGGGCGAGCTGGTCCCCGTGACGTTGAGCGTGGGGCAGGAAATGCCTTTCAGCGACGTGGTACGCCGCCTTGCCGACGCTGCCTATTCGCGCGTCGACATGGTTACCCACCGCGGTGAATTCGCCGTCAGGGGCGGTATTTTGGACGTCTTCCCACCCACCGAAGACCACCCGATCAGGGTGGAATTCTTCGGCGACGAGGTGGACCAGATGCGTTGGTTTGCGGTGGCAGACCAGCGTTCGCTCTCCGGCCCGGGCGTGCACCACCCCACCGAATTGCACGCCCCGCCGTGCCGGGAAATCCTCATCACGCCGTCGGTCATGTCCCGGGCGGCCAAGCTCAAGGCAGACTTGCCGGCCGCCGCGGACATGTTGGAAAAGATCGCCGGCGGCATCGCCGTCGAGGGCATGGAGTCCCTGGCCCCGGTCCTGGTGGACGCGATGGTGCCTTTCGTGGACCAGTTGCCGGCCGGTTCGATCGGTGTGGTCATCGAGCCGGAGAAGGTCCGCACCCGCGCGCACGACCTCGCGGCCACCAACGAGGAGTTCCTCGAGGCGGCTTGGTCCACGGCGTCCGACGGCGGGACGGCGCCCCTCGATCTCGACTCGGTGTTGGGCTCCCAGGCCGCTTCCGCCTTGCATGCGGCCAGTTTCCGATCCTTAACGGACACCCGGAGCGCAGCCCTGGCCCACGGCGTGTCCTGGTGGTCCATCACATCATTGGCGACGGACGAGGAACTGGTCCTCGACATCGACGTCCTGAACCTGCACGCCCGGGAACCTCGCGGCTACCAGGGTGACGTCGCGGAAATGCTCGAATTCATCGGTTCCCACGTGCGCGAGCAATGGCGCATCGTGGTGGCGACCGATGGCCCTGGGCCTGCCCAGCGTCTCGCCGAGTTGTTCCATGATGCGGATATCCCGTGCTCCCGCGTCGAATCCCTGGCCCACGAACCGCAGGCCGGGATCATCGAGGTAACCACTGCCGCCGTCGGACGCGGTTTTGTCCTGGACGGCCTCAAACTAGGGCTGCTGACGGAAGCGGACCTCCTGGGCCGCACCTCGGCCGGGTCCACGAAGGACATGCGGCGCATGCCCTCCAAGCGCCGCAACGCCGTCGACCCCCTCCAGTTGCACGCCGGTGACTTCGTGGTCCACGAACAGCACGGGATCGGCAAGTTCGTGGAGCTGATCCAGCGCAAGGTGGCCGGTTCCTCCCCGAACGATGAAGGTCTCCGCGAGTACCTCGTGCTCGAGTACGCAGCGTCCAAGCGGGGTGCCCCGGGCGACCGGCTTTTCGTGCCGACGGACCAGCTGGACCAGGTGACCCGCTACGTCGGGGGCGACACGCCGTCGTTGAGCAAGATGGGCGGAGCGGACTGGGCAAGCACCAAGTCCAAGGCCCGCAAGGCCGTCAAGGAAATCGCCGGTGAGCTCATCAGGCTGTACTCGGCCCGCATGGCCTCGCGCGGGCATGCCTTCGCGCCGGACACGCCGTGGCAGCGGGAGCTCGAGGAAGCCTTCCCGTATGTGGAGACGCCGGACCAGCTCACCACGATCAACGAGGTCAAAGCCGACATGGAACGCGAGATCCCCATGGACCGCCTGGTCTCGGGCGACGTCGGCTACGGGAAGACCGAGATCGCCGTCCGCGCTGCGTTCAAGGCGGTACAGGACGGCAAACAGGTCGCGGTGCTGGTTCCCACCACCCTGCTCGCCCAGCAGCACTACGAGACATTCACGGAGCGCTTTTCCGGATTCCCCCTGCGGGTCAAGCCGCTGTCAAGGTTCCAAGGTGCCAAGGAGGCCAAGGAGACCATAGAAGGAGTCAGGAACGGCTCCGTTGACGTGGTCATCGGCACGCACCGCCTGTTGTCCAAGGACTTCGAGTTCAAGGATCTCGGCCTGGTGATCGTGGACGAGGAGCAGCGCTTCGGTGTGGAACACAAGGAAGCGCTCAAGAAGATGCGCACCAACGTGGACGTCCTTGCCATGAGTGCCACCCCCATCCCGCGTACCTTGGAAATGTCCCTCACAGGCATCCGCGAAACGTCCACACTGGCCACACCGCCGGAGGAACGGCACCCCGTGCTGACCTACGTCGGGCCGTTCACCAACAAGCAGACCTCCGCGGCGATCCGGCGCGAACTCATGCGCGAAGGCCAGGTCTTCTTCGTCCACAACCGGGTGTCCTCGATTGAGCGCATCGCCGCCCAGATCCGGGAACTCGTTCCCGAAGCCCGCGTCGAAGTGGCGCATGGGCAGATGTCCGAGAGCCGCCTGGAAAAGATCATCGTGGACTTCTGGGAGAAGCGCTTTGACGTCCTGGTCTGCACCACCATCATCGAAACCGGCCTGGACATTTCCAACGCCAACACCCTGATTGTGGACGGCGCGGACAAGTACGGCCTGTCGCAGCTCCACCAGTTGCGCGGCCGCGTGGGCCGTGGCCGCGAACGCGCCTACGCGTACTTCCTGTACCCGAGCGAGAAGCCCCTGGGCGAGGTGGCGCTCGAGCGGCTCAAAGCCGTCGCCACGCATAACGAGCTCGGCGCCGGCATGCAGTTGGCCATGAAGGACCTCGAAATCCGCGGCGCCGGCAACCTGCTGGGCGGGGAGCAATCCGGGCACATCCAAGGAGTCGGCTTCGACCTGTACATCCGGCTGGTGGGTGAAGCCGTGGCCGAATACCGCGGCGAGGCGGAAGAGAAGGCTGCCGACATGAAGATCGAGCTGCCCGTCAACGCCCACCTGCCGCACGACTACGTGCCGGGCGAACGCCTTCGCCTCGAGGCCTACAGGAAACTGGCCGCAGCCATCACCAACGACGCCATCGACGAGGTCCTGGCTGAACTCGTGGACCGTTACGGTGAGCCGCCGCTGCCCGCGAAGAACCTGATCGCCGTCGCCCGGTTCAGGGTGGGTGCCCGCGAAGCCGGACTGTCCGACGTCGCGCTCCAAGGCAACTTCATCCGTTTCTCGCCGGCCCAGCTGCCTGAATCAAAGGTCATGCGGCTCAACCGCATGTACCCGGGCTCGCAGATCAAGCCTGCCCTCGACGCCGTGCTGCTCCCCAAGCCGAAGACGGCGAGGATCGGCGGCCGGGACCTGCAGGACGCCGAGATCCTCGAGTGGGCCAACACCGTGATCGAAGCCATCTTTTTCTCGGCTTCGCCGACACCCAGCGCTTCGCAGACCGCAGGCTAGCCGATGATGGGAGGACACCACGCCGCGTCCGGGGCCGCGGCGTGGATAGCTATCGCTTCAACCGGCCCGTACGCGCTGGGCTGGTACCCGCTGGACGCCACCGGAATCCTCATAGGAGCAATGACGACGGCGGGGACTGCCTTGGTGTGCGACTGGGACCACCGCGCAAGCACCATCGCCCACTCACTGCCGCCGCTGTCCAACGTGATTGCCGTCGGGATCGAGAAGGCCAGCGGAGGGCACCGGCAGGGAACCCATTCGCTTCTGGGTGCCTCGGCATTCGTGGTGCTCGCCGCCATGGCTGCCCAGCTCCAGCTGGATACTCCCGTGGGCCGTTTGTCCATCGGGGCCGGGCTCTTGTGCATGTTCATGGTCAATTTGGCCGCCAAAGCACTCAAGCTGTTCCCGAAATCCGGGTGGATCACCAACTGGGTCTTTGCCCTTGCCATGGCCGGCCTGGTCACGTGGTTCGCCCCGCATCAGTGGAGCTGGCTGCCCTTGGCCATGCTCACCGGCGTCGTGGTCCACATCGTGGGCGACATGATCACCACCGGGGGAGTGCCGCTGCTGTGGCCCATCGTCATCAAGCCGCCGAAGTTCTGGCGCAAACTGCCTTTGGTCAGCGGGATCTGGCGGTCCAACGGCGCCTTCTCCATCCCCCTGCTTGGCAAGGCCGGTTCCCGGCGGGAATGGCTTGTCCTGATACCCGTGGGCGGCTATGCCATGGTTGGATTCGGGCTTGCGGCGTGGGCATTGCTGCGAAACAAGTGGCCGGCACTCCTGGCGCTCATGTTGGGCCTGGGTGGATGACGGTGGAATTCAGAACTTGGACTTGCCGCCGGAGGTGATGGTTCCAACATGGTTGCCCGCCTTGTCCGCTGCACCCGTGACCGGGCTGTACACGGGAGTAGCCGGTGAGAGGCCGGTTCCCGCAGTGCCCCCCGTACCCGGCATGCCGAGGGTGATGACCAGTGTCCCAGTGGACTGGGTCCAGGTCATCGTGGACGAGGTGAAGTCCAAGGACGACGTGGTACTGGTGTTGTAGGCGGCGCCAAGGGCGACGCTGCCAAACGACGGTACCGCGCAGCTCGTGCTGCTGAACGTCAAAACCTCGGCAGTGCTGATGCTGGCCATGCCGCTGGCCGTCTGGCTGGCGGAGGTGGAGTCCCAGCCACTGCAAAGGGTGTGTGGGTCCATGTCCGTGGAAAAGGCGATGGTGAGCGTGTCGCCAGTGCTTGCGCGTCCGGCGTTGCCGCCGCCCCCGCCGTTGGCCATGGTCACGGAACTGACCGTCGGGGCTGTGGTGTCGATGTTGACCGTCTGGGTCTGGGGTGTGCTGGAGTTCCCTTCGACATCGGTGGCGAAATAGGACACCGTATGGGTGCCGTTGCCACTGACACTTACTGCGGCTGTGGCCGCGTTTACCGTTACCGCGCTGCCGCCGTCGACCGCGTACTTGATGTTCGCAATACCGGATCCGCCCGTGTTGTCCACGGCGGCGAGGTTCACGGTCACCGGGCTGGTGTTGTCATAGCCCAAACCGTTCGGCGTCGGGGATATTGACGTCACGCTGATAGTGGGCGGCGTCGAATCGGTATTTACGGCAGCACTGCGGGCGCTTTCCGCGCCCGCCCACAAGGAGATGACGGGCGTCACGGTGTAGAACCAGGAGCCGCCCGGCACGCTTTGTTCAATGCAGCTGAGGGTGGTCACCGTGCCCGCGCAGCCCCCTCCTGCGGCTACCGCGGTACCACCGCTCGCAGAGGTGTAGCGCGCGACGGTGTATCCCGTCACTGCATGTCCGGCCGGCGTGGAGACTGCCGCCCAGCTGACTGTGACATTCGTGCCGCTCAGGGATGCAGTCGGAATGCCGCCTTGCGGCATGCTGTCGGCTTTGGCTGCACCGAAATTGCTGCTGCTCAGCGATTGCCAGAAGGCATTGGCGGCGGGGCCGCCCCAGGAGATGAAGAGCACTGCCAGGAGCGTCCAGGTCACGCGACGGTGGACTGCATGCCTGTATCCGCGGCCTGCAGAGTGCTTGGGCTTGTTCATTTGCGGACCGCCATCGTCACTGGAATTTGGAATACGGCGCCTTGGCAGCTGGATTGTGAGGCCGTCGACATGGACGCGGCTGCCGGCAAGGTGATCAGAATGGAGGAACTCGCCGGTATGGAAACCATCGGCGTCAAAGGGGCGGCCGGGGCGTTGAACGTCACGCCAGTGGTGGTGCACAGCGGGTGGGAAGCATCTGCGGTGGCGGTTCCGTTCGCGGTGAAACTGTACACCTGCACCGCGAAGGCATTCGGGTTGCTCGCCCGCACGATGACGTCCGCGGTGCTGCCTGGAACGAGAGTGGTTGCGGGACTGTCGCCGGCCACCAGGGCATCCACGGTCACCGTCTGCATGGTGCCGTTTGCGGCCGAGCCGCTGCCGATCCCGATAGTGGACCAATAGGCGTAGGCCGATCCGACTCCCAGCACCAAGCTGAGCACAGTAGCCGTCGCGGCTGCTTTGGCTGCCGCCAAGGAGCCGGACTTAATCCACCTGTTCGCTTTCATGTCAGTTGCCCTGTCCCGTTCCGGAGTAGGAAAGTTGGAGGGTTGCGCCTTTGCAACCGTCCTGGTTGAGCGACGTGTCCAGCATTCTTATCTGCGGCCACCGAGCCGCCGGAATTCCGCCCCCGGAAAGCGAGGAATTCCCTGGCGGGGCAGAAATCGGATAATTGCCGCTGAATTGGGTGATGACGTAATCCGAAGGATTGCAAGGCCGGCTGTTCGCCACGGCTTGTGCGGTCCGCGTGATTCCCGTGATGGATACGGTCAGGCCGGTGACGTTGATGTTGTTATTGCCCGGGTTTGCCAATTGCAGATTGATCGAGACAGCGTTGCCCGGTGCCAGCAGGCCGGTGGGGTTGCCTGAGATGGTGAACGGCTGGTGCTGGCCGGCGGTCACCGTCAAAGAAGCGACGACGACGGCGGACTGTAGCGTTCCGCTGGTGCCCTTGAGGCTCAGGGAGTAGTTGCCAAGGGGTGTGGCGGAACTCGTGGACACGTCAAGGTTCGAGGTTGCCGATCCTGGCCCGGCGGCGACGACGGCGGGCGAAAACGAAGCTGTGGCGCCTGCCGGCAGACCCGAGATCGTCAGCCAGACGTTCCCAACAAACCCGCCTGAGGGCTGGACCACGACGTTGTAGCTTGCCGAGGTACCCTGGGTGACAGATCTGCTGCTTGGGGCAAGCTGCAGGGTGATGCCCATTTGTGGGTTTTGGTTACCATTGCCATTGCCATTGCTGCCGGCGGCGAGCACGACGCCAGATGTGAGGGTCACCAAGAGAAGGCCGGCCAGAAGCACTTTCGCTCCCGCGCGAACGGTGCGGACCGGCGATCGGAATAACTCCGGAATGCGTGGCACCGTTTGCTCCTCTGGGTTTGTTTTGCGTGGCTTCTGTGGAGGCAGCACAAGCTGGTGGGCCCATGGTGGGCCCACCAGTTGGATGACTAGTTGCTGCCTACGTTGATGGTGACGGTGGCGCTCTTGCAGGCGTCTTGGTCGGCAGTGTCGTTCGCGAACGTCAACGTGCCGGTGCCCACGGTGGTGTTTGTGGAATTGTGCAGCACGGTAGCGTTGATCGTGGTTGCGTCCGCGGAGAACCACGTGGACAGGCAGCCAGGATCGCTTGTGGTAATTGATTTAACCGTGAGGACCCCGACTTTGGTGTCCGTGGTGGTGCTGGCGTTGTCGGCCGTGTACGTGACGGCCACCGAACCGCCGGGGGCAACGCCCGCGTCAAAGTTTGCGTGGAGGGTGACCGTTCCTCCGCCTGTCGAGTTGGCCGCTCCGCCGGAACCACTACCCGTGGTGCTCCAGTAGGCGTAGGCCGCTCCGCCGCTTGCCGCCACGAGGGCGATTGTTGCCGCTGCCGCGTAGACTTTTCCCTTTTTGCTCAATTTGCGCATTAGTGAGACTCCTTTGTGAATTGGTATTCCCCAGAACAGGCGACAGCGGCAATGAATTCGAAAGTTCCAACTCTTGCTTCGATTGCCCATTCAATCGATGACCAAATGCTTGCATGGGCGGTCTTTAACTAACAACGAGTGGTGTTACCCGTCTTTCGCTGTCAAAAGCGAGTGGTAATACTTGTTTCGACCGTCACTTTCGACCTTCTTTGCTGGGAAAACGACGGCGACACACCCTCTTTTGGGGCGTTTCGCCGTCGTCCGCGTTCAAAAGAGGTCAGAAGTGGTGGAGTGACGCTTAAACGACTGTGGCCCCGGACCGAAGTCCGGGGCCACAGCGTTTGCAGTTGGGTTCTTAGCTCTCGCCGGCCGAGTTGGAGCGGCCGAGGATGGTCTGCGGGATCCAGAACGCGAGGCCAAAGAGGACCAGGCAGACGGCCATCGGCCACGTGTTCTCAAGCGTCAGGAACGTGAGGGAGTAGATGGCGCCGAGGAAGAGGACCATGCTGATCACAAAGAGCAGAATGCTCTGGCCCAGCGGGTTCTCTTTTTCGATGGGCTGGCTGGTGTTCTGTGACATGCTTTCCTCCTCGGCCCCGAGGGGCTCAAAAACTATGGCGGCTGCCGGGAAACTCAGTACGCGGATGAACCTTGTTCACCTTTGACGATGGCAATTCCGGAGCTCGCACCGATACGTGTTGCACCAGCAGCAATCATAGCCTGTGCATCGGCCAGGGAGCGTACTCCGCCGGAGGCTTTGACGCCGAGGTCCGGCCCCACGGTGTTGCGCATGAGGGCCACGTCTTCCACCGTGGCGCCGCCACCGTTGAAGCCGGTTGAGGTCTTGACGAAGTCCGCCCCTGCCTCCACGGATGCCTCGCAAGCCAGGACCTTTTGCTCGTCATTCAGCAGGGCGGTCTCGATAATGACCTTCAGGATGGCTCCGCCCGCGTGGACCGCCTCCGCTACGGCCGTGATGTCATCCACCAACGCGCCTTTGTCTCCAGCGCGGGCCGCGGCGATGTTGATCACCATGTCCACTTCATCCGCACCGTCCAACACTGCGCCGCGTGCTTCGAAAGCCTTGACGTCGCTGGGTGTGGCGCCGAGCGGGAATCCGACGACCGAGCAGGTGAGTACTCCGGAACCCTTGAGTGCCTTGGTGACGGTCTTGACCCAAATCGGATTGACGCACACGGACTTGAACTTGTACTCCGCGGCCTCCGCGCAGATCTGGCGCACCTCGGCTTCGCTGGCCTCTGGCTTGAGGAGCGTGTGGTCGATGTAGGAGGCGATGCTTGCACTATTGTCCAGTGCGGGGGAGGCTTCGTTGCTCATGGAGGTCCTTCCGTGGCGGGCCGGATGTGCCGCACGGGTCGCGGCTCGTCAAATGACCATCTTGCCACACTGCCCGGGCGCCGCGGAGGCTCCCTGTGGGGCGCCGGGGCGCCCGGTATCGGGCTCCCCGGCCCCCCAGTCCGGCGAAGGCACCCGGCTGCGCCGTCTCAGGCCGCGGCGACGGCGGAGCGTGCTGAACGCGGGGACTGCGCGGGGCTGGAGGTGCGGAGCCTGGCGTCTTCCTCGAGCCGGGCGGCGCAATGGGCCGCCGCGGCATTCGAGGAGAACACGAGACCAAGGCGCATGCCGTCCCGGGAGGCGGCGTCGCCGATCGCCCAGATGCCTGGCACCGACGTGGCGAAGTCGCGCCCCACCCTGATGCCGCCGTCGGGAGCTGTTTGCAGGCCCGCGCTTTCAGCGAGCCCGTTGCGGGGGAGCCGTTCCTCGGCGAGCACCACAAGATCGCCGTTCATGCTGCTCCCGTCCTCGAAAATGATCCCGGTGGCCGGCAGGGCCGAACCGGCGACGGAAGGCATGACAGCGGCCGGCCGCAAGGTGGTTCGGATAGGCCGGACTCCGCGGGCACGCAGCACAGCCTCGGCCTGGCCGGCTGCCGGACCGGTGCCGACCAAAATGCCCAGCGGCCGACGGCCCAGAACGCGGGTGATGTCCTGGACTGCGGTGCCGATCTGTTCGGCGTCGTCGATGGTGGAGTAACTAAGGCTCCGCGCGGCGCCTTGGACCGGGGGAAACATGGGGGAGGAGCCGGTGGCAATGACCAGCTGATCGTAGGGGAACTCGAGGCCCTCCGTGGTGGTGACCGTGCGGGCGTCGGCATCGATGAAGCTCGCGGCCTGGCCGAAACGCATGGAGACCTGGGGGAGGGCGGCGAGCTCCAGGAGCGCATCCGGGCAATCGTCGCGGTTGCTCAGGACGGTGATGGTGCCGTGGAATGCAGCCGTTCCCGGCTGTCGCGATGTAGCGCTGCTGCCTGTCAGCCGACGGACCAGGGCCTGGGCTGCGGGCCCGGCTCCGGCGATGACGAGGTGGATGGAGCCTGCGGACGGGGTGATGGACATGGCGGGTCCCTTCGCTGAAGTGAGCTGTGGTGGATGTGCCTGTGCCCAGCGTAGGCGCGGGGTTTTTCGGTGGTGTTTCCCCGTTGTTGCCATTTGGCGGTGACCCGTTCCCTGATGGTTACCGGCTGGTAATGAGCTGGGTCACACGGGCGCGGGCGCGGCAACAATTCGGGACAGTTAGTGCGCAGTGCGGGAGCGGTCCGGAGGCGCCAACCACTGCTGACCTTGGCCAAGCCCGACGACGCTGTCCATCGTGCCTGCGCCCCCGAGGGCCGCCGCACTTGCTTGCGTGGAAGCCGTAAGGAACCAGCCCTCGACGTGGTCGTCCAGGAGGCTATGAGCGTGGGGAAGCCACCCGGTGAACACTGGCTCGGGTGCCACCTGGAGGGCTTTCAAGGGCGCGACGCCGGGAGCGTCGCCCAAGACGAGCCGCGCCTTGGCCTGCCTGCCGTAGGCGACGTTCGCCGTGCCCTCTACATAGCTGTCCGACTTCCAGAGCATTCCACGGAAGGCGCAGTAGTTGGAGACTGCGAGCCTCACCGGGAGCCCGACCGGAGGAGGCTTTTCGATTTCGACATAGCAGCCCAGCATTCCGTCCTGGTCGTACTGGGCTGAGACGGTGGCGTCCGTGACTACGAAGTCGAGGTTGGCCTGATGTTTGGGCATGCCCCAGATTCCCTTGCCGCCCTTGACCGAGATTTCGGTGTTGACCGGCAGGTCCAACACGAAGAGGCCCAGCCTGAACGACTTCTGGAAGATGAGCGGCAGGAACGGCGGGACGGGCCGGCTGCCGTGGGTGACGGCAATGGCCAGGGAATATTCGATGTATGTGCCGATATCCGTCGACGTATGGTTGACCACCATGACCATCAGCAGGGCCTTGCCCCCGAAGCTGAAGGGCCGCAATTCCTTGCCTGGGAGCAGTCCAGCGGCGGCGCGTTTGTTGATGGGAAAGGCCGCCATCAGCATGGGGGAGTCGTTCGACTCAAGCGGCATCACATGATTGATGCCATCCACTTTGGCGTACTGGCCGCTGAGTCTGGTCTGGCGGCGTGGGACCGGTGAGGGAAGCAAGCTGTGGAAGGACCTGTGCATCGCCGCATGCAGCTGTGCGAAGTTTTTCATGGCCGTTCCTCCGGACCAACAGCGAATCTACGGCCATGGTCCCACCGGGCCGGGCATCTGTCCATGACGCGGACTTAGCGCCTGGGCGCCGCCGTCGAGTTGCGGATGACCAGTTCGGGCGTGAGACGCTCGTCCGCGACGGGAGCCTCGGGATTGTTGAGCCGGTCCATGGCCACGGCTCCGGCGACGCTTCCCAGTTCCATCGCGTGGAGGTCGACCGACGTCAGGTCGATTCCGTGGAGCCGGCCGGTCCGTGAGTTGTCGTAGCCCACCAGCGACAGGTCCCCGGGAACGGCGAGGCCCCTGGCGTAGGCAGCTTCGCGTGCCGCCATGGCGAACTGGTCATTGTGGGCGAAGACGGCGGTCGGCCGGTCCGCGGCGTCAAGCAGTCCAGCAGCGGCACGCTGTCCGGCAGCCTGGGTGAAGTCATCCGCCGGTACGGTCCAGGGAACCAGGCCGGCGTCGCGCATCGTCTTTTCGTAGCTTTTCCGCCGGACCGTGTGGCCGTGATAATCGGGTCCAGCCAGATGGGCGATCCGGGTGTGTCCAAGGCCGAGGAGGTGTTCGGTAGCGGCGCGGGCGCCGGCGTCGTCGTCCGAATAGACGCTGTCGACGCCGGGTACCGGCCGCGCGACGCTGACGATCGGGACTATTTGTGCAAGTTCCTGCACCCGTTCGTCCGGGTCGAGCAGCGTTGCGGCGATGATGATCCCCACCCGTGCCTCGATCAGCGATTCCACGGCACCCGGATCCACGCCGTCGATAGACTGGGAGACGCTCAGGATGAGTCGGTTGCGCGCCTGGGGGAGCGCCGTCCTGACGCCGCTGAGGATGTCGGCGTAGACCTCGTTGTGGATGTCCATCAAATAGAGCCCGACGGCGGAGCGATGCTTGCGTGCCAGGTCGGCGGCGGCCGCGTTGGGCCGGTAGCCGAGACGTTTTGCCGCGTCGAAGATGGCCTGTTTCGTCTCGCCGCTGACACCGGGTGCATCGCGGAAGGCGAAAGACACAAGCGTGCGGGAGACGCCGACTTCACGGGCCACATCGCTCTGTGTCGCGGGACGAAGCTGCCGGTCAAGACCCATGGGTTCATCTTCCCACGGCGCAGAGGTCTCAATTAAGTCATTTGTTAGATTGACCTTACATTTAACCCTTTCGCGCGTTAGTCTGTAATTCAGCGCGGGTGTATGACCCGCATCACAAGACAAAGGAGTCCTGATGTCTGCAACGCAAAGCCATAGGGGAGCCGGCAGCGCAATCGCGCTTCCTCCACTGACGAGCGGCCCGCACCGCAAGCGCCTTGGCATGGTCGCCCTGATCGCCACCTTCGGCGGCCTGCTGTTCGGCTATGACACGGGTGTCATCAACGGGGCGCTCCGGCCGATGACGGCCGAGCTCGGCCTCACCCCGTTCACCGAGGGCATCGTCGCCAGCTCGCTCGTCTTCGCCGCGGCAATCGGCGCGCTCTCGGGCGGCCGCATCTCCGACGGGTGGGGTCGGCGCAAGACGATCATTCTGCTGGCTGTGCTGTTCTTCGCCGGCACCCTGGTGTGCGTGTTCACACCGAGCTTCGGCGTGCTCGTCGTCGGCCGCGTCCTGCTCGGCCTCGCTGTGGGAGGCGCCTCGGCGGTGGTCCCGGTGTTCCTCGCGGAGATGGCCCCGTATGAGATCCGCGGCTCCCTCGCGGGCCGCAACGAGCTCATGATCGTCGTCGGCCAGCTGGCCGCCTTCGTGGTCAACGCCATCATCGGCATCGTGTGGGGCGACATCCCCGGCGTGTGGCGCATCATGCTTGCGGTCTGCGCGTTGCCGGCGATCGCGCTGTTCTTCGGGATGCTCCGCGTGCCCGAGTCGCCGCGCTGGCTCGTCGAGAAGGGCCGGCACGACGAAGCCCTCGCCGTGCTGCAGTCCGTCCGCTCCGAGGACCGTGCCCTTGCCGAGCTCGGCGAGGTCGAGAGCGTCGCCAAGGAAGAGCAGCAGAGCCAGCAGATCGGTTGGCGTGCGGTCTTCAGCAACAAGAACCTGTTCCGCATCCTGCTCGTGGGCATCGGCCTGGGCGTCGCCCAACAGCTGACCGGCATCAACTCGATCATGTACTACGGCCAGACGGTGCTCGTGGAGTCGGGCTTCAACGAGAGCGGCGCGCTCATCGCGAACATCGCGCCCGGCGTGATCGCCGTGATCGGCGGCGTCATCGCCTTGTCTCTCATGGACCGGATCGACCGTCGCAAGACCTTCATCCTGGGCCTCACGCTGACCACCAGCTGCCACCTGCTCATCGGCTTCGCCTCCATGATGCTGCCCGCGGGCAACCCGATCCGCCCGTACTTGATCCTCTTCCTGGTGGTTGCCTTCGTCGGGTCCATGCAGACGTTCTTGAACGTCGCGGTGTGGGTCTACTTGTCGGAGGTCTTCCCGCTGCACATGCGCGGCTTCGGCACCGGTGTCTCGATCTTCTTCCTTTGGGTCGTCAACGGCTTCCTTTCGCTGTTCTTCCCGTCGTTGGTCGCGGGGGTCGGGATCACCGGCACGTTCTTCCTCTTCGCCGTCGTCGGGGCGCTCGCTCTGGTCTTCGTCGTCAAGCAGGTTCCCGAAACCCGTGGCCGCACCCTGGAAGCACTCGAGGAAGACGTCACCACCGGTGCCATCTACCTCGTCCACAAGAGCCAGGGCTAGACGCGGAGCCGATAGCCCCGCTTGACTACGGTTTCCACGAGCTTCCCGTCCGGCAGCGAGGACCGCAAGCGGCTCACCGTCATGTCCAAGGCATGGACCGAGCCACGCAATTCCAGTAGGTCTGATAGCGCCTCGCGGGACAGCACGGCGCCCCCGGCTCCCAAAAGCGCCCGCAGCAGGAGCAGCGGAGCCGGGGCCAGCTCCACCACGGAACCATCGATCCTCAAACAGCGGCCCCGGAGCTCGATATGCCCGGCGGGCGTGTCGAGCCGGCGCACATGGTTCAAGGCCAGGTGTTCCGTCACGAGGCGGATGAGCGCACCCATGCGGTAGCGGTCCGGGATGAGCGGAGAGAGCCCGGCGTCGATCAGCGGCTGTGCGGTGACGGGCCCGACGGCGGCGACGGTCACCTGGGTCTTGAGGGCATCGACCAGCTGCCGGTACAGGCCCATCTCGTGGGCCGTGCTCCACATGGCGTCTACCGCGGGCGCGCTCGTAAAGGTGAGCACGTCCAAGTCCCCAGAGCATGCGGCTTCGATAAGGCGCGGCAGCTTGTCTTCGCCGTCGGGCTTGACCCAGCGGTAGGGCGTGACGGTGAGGACCGTCGCGCCGGACATCCTTAGGCGTTCCAGCTGGCGGACGTCGGTGTAGCCGTGCAATTGCACGGCGACGGTCTTCCCCCGGACGCCTTCGTGAAGGAGCATGTCCACCAGCGTGGCGGTGGTTTCGTCACTGCTGATCCCGACGTCGGCAAGTCCTGCCGCGCGGACCGCACCCCGCGCCTTGGGTCCCCGCACGAACATGCGGCAGGCGGCCAGGACGTCGAGGAGTTGCTCGCCGATGCCGAAGGAGTCCGCGGCCTCGCACCAGCGCCGCATGCCGTAGGCGGTGGTTGCGATGCAGATATCGGGCTTGGCGGCGATGATCGTTTTCGTGTCCTCGATGAGCGTCACGTCTTCCTGGACCGGGGCGATCTTCAGCGCCGGGGCGTGCAGCACCGAAGCGCCACGCCGTTCGAGCGCCTCGATCAAGTCGCGTGAACGCCGGTGTGAAGTCACTCCGATGCGGAAACCGTCCAAGGGCGCGTCGTCGTTTAATGCCTGGGTGGCCAACGGCGAGCCAGCATCGAGGGAATCAAGGGCATTCAACGTAGTCATGTGTATTCTTTCAGGCTTCGAGGAGGGAAGCTGCGAGGCGGTCCAGGTCTGCCGTGGCTTCGGCGTGGCTGCGGTTGGCTTCGGCCACCCGGACCACCTCGCCGATGACCAGGACGGCCGGGTTGGTACAGCCGGCGGCCGCGGTTTCGATGGTACCGAGTTCGGCGATCGTGGTGCGTTGTCCGGGGCGGTAGCCGCGTTCGACGACGGCCATGGGCATTGCGGGGTCCATCCCGGCCCGCCTTAGCCCGGCGGCGAGTTGGGGGAGGGTCCCGATGCCCATCAGGACCACGATGGTCCCGCCAAGCCCGGCGAGGTGCGTGTGCTCTTTTTCGGTCAGGGGTGCGTGGCCGGAGACCACCGTGAACATGTGGCTGACCTCGCGGTGCGTGACGGGAATGCCTGCGGCCGCGGGGACCGAGATGGCGCTCGTGACGCCGGAGATGACGCGGACGGGGACGCCCGCCTGCACGCAGGCGCTGACTTCTTCGCCGCCGCGGCCGAACACGTAGGGGTCACCGCCTTTGAGCCGGACCACGTTCTTGCCGCTCAATGCGGCGTCCACCATGAGCTTTTCGATGTCGCATTGGGCGACCTTGTGGTGCCCCGGGCGCTTGCCGACGTCCACCATCTCCGCGGACGTGAGTTGCGCCAGTTCCGCGTAGGGGGCAAGCCGGTCGTAGAAGACGACGTCGGCGTCCCGCAGGGCGTTGACCCCGCCCATGGTGAGCAGGTCAAGGGCGCCGGGTCCGCCGCCGACCAAGGTGACGTGGCCTGACCCGCCTGCGGGAGGTTCGCTGGCGACGGGAATCCCCGCTTGGCGGCAGCGTTCGAGCAGGGGTTCCCATCCGGGCTGGCCGTCGTCGACTGCCGCGACCAGGAAGGGGCGCTCGGGCAGCGGGCCGTCAGCGTCGGCGCCGTCGGGGGTGCTGAGCCGATGGACGACGGCGCCGGCGGCTTCGAAGCGCCGGACTGCTTGGCGTGCGGCGTGGGCCGAGCCGGTGACCAGAACGTCGCGGCCTGTGAGGTCGAGGGTGAGCTGCATGGCTTGGTGCTCCTTAGTCCTGGCCGCGGACGGGGATGGTGCTGGCGATGAGGACGCCGCCCTTTTCCTCGTTGGTGGCGGGGCGGATCTGGCCGCGTTCGGGGACGAACGCAATGGCCTCGTCCTTCTGGTCGGGGGCGTTGACGAAGGAACGGAAGCGGCGCAGGCGTTCGGGATCCTTGAGGGTTTCGGCCCATTCGTCCTGGTAGTTCTCTACGTGCCGGGCCATGGCGGCCTCGAGCTCGTTGGCGATGCCGAGGGAGTCGTGGATGATGACGTCTTCGATGTGCTTGAGGCCGCCGTCGAGTTCTTCCTGCCAGCGGGCGGTGCGCTGCAGGCGGTCGGCGGTGCGGATGTAGTACATGAGGTAACGGTCGATGTATGTGATCAGCGTGTCGTCGTCCAGGTCCTGGGCGAGGAGTTGGGCATGGGCGGGCAGGAAGCCGCCGTTGCCGCCGACGTACAGGTTCCAGCCTTTGTCGGTGGCGATGACGCCGACATCCTTGCCTCGGGCTTCGGCGCACTCGCGGGCGCAGCCGGAGACGCCCATTTTGAGCTTGTGCGGGCTGCGCAGTCCACGGTAGCGCAGTTCCAAATTGATGGCCATGGCGACCGAGTCCTGAACGCCGAAGCGGCACCAGGTGGAGCCGACGCAGGATTTCACGGTACGCAGGCTCTTGCCGTAGGCCTGGCCGGACTCGAATCCGGCGTCGACGAGTTCCTTCCAGATCTCCGGGAGCTGTTCGAGGCGGGCCCCGAACATGTCGATCCGCTGCCCGCCTGTGATCTTCGTGTAGAGCCCGTACTTCTCGGCGACGGCGGCAATGACCCCGAGGCCCTTCGGCGTGATTTCGCCGCCGGCGATGCGGGGGACCACGGAGTAGGTGCCGTCCTTTTGCATGTTGGCCAGGGCGCGGTCGTTGGTGTCCTGGAGGGTGCCGCGCCCGGCGCCCAAGACGTATTCGCTGTTCTGCGAGGCGAGAATCGAGGCGATGGTGGGCTTGCAGATGTCACAGCCCGCGCCGGTGCCGTACTTGGCCAGGATGTCTTCGAAGGAGGTCAGTTCCAGGACCCGGATGGCGTCAAAGAGCTCCTGGCGGGAGAGGCTGAAGTGCTCGCACAGGGCCTTGGAGACTTCGATGCCGGATTTCTTCAGTTCCCCTTCGAGGAGTTTCTTGAGCATCGGGACGCAGGAGCCGCACTGCGTCCCGGCCCGCGTACAGGTCTTCAGCTCACCGAGTTCCTGGACGGGGGCGTTTCCGTCGCAGGAGCCGCAACCGTTGATGGCGTCGCGGACGCTGCCTGCGGCCACGTTGTTGCAGGAGCACAGGATCGCGTCGTCCGGCAGTTCGGTGTCGGGCGCGTCGCCGCCGCCCGCGGCGCTGAGGTAGGCGCCGGGCTCGGCGGGAAGTTCGCGGCCGAGCAAGGGGCGCAGGCTCATGTAGGGGGTGGCGTCGCCGACGAAGATGCCGCCCAGGAGGGTCTTGGCGTCGTCGGTGGTGACGATTTTCTGGTAGACGCCCCGGGCCGGGTCGGCATAGACGATTTCCAGGGAGTGCTCGGTGGTGGCGAAGGCGTCGCCGAAGCTGGCAACGTCCACGCCGGAGAGCTTGAGCTTGGTGGCGGTGTCAAAGCCGGGGAAGGTCGCCTGCCCGCCGTGCAGCCGGTCGGCCACGATCTCGGCCATGGTGTTCGCCGGCGCCACGAGTCCCAGGCACATGCCCTCGAAGTTCGCCACCTCACCGATGGCCCAAACACCGGGGACCGGCGTGGCGCAATGGTCGTTGATGACCACGCCACCTTTCTTGCCGAGTTCGAACAGCTGTTCTGCGCCGTCCGCATTGTCCTCGGCGCGAAACAGTTCATCGCGGGGGCGGATGCCGATGGACGCGATGACCATGTCCGCGGGGATGATGCGGCCGTCCTTCATGAGGACTCCGGTGACCCGGCCGTCGTCGTCGGACAATACTTCGGCGGGGTAGGTTCCCGTCAGCACTTCGAGTCCCTTGGCAGCGACCAGCCGGCCCAATGCCTGGCCGGCGCCCTCATCCAGCTGGGCGTTCATAAGCCAGCGCGAACCGTTGATGACAGTGGCTTGAGCGCCCAGCTCCATGGTGCCGGCTGCTGCTTCCAAGCCGAGGAGGCCGCCGCCGATGGTGACGGTCCTGACGGTCCGCCCGAGCGTCTCCCTGAGTTCGGCGATGGCATTGTTGATGGCCCACACGTCGTCGAGGGTGCGGTAGACATGGGCGAGCTCACCGCCGGGGAAGGGGAGCCGTGCCGCGTCCGAGCCGGTGGCCACCACCAGGTGGTCGAAGCCGTACGTATTGCCGGCCGCGGTTTCCACGGACTTGGCCTCGGGATTGATCTTGACCACCCGTTCGCCCGTGCGCAGGTCCAGGGCCTCGTGCTCCCACATGGACATGTCCCCCAGGCTGAGGTCGTAGTCCACGTCGGTCAGTGCCTTGCTCAAGGTGACCCGGTCATACGGAACGTGATCTTCCTCGGCCAGGACCGTGACGTGCCAGCCCTCAAGACCGCGGGTATGCATGGCATCGGCGAAACGGTGGGCCGCAGGGCCCCCGCCCGCCACGACAATACGGCGCAGGTTTTCTGGGGTGGAGGTGTGTCCGGTCACTGGTGGCCTTTCGCATACGCCGCAGAACGTGCTCCGCAACTTGTCGTTTCAGACTACGGACGGGCAGTTTCTCCTCAGTTTCCCTTTTGTTTCGTGGTCTTAACTTCTGGGTCACGATTGGATGTCGGGTCGCGTGAGGTCTCTTTTACGCACCGGACACATTGACTGCGATCGAGTGAAACACTGCCCGCCTACCTTGAAGGTATGGCTGCTGCGCGGCCAGGGCCTGAAAGGAAGGGCAGCATTTGTCCCGACGCAGGCATAGTGGAAAGGGTTGACATGACCGTCATTCTGGAACGGGAAGAACAACTGACGAGCGCGTCGACGGCGTCGGGCTGGCACCGGATATGCCCGTTGGATGAGCTGGAGCCGGCTTGGGGCGAGGCAGCGTTGATCGACGGCGTGCAGGTGGCGCTCTTCCGTGTCGACGCCGAAAATGTCTACGCGGTTGCCCAGCAGGACCCTGCAACTTTGGCCAACGTCATGGCCCGCGGCATTACCGGTTCCCGGGGATCACGCCCCACCATCGCCTCGCCGTTGCACAAGGAGGTCTACGACCTGCAGACCGGTGAGTGCTATTCCAACCCCGGGCTCCGGCTTCCGGCATTCAAGACCCGCATGGTTGACGGTTTCATCGAGGTCGAAGTCTAACTAGAGCCCGAGCGCCTCGCGGACGTCCGCGAGGATGTGATCCAAAGTGGTTCGCGCTGCCTGCCGGGTTTCCGCGAGTTCCGCCGCCGAGCCGACCGGCTTGATGACCTCCAGGTAGCACTTGAGCTTCGGCTCGGTGCCGCTGGGCCGGATGATGACGCGGCTTAGGTCCTTGGTCAGGTAGAGGAGGCCGTCCGTCGGCGGCAACTGCTCGCTTCCCTCGGCCAAGTCCACAAAGGTCTCGATGGCGGATCCGCCGAAGGATTCCGGGGGATCGGCCCGGAGCCGGTTCATCATGGCGTCCAGCAATCCAAGGTCCGCCACCCGGATGCTGAGTTGGTCACTCGCATGCAGGCCGTGCACCAGGTAGATCTCGTCCAAGGTGTTGAAGATCGTCTTTCCTTCGGCCTTGGCCGCCGCAGCCAGTTCGGCGATGAGCAAGGAGGCCGAAATGCCATCCTTGTCCCTGACGAGTTCGGGTGCCACGCAGTAGCCCAGGGCCTCTTCGTAGCCGTAAACCAGCCCGGGCACTCGGGAAATCCACTTGAATCCTGTCAGGGTCTCCTCATGCGCGAAGCCAGCCGCAGCAGCGATGCGGGAGAGCAGCCGGGACGAGACGATCGAATTGGCAAATACACCCCGGCTTGAGTCGCTTTGCCGGACGTCCGCGGCGTGCCGGGCCACGACATGTGCCCCAAGCAGGGCTCCTACTTCGTCGCCGCGCAACATCCGCCAAGCACCCGTGTCCGGGTCCTTCGCCGCCACGGCCGCACGGTCGGCGTCGGGGTCGTTGGCCAGCACGATATCGGCATCCAAGCGCGCCGCTGCCGCCAAAGCCAGGTCCAGCGCGCCGGGTTCTTCCGGGTTGGGGAAGCTGACCGTGGGGAAATCCGGGTCCGGGGCTGCTTGCTCTTCCACGAGTGAGACGTCCGTGAAGCCCGCGGCATTGAGTACCGACACCGCAGTCTCGCCGCCCACGCCATGCATGGGGGTCAGGACGATCTTCAGCTCGCGGGCCGGAAAGTTTTCGACGTCGGCCAGGCCGGCCATTGCGGCCTCGTACTCGCCGGTGATGGAGCCGGGGAGCACGGTCCAGCCGGATTCAGCCAGTTCAATGGAATCCAAAGAGCCCACGGCTTCGATGCTTGCGGCTATCTGCGAATCGTAGGGCGCCACGATCTGGGACCCCTGGCCGCTTTCCTCAACAGCCCGGCCGCCCAGGTACACCTTGTATCCGTTGTCCTGCGGGGGGTTATGGCTCGCTGTGACCATGACCCCGCCGTCGCAATCAAGGGAACGGACCGCGTACGCCAGCAGCGGGGTAGGAAGCGCCGAAGGCATCAGGAAGGTGTCGATTCCCGCGGCCGTGAAGATTGCCGCCGTTTCCAGGGCGAAGACATCCGAGTTGTGCCTCGCGTCATAGCCGACGACGGCGCGCGGCCGCGTTCCGGGGGAAGCCGCCTCAACGGCGTCCTGGAGGAAGGCCGCCAAACCTGCCGCTGCCCGCCGCACCACCACGCGGTTCATCCTGTTGGGACCTGGGCCGAGGGCTGCCCGGAGTCCCGCGGTACCGAACTGCAGGGTTCCACTGAAGCTGTCTTCAAGCTGTTGACGGGCAGCAGCGACGCCGCTGGAGGCGAGTCCGGTCAGTTCGGCCAGTGCTGCCGCAGTGATCGGGTCCGGGTCCTGGGCAGCCCACTCGCCGGCGTCGGATATCAGCTTTTCAAATTCGGCATCGCTCGATGTCATAGGAACAAAGCTATCGTCAAAGAGATTGAATGCCGAGGTCACGAGCTATGGCAGCCGTCACAGTCCGGTCGCCCCCACCCCAACTGACTCGCATTTGTTGTCGTTATGGGGCGTTTTAACGACAAGTACTGCGAGTCAGTTGGGATGCCGGGGGCGGTTCCGCTGTTCGTGGTGGCGCTATTTGGCAGCTTGGGTCGAGCGGGTCCGCACCAGGGCTGTGACGCCGGCGGCCAGGCCGATGAGGCCGGCCGCGAGGCCGAACCAGCCGGCCGTGGATCCGGCGTCGCTCGTCGACGCCGCAGCTGACGGAGCAGGTGTCGCGGACGGTGTGGACGTGGAAGCCGCGGCATCGTCACTAGCTGTGGTCACGAACGAAGGAGCCGGGTGTTCCGGTTCGGGCTGTCCCGCAACGGTCTTCTCGTCCCATTTCACTACTGAGCCGTCGGTGTACGTCTGGGTCGCCGGCAGCGACACAGTGGTGCCGGCGTCGGGCAGGACCCCCACGGAGATCGAGAACGCCTGGTATTCGTTCTGCCCGATCTGGTGGGCGGCGTCCGCAGTCCACACCACTGAACTGATCGCCTTGGTCACTGTTGCTCCGGCAACCGTGATGGGCTTGGGCAGGGTGGTGGTGACGAGCTGGGCCGTCCAGCCCTCAACGGGTTTCACGGACACCGAGTTGAAGGGTGTATCGGTGGGGAGGGCGACTTCGAGCTTGTTGGTCTTGGCTGTCGCGGACTCGTTGGGGACGTTGAAGGTCAGGTGGGTGTAGCCACCAGCTGCGGGGTCGTCGGGATTGACGTTGACGTGTGCTGAGGCGGCTGAGACGCCGAAGGCGAGCAGCCCCGCGGCCATCATGGCAGCGGAGGCGGTTTTGAGGGTACGGCGGCGTGAGGATTTCATGGCAAGGTGCCCTTTCACAAATGAAAAGCGGTGGGTGGCCGGGCGGACGTGGGTCCGGACCGGTGAAGGCAGCGAGTCGCCGCCAGGACCCTTTCCGTGTGTGATGACGGGTCTTAGGCGGCGGGCACCAGGGTGGGTGGACCGCGCCGCGAGGGAAGCCGCAGTCCGGCAAGGCCGCGAGGACGCACAGCCGGAGGCGTGCAGGGGGCTGGGGCGCGGAGCGGCTGAATCGCTGTTGGAGCCGGCAGGTGGACCAACGGTCGCAGCCACGATGCCAAGGCCCACAGCGCTTGTTCGCCGCGTGCAAGCACCAGCGCAGTGCCCGCGGTTGCCAGGGTGTGCGCCGCGAGCATCTGCCAGTCGCTTGCCGCGGCGTGGCTCGAGGCGATGACGCCTACGGCGTCGGGTGCCGGCGACCAAGGGACATGTCCAGCATGCCCGGACGGTAATTGGGCCGCGGTGGAGGTCCCGGACAAGGCGCCGAACGCCCAGTGAAGACAGAGCTGCCCGGCCCCTAGTAGTCCTGCGAGGGCCGGAAACGACAGCCGGGCGCGCGTCAGGATGGCGACAGGGAGGATCGTCAAAGCACAGAGCGCCGTCAAAATGGCTGGCGCCGGAAGGTTTCCGCCGCCGGCAAGGTGACCACCCGCGGCCAAGCCCAGGATGATTGCGCCGATCAGGGTTGTTCGTAATAGCCGGAAAGGCGCGGATGTCATGATCGGCGGTCCTTTCCGATTCGGTGGCAGTGGCGGAGAATCACTCAAATTCTACGGTGCCGCCCGGGCCCGAAGCGCCGGGGAGCTTTGACCCCCCCGGCACTCGATCAAAGTTTGGCGATGATGTCCGCCAGGAGGCGCGAAATGCGTGCACCCGCCGTCTGGCCCGCCTCGATGACTTCCTGGTGGCTCAGCGGTACCGGGCTGATGCCTGCGGCGAGGTTTGTCACCAACGAGATGCCGAAGACCTCCATGCCTGCATGCCGGCCGGCGATCGCTTCCAAAGCAGTGGACATGCCCACCAGGTCCGCGCCGATTCGCTTGGCGTACTGGACCTCGGCCGGAGTTTCGTAGTGCGGGCCTGTGAACTGGGCGTAGACGCCTTCATCAAGCGTCGGATCCACTTCGCGGGCCAGGCCACGGATGCGCGAGGAGTACAGGTCCGTGAGGTCGACGAACGTGGCGCCTTCAAGGGGCGAAGCCGCCGTCAGGTTGATGTGGTCACTGATGAGCACGGGAGTTCCGGGGGTCCAGGCCTCGTTCAATCCGCCGCAACCGTTGGTTACCACCAAGGTCTTGCATCCGGCCGCCGCGGCCGTGCGCACGCCGTGGACCACTGCGCGGACGCCTTTGCCTTCGTAGTAGTGGGTGCGCGCGCCCAGGACGAGGGCCCGCTTGCCCTGCTTCGTCAGGACCGAGCGGATGGTGCCCACATGCCCCTCAACGGCAGGAGCATGGAAGCCGGGAACCTCCGACGCCGTGAGGGTCGCCGTCGTTTCGCCTATGAGGTCCGCAGCCGCGCCCCAGCCTGAGCCGAGGACGAGCGCGACGTCGTGCGATTCGACGCCGGTCTCCGCCGCGATGTAGTCGGCCGCAGATTTGGCGGCCTCGAATGGGTCTGTCTTCATCAGCTCTGTGTTACTCACTGGTACAAACTACATTGCCGCGCGCGCTGTTGAACAGGGCGCAGTCGGGCAGGTAAACGGCCTCGGCGGGCGTCCTCAGGCGGGGCTTAGTGGCAGGTCCGCCGGCATTAAGTGAGAATTGAACATTGTGACCATGCATCCTGACTTCAGCTCACCACGAATCGCGATCCTGGGCGGAGGTCCAGGCGGATATGAAGCGGCCATGGTCGCAGCGCACCTGGGCGCGCGGGTAACCCTCATCGAGCGCGCCGGGCTCGGCGGCTCAGCCGTCCTCACCGACGTCGTACCTTCCAAAACCCTGATCGCGACGGCGGATCTCATGACCCGCGTCGGCGAGGCGGGGGAGCTGGGAGTCAAGTTCGCCGTCGACGGCGGCGATGTAGCGCCGCGCATGCGCGCGGACCTCGCACACATCAATGACCGCGTGCTGCACCTCGCGCGGGAGCAGTCCGACGACATCCGGGTGGGCCTCGAAAACCTGGGCGTGGAAATCCTGATGGGCTCCGGCAAGCTCCTCGACAACCACACCATCGAGGTCATCACCTCGGACGGCGTCAAGACGATCACCGCCGACGCCATTCTTCTCGCTGTCGGCGCCCACCCGCGCGAGCTGCCCACGGCAAAGCCCGACGGTGAGCGCATCCTGAACTGGGCTCAGATCTACAACCTCGAGGAACTTCCGGAAGACCTGATCGTCGTCGGTTCCGGCGTCACCGGCGCAGAGTTCGCTTCCGCCTACAACGGCCTTGGCTCGAACGTCACCCTGATTTCGAGCCGCGACCAGGTGCTTCCCGGCTCGGACACCGACGCGGCCCAGGTCCTTGAGGGTGTCTTCAAGCGACGCGGCGTGCGCGTTCTGTCCCGCTCGCGCGCGGAGGCGGTTGAGAGGACCGACGCCGGCGTGAAGGTGACGCTCGGCGATGGCAGCACCGTCTCGGGCAGCCACTGCCTCGTGTGTGTTGGCTCCATCCCGAACACTGACGGAATGGGCTTGGAAGAAGCCGGCGTGGCTGTCACGGAGTCCGGCCACATCAAGGTCGACGGCGTGTCCCGCACCACGGCGCCGAACATCTACGCGGCGGGCGACTGCACCGGGATCCTGGCCCTCGCCTCGGTCGCTGCCATGCAAGGCCGCATCGCGGTTGCGCACTTCCTGGGCGACGCTGTCATGCCGATCAAGCTCCGCCAGGTGGCGTCAAACATCTTCACTTCACCGGAAATCGCCTCCGTGGGCGTCTCCGAGGCCGACCTCGAATCCGGCAAATACCAGGGTGACGTGGTCATGCTCTCCTTGCTGAGCAACGCCCGCGCCAAGATGCGCAATTCCAAGGACGGCTTCGTCAAGATCATCGCGCGCAAGGGTTCGGGCACCGTGATCGGCGGCGTCGTCGTTGGACCGAACGCCTCCGAGTTGATCTTCCCGATCGCCGTCGCAGTGAAGCAGAAACTGCATGTCGACGACGTCGCAAGCACCTTTACCGTGTACCCCTCGCTGACCGGGTCCATCTCGGAAGCTGCGCGACGGTTGCACGTGCATATGTAGGGCATGGCTCTCGACTCGCATTCGGATCTGTGACACATTAAATGCCCCGCGACGCGCGTATTCGCGTGTCGTGGGGCATTTTGCGTCGCGTGAAACCAGATGCGCCATCCAAACTGCTCCGTACTCGCGGTGGATCGAACATCCCACTACCCGCCAGGCCGCTGCGCCCGGCGGCGGGTTCGTCGTGTTCCGTAAGGTGCGCGGTCCTCGGAGGGTGACGGCGGCTGCCCAAGCGCCGGGTCAAATGCCGGGGCCGCGCCGGCTCGCCCTGCTGGATCCGCCCGAGGATCGCGACGGCGGCCGCGGTGGCGGTCACGACGGCGGCCGCGGTGATCCGCGGCGGGTTCTTGTGGGCGCACTCGCGGCGTTGCGCTCGCTGGCACGGACGACGGAGGACGACGTCGGGCCGCTGGGGCTGCAGGGTTCCGCCGCGTTTGCTTCCCGTGTGGAGGAACTCTCCCGCACGCTGGACTATTTGCAGCTTGCTGTGCAGCCACCACCACCATCTGATCCACTCATCCAAGTCCGAACCGGCTTGCCTTGGTTCATCCCGCCACCCCACATCGACCCACGGCAAAGACCACGCAAGAACCGCTACTTTCAGCTGTGACCACGTGTGTCCGTGTGATGGAAACTGTCAGGCTAGGAGATGCACGGGCAGCTATCGGCAACCGCAACAACGCCGAGCCCAAGATCGAGCCCCTACGCCGCAACCCCCTGAAAGTGCTTTTCAATAATCCCCTTGATGTCCCCATGGCACCCGCCGCACCCGGTCCCCGCGCGGGTCGCTTTGGAAACCTCCGGCACGGAAGAGCAGCCATCCAGCACGGCTTCCTCGATGCTCGCACCGCTGACGCCCGCGCAGCGGCAAACTGTGCGCTGCGGATCATCATTCGAAGCAGAGGAACCCAGCTGCTCCGGACCGTCCAGGCGAAGCAGGAGCGAACGGTCTGCGGGCAGTTCGGAGCCGCGTTCGAACAGCATCACGAGCTCCGCGGCCGTGCGCGGCATGCCTACCGTCACGAGTCCTTCGAGCGCGCCGCCCCGCGTGGTCATTTTGACGTAGCGGCCGTGTTCGGGATCGGCCCACTGGGCGACCTGGCGCTGGGGCATCCCCTCGGAGACGCCGGCGGACAATAACTCGTCGTCCCAGGGCTCGGCGCTGTTGTCCCCGGCGACCGCCAGGTTGATGCCGCGCGCCTTCAACACCACGACGCCGGGCTTCTCCTGCGGGAGCGGTGCCAGGGTGTCCGCAGCGCCCTGGCCGCCCTCTGCAAGGAGGATCAGATACTCGGCAAGCCACTCGGCCTGCCGCCAGCCCGGACCCACCAGCCCGGAAGGACCCAAGGCCGTGCGGCATTCGGCGCACTCGGCATCGGCGCAGCGGACTTCGGCGCAGTCGCCGATCGCGAACATGTGCGGCTCGTGATAGGTCCGCAAGTGGTGATCCACTAGGATCCCGGTGGCCGCAGGCAACCCACAACCTTCGGCCAGTTCGATCCGCGGACGCACGCCGCAGGACAGAACCAGCAGGTCGCCTTCGATCCTCGATCCATCGTTGAGTACCAGGGCAGAAAACATTCCGTGCGGGCCGTTGTGTTCCACCGCCGTGGAACGGGCGTTGCCCACCATGGTGATCCCGCTGTTGCGCAAGCTCGCCGCGAGGACAGCCCCGCCTCCGCGGTCGATATTGCGGCCCAGCGGGAAGGCGCCGTTGTGAACCACTGTGGTGAGGGCGCCTTCTTCGGCCGCAGCCAAGGCAGTTTCGAGGCCGAGTACACCGCCGCCGAGGACGATCACGCGCTTGCCGGCAGTCACGGCGTCGCGCAATTGCGCGGCATCTCGGAGATCGCGGAGGGCCGTCACCCCTGAAGGGAGTACAGGGTGCGAAGGATCGGGGTTGATACCCGTAAGGTTCGGAATGACGGGCCGCGAGCCTGTGGCGAACACCAGGCGGTCGTAACCGGGCGTGGTCCCATCCGATAGGACCACCTGCTGGCGGGCGCGGTCGATGCGTTTGACCGTGACGCCCAGCCGGACCTCGACGCCGTCGGCCGCCAAAGCGGCAGCGTCCGCCATCGCGAGTGCCTCCGCGGTGGTCCGCCCCACGCCGAGTTCCGCCACCATGACGCGGTTGTACGCGGCTTCGGCTTCCTGTCCGACGACGAGCAACCGGACAAGGCCGCTCCGCACGGCAGGCACCAACTCGTCCACCAGCCGGGCCGCGACCGGCCCGAATCCCACCACCACAATTCGCTCGCTCACGACGCCTCCTTGACTTGAATTGGCAGTGCCGCCTTACGGACCCAGACCGTGCTGGTCTTGAACTCCGGCATGCCGGAAATAGGATCGCTGACCGCTTCGGTGAGCAGGTTGGCGCTGCCCGGTCCGGGGAAATGGAAGGGGAGGAAGACGGTGTCCGTCCGGATGCTGTTGCTGAGCTCCACCCGGCACACGACCTCTCCGCGCTCGTTGGAGACCCGGACGAAGTCCCCGTCGGAGATTTTCCTGACAGCCGCCGTCGCGGGGTGGATCTGCAACAGCGGTTCCGGCTGCGCCGCCGCAAGTTCGGCCACGCGGCGGGTCTGGGCGCCCGATTGGTAGTGTTCCAGCAGCCGCCCGGTGACGAGCGTCAGCGGATCAGGATCAGAGCCGACGACGGCGGAGTGCCGGGACCGCTTCTGCGGCGCCACCGGGACCATCACCGCGCGTCCGCCGGCGTGCGCGAAACCGTCGAGGAAGAGCCGCGGCGTTCCCGAACTGCCGGTGGGATAAGGCCAGTAGGCGGCTTCCCCGCGGTCCAGCATGGCGTAGTCGATTCCGGAGTAGTCGGCCAGGCCGCCCGCCGAGGCAAGCCGGAGCTCCTCGAAGACGGTCTCGGGATCGTCGCTGAACGTGGACGGTGCGTCGAGCGATTCGGCGAGCCGGGCCATGAGCCACAATTCGCTGCGGACGCCCGGGGGAGGGCTGAGTGCCTTTCGACGGCGGAGCACGCGGCCCTCGAGGTTGGTCAGGGTGCCTTCTTCCTCGGCCCACTGGGTCACCGGGAGGACCAGGTCGGCTTCCAGCGCCGTCTCGGACATGAAGAAATCGCAGACGACAAGGAAATCCAGGCTGCGCAGGCCCTCGATCACGGCACCGGCGTCGGGGGCTGACACTGCCACATTGGCGCCGTGCACGAAAAGGCAACGGATACCGTCGGGCTGTCCTAAAGAATTCAAGAGCTCCACGGCCGGAAGTCCGGGGCCGGGGATGAGGGATTCGTCGACGCCCCACACTTTGGCGACGTGGGCGCGGGCGACGGGATCGGTGATCTTGCGGTAGCCAGGGAGCTGGTCGGCCTTTTGGCCGTGCTCGCGGCCGCCCTGGCCGTTGCCTTGGCCCGTCAGGGTGCCGTAGCCGCTGCGGGCGGATCCCGGCAGGCCGAGGAGGAGGCTGAGGTTGATCGCTGCCGTCGCGGTGTCCGTGCCGTCGACGTGCTGCTCGACGCCGCGGCCGGTCAGGATGTAGCTGCCGCCGCGCCGGGCGCCGTCGGCAAGTCGGCGGGCGGTGTCCCGGATAAGCGTGGCGGGCACGCCGGTTATCGACTGGACGCGCTCCGGCCAGAAGCCGGCGAGGCTGCGAACGATCGCGGGGTAACCCGTGGTGCGGTCCTGGAGGTAGTCGGTGTCGGCGAGGCCTTCGAGGACCACCACGTGGGAGATACCCAACAGCAGGGCGAGGTCCGTTCCGGGGGTCGGCTGCAAGTGGATGCCGCCGCCGTCGCCGGTGAATGCGGCGGTCGCGGAACGGCGGGGATCGGCCACGATCAGCCCGCCGGAATCCCGCGCGCCCTGCAGGTGCTGGACGAACGGCGGCATGGTCTCGGCAACATTGGAGCCGAGGAGGAAGATGACGCTTGCCGAATCAAGGTCCTCGACGGGAAACGGGAGGCCGCGGTCCACGCCGAACGCGCGGTTTCCGGCTGCCGCGGCGGAAGACATGCAAAAGCGCCCGTTGTAGTCGATGCGCGAGGTTCCGAGCGCCAGGCGGGCGAACTTGCCCAATTGGTAGGCCTTCTCATTGGTGAGTCCGCCGCCACCGAACACGCCGACGGCGTCGGGACCGTACTGTTCGCGGGTCTGCTTGACGGCTCCGGTGACCAGCATGAGTGCCTGGCCCCACGTAACCGGCCGGTGGACGCCGTCGGACCCTTTGAGCATGGGTTCCGTGACGCGTCCGCTGTGGTTCAACAACGACGGCGATGTCCAGCCCTTGCGGCACAGCCCGCCCCGGTTGGTGGGGAAGTCGCGGCCGGCTACTTCCAGGAGCGGAAGCGCCTTTGCCGCGGGAGCGGGGTCTGACCCCGGCTGCGCAACCCCTGACCCCGGCTGCGCTGTGGGCGCCGCCGGGGTCAGGGTCATGGCGCACTGCAGCGCACAATACGGGCAGTGGGTGTTGGCGCCATTGGGCATGTTAGATGTGTCCCATCGCGTTGCGGTTGGCCTTCCGGAGGTAGCAGGCCCAACAGACGATGAGCATCAGCACGTAGGCGCCGACGAAGCCATAGAACGCCGGGGTGTAGGAGCCGGAAGCGCTGGATGCGTTGAGCACCTGGGGGATGACGAATCCGCCGTAAGCGCCGATCGCCGAGATCAGGCCGAGGGAGGAAGCCGCGAGCCGGGCCGTTTCGGCGGGCTTTGCACCGGAGAGCGCTGCCCGGCTGGACGTGGCAAAGATGACCGGGATCATGCGGTAGGTGGCGCCGTTTCCAAAGCCGCTTGCGGTGAAGAGGAACAGGAACAGGACCAGGAAGAGCCAGAAGTTCTTGAGGGGAAGGGTCCAGATCATGGTCAACGTGATGACCGCCATCGCCGCGAACGCCGTGACGGTCATGCGGGCTCCGCCCATGCGGTCCGCCATGCGTCCGCCGTAGGGACGGGCAAGGGAGCCGACCAGCGGACCAAGGAAGGCGAGCGAGAGGACAACCGCGCCGAGGTGCATGGACGAAAAGGCCGGAAAGTAGTCCTTGATGAGCTTGGGGAAGACTCCGGAGAAGCCGATGAACGAGCCGAAGGTGCCGATGTACAGGAAAGCCATGACCCACAGGTGCGGTTCCTTGAGTGCGGCGATGGAGCCTGCGACGTCACCCTTGGCACTGGTGAGGTTGTTCATGTACTTCCAGGCGCCGAACGCAGCGACAAGGATGAGGG
>NZ_JARVRG010000027.1:0-115563 GCF_030209795.1 Arthrobacter sp. efr-133-R2A-63 | reverse complement strand
GCCCTCAGCGCCTAAGCGAAGGATCAACCGTTACACCACTCCACGGGACTTGACCCCGTGAATCTGGCTGTCTGGTCCGTTAACAATCCTCCTCGCAATCATGTTGGCGGCAACAAGCCACCGGGGCACCCCCTTTAGAGAGGGGTGCCCCGTGTGGCGACGGCCCGAACCGCGAGAACGACTCGACACGCCTCCGCACCGCTGTGAGGTGCCATCGATTGGGAGGTACCAAAGGGAAACCGCATTTACTGCCAGCGTGCCTGGTTTTGGCGACACTCTGGGTTCGTTGGACGTCACCGCTCCGGTGCTGGTTGGCGTTGCCAGCAGATCGGCTTCAGAGCCTTTGGAGTGTCTGTTTTGCGGATTGTTCGGGCCAACGGAGGTCGGTTCTCCCGACGGGCGAACGTTAATGCGGATGTTCCGCCCGACGGCGTCCGCAAGGTGCCTCGCTCAGGACCGAAGGGCAGTCAACGCTGCCGAGAAGGGAGCCCCTCGTCGAGGCGAGTTTGAGCGCCACTCGCCGGGCTCATTGACAGGAAAAGTGAGAACCACAGGCAAGCATGCCAAGCACGGCGGATTCACCCTAGTGAATCCTTGCTGGTGACCCCAGGCCGCTTGGGAGGCGCAGAGCGGGCAAAGACCAAGCGAAATGTAGTGACGCTTGGTTGCGTCCCAGAGACGGGCCTGCCAAATAGTCTCGGGCCTTCCTTGGCTCTTACGCCTGCGGGAACCACAGGCTGTCACGGGACTGGCCGGGGGGAGGAGTCCAAAGGACTCCCTCTGGATCGCGTTGGCGCACGTTGGTTTGACGCCATTGTGGTTGTTGGGAGTTGGTAAGAAGTTGACCATGGTGATTCCTTGATGGTGGTTCCGGGCGGAACCGGTTGAGTTGGTTCTGAATGCCTGGGCCAGAAGCCCAGGCTTAGGCATTAAGTGAGCATTCCTTTGCCAAAGGTCAGGCAGAAGCAGGCGGTCCGCTGGCGGGCCGAAGCTCCGGCGAAGGCCCGCGACGGCTGAGGCCTTCGCGGATTGGCCGCAGCCCTGAGGGCGGAGGCCAGGCCAGGGTTCTTCCGCTGGAGCTACAGAACCCTTATGCATAGGTAAGAGTTCGATACGAACTAGTGGGGTTGAGTGGATGCGTCAGCATTCACGTAATAGGGGGTGAGGCCGTGAGGCCGTGAGACCGTGACTCGAGAAGCTTCCGCAGCGAGCCTTGGGGAGAAAGACGATTTTGGTAGGTCCCCGAGGATCCCCCGAACTTTGCAGCCAGCTTGCGGCTGGCTTCGGCGTTGGAGAGCCCTTGGCAGTTTTCCTCGTACCATGCGGCTTGTTCGGCCCGAGCGTTGAGCGTTTTCTTGCTACTTTCTCGTCGTTTTCTTTCCTTCGCTTCGGAGGACATCAGCTCTGTTAGTGAGAAATCACTGACGTGGGATCCGACATCTAGCTTTAGGACCTCGCCTGCCGCCCCATTGCCACTGGTCGTGACTATGCAGCGGTTGTCGCCTCGCCTTTCGACATGAAGTAGCCACCGGGCCTTGGCAGCAATCACCGTGGAGCCAAGCGGTTTCTTGGAGGAAAACCCGTTCGGTCCGGTGGCTGTGCTTGAGTGGGCGAGGACGATGATGGCGGCGTCTCCGGACGCGGCCCGCATGGCCGCGAACGTGTTGGCCACGTCAGCCTGGGAATTGAAGTCGCCTGCCATGTCGGACAGATGGTCGAAGATCACGAGATCATTGGCCCCCGGGCGCAGATGTTTGCTCAGGTCTCGGCAGAATTGATGATCGAGGCGTTCCGCGGGCACAAAGCGGTAGCGTTCCCCCGCAAGGGTTGCGGTCACCCCGGCCGCCAAGAGCCTGTCGCGATACTCATCCAGCGCGCCTGCATCCGTGCCGACCACGATGACGCGCTCCACATTTCTCACATCACGGCCGAGGAACTGCTCGCCCGCAAGGATCGAGGTGATGAGTGCGGTGACGAGTGCACTCTTGCCTGACTTGGGCTTTCCACTGACCAAAGTGATGGATGTCGAGATCAGCCCCTCAACGAGCCATGTGGGCTTTGCCATGGTCAGTGACTCGGCCAGGGTGAACGTGGGGAATTGCCTGTCCTGAGGCTCAGTTCCGGTGATCACGCGGCTTGGTCCATGAATTCAAGTAAGTTCGATTCCTCCTCAGGGAGGTACAGCCTCCACCCTCGGCTTTGGTTGTACTTGTTGCCTTGGTATCGGCCGAGATATCCGGCTGCCTGCAGCTCCTTGATTTGATGACGAACCGCCAGGTCCCCGGAGGACTTCCCCAGCGCGCGATTGACGCGCTGCCAGTTGGTCAAAGCCACCTGTCCGCAGACCCCAGCGGAGACCAAAATCTCCGCGACAGCCTTCGCATTGACGCTCAAGGAGTCGTCAAAGCGGATGCGGTTGATCCATTGAATGCGATATGGATTCACTACCGAACCTCCATCTGTCGCATGTAGTTCTCGACGTGGAAAGCTTGTAGATCGCTTTGCCTCCCACTCGCATTCTTTTGGGGCCGTCGTGCAGATGATTTGCCAGGAACTTTTCGCTCACAGCCATGTAGGCCGCCGTTTGCTTCAAGTCGATTATCGGATTGACGGAAAGCGCATATTCAAGCGATTCAGTACGCTGCGGGCGGCTAAAGAGCACTTTCAGGGCGTCGAGGCCGCCAAAGCGGGCGGCACGCTGATAGACACCCGCAAGAGCGGGAAGATGAGATTCCACGACCTGTATCAAGAGTGGATTCAGCGTATTGAGACCTCGGGTGCCGGTGGTGCTCGGCCGGCGTCCCCTGTGACTGTGGCCGGATACCGCAGGATATACAAGACGCACATTCAGCCTCATTTCGAGAATCGCCCGTTGGCCCAGATCACACTTCCGGTTGTCAATGAGTGGCTGACCACCTTCCAGAGCGACGACTCACGCCGTCGCTCTTATCGGCAACTCGGGCGCATGCTGCAGCACGCGGTCGACCGAGGCTACATTGCAACTAATATCGCCAGGAATCCTACTGTCAACAACATCCCCACTCCGGAACCGGTCAGAGAAGGCAACGCTTTGACCGCCGGGCAGCTCCGAATGCTGGCAGCGGAGTGTGCCCGAGGCGGCCGCTATGATGGCAAGTCTCACGACTCTTATGGGTTGCTCATCTTGTTCGCTGGCACGACGGGTCTGCGATGGTCGGAAATTGCCGGGCTTCGCAAATCCTCATTGACCTTGGGGAGCCGGTCTGAAGTCAGGGTTCAGTCCACGCTGGTAACTGTAGATGGACGTCAACAGCTCCGGGAAACGACCAAGGGCCGCAGGCCGCGAACCGTTCCAATCCCGGAGACCGTAGCTTCTGTTCTTGCCACTCATATTGGCGGCGCATCCGACGGAGCGCTCGTTTTCACGTCGCCGTCCGGGAGGGAGCTCCGGGCCTCGAACTTCGTTCGTAGGGTGTTTCATCCCGCCATAGAACGCTGCCAAGCGGCCGACTCGAGTTTCCCTCCCATCATATTCCACGATCTTCGACGAACCGCTGTCAGCTTGGCAATCAGCGGGAATGCCAATGTGAAGGTCGTGCAGCAAATCGCAGGCCACAAGTCGGCGGTGACTACGATGGACGTCTACGCCCACTATTACGAAGATGATCTCCATTCTTCAGCCCAAGCAGTCGATCGTCTGCTCAGCGCAGGTTGAGACCTGTGGCCGAGCGTCTGAGGCCGATGGAATCGAATCGGCATGGATGGTTTTTGGATAGTTCGTGCGCCGAATCTACTGACGTGGCATGCAAATAGCGGGCGTCTCATAATCGTGAGGTCGGGAGATCGAGCCTCCCCACCGCTACAAGTTTCAGCAGGCCAGAAGCGTTTCGCTTCTGGCCTGCTGCTGTTTTGAGCCTGCTTCTGGGGCCGTGACCACAAGGGGTTCGTCTTCTGGATGGGCTGTTTTGGGCCCAGGACCAGGGTTTACGCTCTGGTCATGAGATCCCGGAGCAAGGGAAGGAAGCCCCCAATCGAAGTGGTCTTCTCCGTATGGGCGTTCATGGTTGCCTTAGCGGTGATCGACGTCCTCGGCGTCGGGGCCGTCTTCCAGATGGTGTCGGGACCGCCATGGGGCTGGGTTCCGTGGCTCTTTGGATTTGTCCTGCTGCTGCTTTCCGTGATCTGTGCCAGCTTGGTGCAGGCCCTCAAGCACGGCGATCGAAACATGCGCTATTACTTGAGCTTCGCCGTCGTGGTGTGCGGTTTTGGCTTTTCTTGGCCACCGTCATGGAGATGGTTGCTCTTCCTTGTTCCTATTGCCCTCATCGGCCCGCTGTGGCTGCCGCGAGCCCGGCGTTTCTTTGACGATGCCCGCGATGAGTCCTCTTCAAATGCGGGCGGTCCGCGCGGACAGGGCACTGATGATGAAACTTAGAGTCGCCATTATCGGGTTCGCTTTGTTCATTTTGATGGCGATGGCGCTCCTCGCGGCCCTCTTCCCAAACCTCGTGCGGCTTCTCACGGCTGGCATGCCCCTCGTCATGGGCGCCGCGCTGTTGGCTGTGGTTATCCTGGAACGGTCGCGACGACGTCGGAACAAGTAGGCCGGGTGCCCGGCAAAAGACTCCGGTCGCCACCACCCCGCAAGCTGAATCTCCCCCCTGTCCTGACCGCAGCCCGCAAGCCTGCTGGGCACTAGCCGTAAAGATTTCGTAAAGATCCTGCTGAATGGCTGGGAGCACCGTCGACCTGCCGATAGTTTTTAGAGGGCGCCGCCACTTGGGTGTCCCCCAATCCTCAGGTGGCGGCGCTTCTCGACGATGGCCCGCTCTTACGCGCTTGCGGTGGAGTTACCCGCACCATCGAAACTCTGCTTGCCAGCCATCCACTAGACAGCCGCGAACCATGCAGAATCCTGGCTTCGGGCAGCGCGCAAGTCCCCGGGAGCGGCCGCAGAGTAGGGTTCAGGATTAACACTAAATCAGATTTTTGCAGGAGCATTTGGCGCCCGGTCGAACACTCTTAGTTGAATCTTGATCTTTTCTTAGAGTTTCCTTGAGGTTCACCCTGTATTGAGGCCGTTTCGTTTGTGTGGCCATCTCAAGCTACGATCAGGAGGTTGTCCGGACCGAAAGGCATCGCTGCTCGTGGATTTTGGCCGCTTTCTCATTGACCTTGTGGTCTTCGTTGGCATCACAGTCGTGCTGATGTGTTCCTTCCATCTGCTGGTGCTGTGGCGCTCGAAGCGGAAGTATGCGAAGCTGTCGCGCCCTGAAAGGCGGCCCCAACCAATCCGCGATGCTCAACCGGGCGCAGAGCGGTTGATATCTGTTCCTGATCGAGCCTGACCCCCGTGCGTCCTGTTTTGAGGGCGAGTCGGTGATGCGAAAGCTTGGCTCGCCGTTTGCGGCGGACTGGCAACGCGTTTTGCGATCAAGCGGAGACTATCCGCGGCGTCCGAAGGCCATGACAATGGCTACCACAGCCGCGACGACCAGTACCGTCGCAACCCAGATCCACTGTTGTCCGTCCAACTTCGCCCCAATCTCAGGTCTTGATTCAGTCTCCCAAAATGGAAGCTATTGAGCGAGGTCTTATCGGGAGATCGAACATCCCCATCACCACAGAAACAGAAGAAGGCCAGGAGCGTTGAGCTCCCGGCCTGCTCATATTTGGGCTGCAGGGTTCCGCAGGCCTCCCGCCAGGCCTTCCCGGATTCAAAGAGGGTCAGGAAGGCGCCGTCGCCAGCTGCGCCGACGGGGCCAGCCCTAGTTCAACGCGATTACCAGCATCTGGTTGGTTCCCGGGATGCACGTCTGGAGTACCGCCCGGGGAAACCCGCCGAATACCGCTGCGACGTTGTTGGTGGTCCCGCCTTGGGGCACCTGGCCGCGGGCTGTCACGGTGTACATGCCGTACCCGGGGATGCTCACTTTCTCGCCGACGCCGATCCCCGAGAATTGTGCCCATCCTCCGCAGAAATCGTGTTCTGTAATGAACAGCGAGTAGGCGTCCGTGGGCGTGAAGTGGATCGGGCCAATGCAACTATCCACAGCGGCCTGGCCACCTGAACCCGCAACGTAGATGGTCCGCACCGCCGGAGCAGGAGCAGGGGCAGGAGCCGGTGCTGGTGCCGGAGCGGCTGCCGGGGCCGCGGCAACCGACGGTCCTGTCAGCTTCAGCACCTGGCCGGGCACGATCACCGAATACGCGCTGAGGCCGTTCGCTGCCAGCATAGCGTTGACGTCGACGCCGAACCTGGCGGCTATCGAGCCGATGGTGTCGCCGCTGACCACCGTGTAGGCGTTCGTGTCCGTCGCAGGATCAGGGGCCGCAGCGGGTGGAGCTGCGACTGCCGGCGCCGCTGCGGGGGCTGAAGGCGCGACGGCGGCTGGCGTCTGTGCGGGCACGGGCACCAGCGTGGCTGCCGGGGCAGCGCTTTCAACCGGCGTCGGATTGGCAGCGGCCGGCGAAGGCAGGGTGAGCCCGGCTCCCGAGCCCAGGAGCGGTGCGATGGCGGAACTGGTGCCTCCTGGCGCCAATATCTGTGAGTAGTTCTGCATCGTCACGGCGGCAACGGCGACGACTGCCACGATTGCCCAAGTGACTATTGATGCCTTGTACCTGGTGAGTGTTCTTACCCCCGCGGATATCAGGGCGAGGACGCTGCCTCCGCTGATCCCGCTGTGCCTGTACTCCTGCTGATACATGTCATATCCCCGTGATTCATCGTTTCTGGGGCAAGTCGGTTGGCTGGCCCTGGAGGTGATGCGCAGGCGCAGGGGACGGCGCTTGTTGAGACCCTTTTGCTTAATTGCGCAGCACTGAGGAAGCCCTCAATTCATCCCATTTCGAATAAATCCATCAACGGGATGTAACCCGGCTATTTGGATAAATCCATCAATGAGATTTATGAATGAGGCATTCCTTTTCCTGCTGCAGGTGATTTGAGTCTAGAAATTCGAAATTAACTCCACACGAGTGGGTGCCACTTGCTTTTATTTCCCGCCATCCACCCAACACTCGCAAGGCGTCTCCGGCGGCGAGGGTGTGTCTGAAGTGTCCAGGTCCTCCGGTCTTCGAGCGGAAAATGTGATGGCGATTAAACTAAGTCTGCTTAGTTTTTGAAGGCCCTATTTGTTCGAAGTATTTACGAATTAGTCATTCCTTTCCGCAAATGCGAAGAGGGCTATTTTTCGGGAATTTATCCACCGACTTGGGGAGGGTGCGGCCGAGGTACTTGACCACTGCGACAGAATGGGTCCATGAGTCGAATCGCAATCATGGGCGGCCACGGCAAGGTGGCCTTGCACCTGTCCCGCATCCTGAGCAACGAAGGCCACGCGGTCACTTCCTTCATCCGCAATCCCGAACACGCGCCCGACGTCACGGTGACGGGTGCAGCCCCGGTAATACTCGACGTCGAGAAGTCGACGACGGCGGAGATCGCCTCCGCGCTTGACGGCCACGATGCGGTGGTGTGGTCAGCCGGGGCAGGGGGCGGCAGCCCGCAACGTACGTATGCGGTGGACAGGGACGCCGCCATCCGCTCGATGGATGCCGCGGCGCAATCGGGCGTGGCCCGCTATGTGATGGTGTCCTACTTCGGGGCCGGGCCCAACCACGGCGTTCCCGAAGACAACAGCTTCTATGCCTATGCGGAAGCCAAAGCCGCGGCCGACGAGTACCTGCGTGGGACAGACCTCGACTGGACGATCCTCGGTCCGGGGGCGCTGACCAGCAATCCGGGCTCTGCGCTCATCGAGGTAAGCCCCGCGGACCCGGGCGTGGGGACGGAAACCTCGCGGGCCAATGTCGCCTTGGTGGCTGCCGCCGTCTTGGAACTGCCGGAAACTGTGCGCCGCACCATCGAGTTCAGGGACGGTGCGGTGCCGGTGGTCGAGGCCCTCACGGCGTCTTAGCCGCGCCCAGCCGGGACTATGCCATGCCGGCCACAAAACCGGCCTCGGGACCGCGCCCAGCCGCGATATGTTGGTAGGGCTAGTCCACGGCATGCGCCCGGGACGCTGCCGCTACGACGTCTGGGGAAATCGGGAACATGGACCAGTTGGCACTCATTGTTGGATTGCTGCTTGCAACGGTCGTGGCCGTGGGCTTGGGGGACCGCTTGCGGCTCCCGTACCCGGTGTTGATGCTGTTGCTGGCTGCAGCGATGACCTTCATCCCGGGGTTCCCGGATTTTGAGCTTGCGCCGGAACTGATCCTGCCGATATTCCTCCCTCCCTTGCTCTTTGCGACCGCGCAGAAGAGCTCCTGGGCGGTGTTCCGGGTCCGATGGCGGACGCTGTTGCTCATGGCTGTCGCCCTTGTTGTGGTCTCCACGGCTGTAGTTGCCGGAGCCGCGTGGCTCATGATTCCCGGGATCGGCATTCCTGCGGCGATCGCGCTGGGGGCCATGGTGGCTCCGCCGGACCCGGTTGCGGTTGAATCCGTCGCCGGCCGCGTCCACATGCCGCGCAGGCTCATCACGGTGCTCCAGAGCGAGGGCTTGTTCAACGACGCTGCAGCCATCGTGATCTTCCAGGCCGCGGTGGCGGCGACGGTTTCCGGCACCAAGCTGGGGGCCGGCGTCGTGCTCCAATTCGTGATCGGTGCGGCACTGGCCGTCATCGTCGGCATCGCGATGGGCTGGTTGACGAGGCTGATCACCAAGCTGGTCACCTCCATGGTGGCCCGAAGCGCCGTGACCCTGGTGATTCCCTTCGCGGCCTACATCCTGGCGGAAGAACTCCACGCTTCGGGGGTGATCGCCGTCGTCGTGACGGCGCTGGAGACACAGCGGCACGCGCGGTCCCAGGACGCGGCCGAACGTGTCACGCGCACCGCTTTCTGGGATGTGGTGGAACTCCTCGCGACGGGCCTGGCGTTCGGACTTGTGGGGTTGGAGATCCGGCATGTGATCCGGGACGAGGGAGCGGCCGTTTACGGCATGATCGGCCCGGCCGTGGCGGTGTGCGTGCTGGTGTTCGTTGTCCGTTTCGCGTGGCTCGGGCTGTTGGCGATCTCGGCCCGCAAGCGGAAGAACCTGTTGCAGCCGACGTCCCCCAAGGAGGTCCTGATCCTGACTTGGTGTGGCATGCGCGGCCTCGCGACGCTCGCACTCGCCTTGGCCCTCCCGCTCACGATTGCCGATGGGGGCGACTTCCCCGCCCGGCACGAAATTCTGGTCATCGCTTGCGCGGTATTGCTGGCCACCCTGGTGCTGCCGGGGCTGACCCTTCCCTGGCTTATGCGCGTGCTCAAGGCATCCGAAGACGGCTCGCACGAAAAGGATGCCGCGCGGCTCTTGGCCAAGCGCGCCCAGACCGCCGCAATCTCCGCGCTCAAGGAACACGATCTGATGAAGGAATTGCCGGCGGACAAGGTGGCGCTCGTCAAGGAAAAGATGACCCGCCTGCACGCCGAGCTGCTTGACGGGACCTTGAAGAACGAAACAGACGTTGAAAAGCGCCAACGCGGCAGGGAACTGGCGATAGCAGTCCAGACCATCGCCCTCGACGCCGCGCGCCAGGAAGTGGTCGCGGCACGGAGCGAACCGGGGATGGATCCCGAGGTTGCGGACCGGGTGCTGCGCCAGCTCGACCTCCGCACCATGGCGATGCCGGACTAGCTGTCGAAGGTCTTGGGCCGCCGCAGCACCAGGTCCAGGGAGTTCTTCTCGACGCGGTCGAGTGCGTGTCGGACCGCGCCGATGCCAACAATCGCGTCGCCCAGCGGCGACGCTGCCAACCGCGGGGGAGTGGCGGTGTAGGCAGCCAGCTTCCGGACGGTCGGCTCAAGAAGGGCCGACGCCGAAGCTGCCACCGCGCCGCCGATCACCACGAGCTCCGGGTTGAGCATGATGGCCACCGTGGAGACTACCCGGGCCAGCCGATCCGAAAGCCGGTCCAGGATGTCCAACGCAACCTTGTCGCCTTCGGCAGCAGCGGCGAAGACGTGCTGTGCCGTGACCTCCTGGCCAGCGGGGGCCGCCGTCCGCAGTGTGGTTTTCGACTTTCCCGCCAGGGCTTCCGCCGCCCACAATCTGGCCAGCGCGGCGAGGCCGTCCGCCGATCCGACTCCGTCCACCATGTCCAGGTAGGCCATCTCGCCAGCGCCGCCGCGGCTGCCATGAAGCAAACGGCCGGATTCCACCAGGCCCGCGCCGAAACGTTCACCGGCAAGGAGGACTGCCAAGTCCTGGACGCCGCTGCCGGCGCCGCGCCAACATTCGCCCAATGCCGCCAAGTTGGCATCGTTCTCCAGCACCACAGCCCATCCGTGCAGATCGTGCAGGGCCTTCTTCAGCCCGACGTCGAACAGGCTCCAGAACGGCTGGCTGACGAGGATGTTTCCGTCGCGGCCCACCGGGGCGGCAAGCCCGACCGTCACCGCGAGGACTTTGTCCGGTGCCACTCCGGCAGCCTCGAGGGCAAGGAGAGCGGTTTCGCTGATAACCCGGATCCGTTCCTCCGCTTCGATCTCCCTGGCGCGAAATGGTCCACTGGACCGTCCAATGGTGCGGCCGCGCAGATCGGCCACCACAACGGTGGTCTTGAGCACGCCGACGTCGATCCCCAAGACGCAGCCGGCGCTTTCGTCGAGCTCGAAGCGTCGTGCGGGGCGGCCCTTTTGGTACGTGCCGAAGTCACGCTGGTTCTCCAGCTCTCGGATCCAGCCCCGGGCCATGAGGTCTTCGCACACGGAAATGGTGGTGGCGCGGGTCAAGCCGGTGGCGTCCATCAGCTCAGAAACAGTCACGGCGTTGGAAGCGCGGATGGCTCCGAGCACGGTGGCCGCGTTGAACCGCCGGAGCATCTGCGGAGTGGCAGTCGCGATATCGGGCATGGCTGTTGACCTTCTGTTGGTATGCGTCACATAATACTAGAGGCACTAAATTTAGATTCTAAATAAAGCCCCGTCCATCGCAGCGTCGACACAGAACAGGATTCCCTTTGTCCTCCACCGTCACCATGGCCACCCACTTCGACTCCGAGCGCTCCGAGCGCATGGCCGATCCGAACTGGTGGCGCCAAGCGGCTGTCTACCAGATCTACCCGCGCAGCTTTTCCGACGCGAACGGCGACGGACTGGGCGACATCAAGGGCATTACCGCCAAGGTTCCGTACCTGAAATCCCTCGGCATCGACGCCGTCTGGTTGAGCCCGTTCTACCCGTCGGCCCTGGCTGACGGTGGTTACGACGTCGATGACTACCGCAACGTTGACCCGAAGCTGGGCACCCTTGCAGACTTCGATGAGATGGCGGCCGCCCTGCACGCCGCAGGCATCAAGTTGATCGCGGACATCGTGCCGAACCACTCTTCGGACCGGCACGAATGGTTCAAGGAGGCGCTGGCTTCACCGAAGGGTTCGGCAGCCCGCGAGCGCTACATTTTCCGCGACGGTCTGGGCGAGAACGGCGAACTGCCCCCGGCGGACTGGGACTCGATTTTCGGCGGCCCAGCCTGGGAGCGCATCACCGAACCGGACGGCACCCCGGGGCAGTGGTACATGCACATCTTCACCAAGGAGCAGCCGGACTTCAACTGGGACAACCCCGAGGTCCGCGAGGACTTCCTGAAGACCCTGCGCTTCTGGTCCGATCGTGGCGTGGACGGCTTCCGCATCGACGTCGCCCATGCCCTCACGAAAGACCTGCCGGAGGTTCTGCCGTCGAAGACCGAGCTGCCCAAGGAGGGCGAAAACGCTTTGGGCGCCCACCCGTTCTGGGACCGCGATGAGGTGCACGAGATCTACGCCGAGTGGCGCAAGGTCTTCAATGAGTACAACCCGCCCCGGACGGCCGTCGCCGAAGCGTGGGTGCACGCTGACCGCCGCGCCCGCTATGCCAGCCCCGACGGCTTGGGCCAGGCATTCAACTTCGACCTCCTCCAGGCTGATTTCGACGCAGGCCAGTTCCGCGACATCATCACGAAGAACCTCAGCGAAGCCGCTGCCTCCGGTGCTTCTTCCACCTGGGTCTTCTCCAACCACGACGTCGTCCGGCACGCCACCCGCTACGGCTTGCCCGCGGGCGGCGGCCGTGACGGCCTGGGCCAGGACGGCAAGCAGTGGCTGCTCGACGGCGGTTCGGCCGCCGACGTCGACGCCGAGCTCGGCTTGCGCCGCGCCCGCGCCGCGTCGTTGCTGATGTTCGCCCTTCCCGGCTCCGCATACCTGTACCAGGGCGAAGAACTCGGACTGCAGGAAGTCGGCGACATCGCGGCCGGCCAGCGCCAGGACCCGGCGTTCTTCCGCAACCCGGGAGTCGACGTCGGCCGTGACGGTTGCCGTGTCCCGCTGCCGTGGACCAGCGAGGGTTCGTCGTTCGGCTTCGGCGAGGGACATGCCCACTTGCCGCAGCCTGAATGGTTCGCGGACTACGCGGTGGCGGAGCAGGAGAACGTTCCCGGCTCCACGCTGGAGCTATACCGCAAGGCCCTGGAACTGCGTTCGGAACTGCGGGCGGCCGAGGACCTGGAGTGGATCCCGTCCAGTCACGAGTCGGTGCTCCATTTCGTGCGCCCCAACGGCTGGCAGTCGGTGACGAACTTCGGCACCGAGCCCGTGGCACTTCCGGAAGGCACCGTCGTCGTGAGCAGCGCACCGCTCGAAGGCGGCAAGCTCCCGGCAAACACGACGGCCTGGATCGTCTAGTCCCTCGCCCCTGCCCCTATCCCTCGCCCAACTAACTCGCAGTTAATGTCGTTTTGAAGGCTGTAAACGACAACAACTGCGGGTTAGTTGCGTTGTGAAAGAGTTGGAAAATGACTGCAAAGAGTGAAACTGCCGCGGGCCGGCTTGTTTATGGATGCATGGGCCTCGGAGGTCCTTGGGAGGGCAGCGAATACGGTGCTGTCGAAATCGAGCAGGCCGCGGCCGCGATCGAAGCCGCCATGGGCATCGGGATCACCCTGTTCGACCATGCCGACATCTACCGCAGCGGCAAGGCCGAGGCCGTCTTCGGCGAAGTCCTCGCCCGGACGCCGGGGCTGCGGGAAAAGATCCAGCTCCAGACCAAGTGCGGAATCCGGCTGAGCCAGCCCGGCGTCGATGGACATTACGACCTCAGCAAGGACGCCATCCTGGAGCGGGTCAATGGAAGCCTGGAACGGCTGAGGACCGACTACGTTGACGTGCTTCTGCTCCACCGTCCCGATCCCCTGATGGAACCCGCAGAGGTGGCGTCCGCCGTCGGGCAGCTCATGGCGGAGGGTAAGGTGCGGCAATTGGGCGTGTCCAACATGTCCGGCGCGCAGATCGCCTTCCTGCAGGACCAGCTGGAGGTGCCGATCGTGGCCAACCAGCTGGAAATGAGCCTGCACCGGCGGGCGTGGCTCGAGAGCGGGGTCCTGGTCAACCACGACGACGCCCTCGGCTACAGTTTTCCGCACGGCACTTTGGAACACTGCGTCGGCCGGGGGATTGAACTGCAGGCCTACGGTTCCCTCGCCCAGGGCCGGTACACGGGCTCGACGCCGGTTTTCCCGACTGCCGCGGACACTGCGACTGCCGCTCTGGTCGCCCAGCTCGCGGAAGCAAAGGGCGTCACTCCTGAGTCCGTGTTGTTGGGCTGGCTCATGAAGCATCCGGCGCGAATTTCCCCGGTGCTGGGCAGTTCCAACCCGGCGCGGATCGCTGCCTGCGCGGATGCTCCCGCCGTTGCCGCAGCAATGACGCGCGCCGAGTGGTATGGCCTGTGGGTGGGTGCGCGGGGCAGCAAGCTCCCCTAAAGCGCGTTAAACCCAACTGACTCGCAGTTGTTGTCGTTTTGAGGGCTCATAACGACAACAACTGCGAGTCAGTTGGGCTGGGGCTGGCTGTCACAATCGTTTTGTTCGTATTGATGCTCACACCGGTGCCCGATTCTTAGCGTTCCTGGTGGCTGGCCGGATACGGTAGATACATGACGTCTAGCACCGCCGCCGAGTCCATTCGGTCCACCCGCAACATTCCCGCCGAGATTGCCCGCTCCTGGCTCCTTGTGAACGCCATGAAGACGGAGCTTTTCGACCAGTCGGCCTCGTCGCGCGCGGACGCCATCATCCTTGACATTGAAGACGCCGTGGACCCGTCGCAGAAGGACATTGCCCGCGACAACGTCATCAACTGGCTGACCGCCGGCGGCCAGGCCTGGGTCCGCATCAACGACGCCACCAGCCCGTTCTGGGCCGATGACCTCGCCGGCCTCCGTGGCACGCCAGGTCTCTTGGGAGTCATGCTCGCCAAGACTGAGTCCGCGGACCAGGTCACCGAGTCCTTCCACCGCATGGACGGCAAGACCCCGGTCATCCCGCTCGTGGAGTCGGCCCTCGGCATCGAGGAAGCCAACCACATCGCCCGCGCACAGGGTGCCTTCCGCCTCGCCTTCGGTTCGGGCGACTTCCGCCGGGACACGGGCATGGCCGCCACGCCTGAGGCAATGGCGTACCCGCGTGCCAAGCTCGTCGTCGCCAGTCGCGTGGGCAACCTTCCGGGTCCCATCGACGGCCCCACCGTCGGCACCAACCACCCGATCCTGCGCGAGCAGACCGGGATCACTGTGACCATGGGCATGACCGGCAAGCTCTGCCTGGCCATTGACCAGACCACGGTCATCAACGAAGTCATCAGCCCGACCCCGTCCGACGTCGCCTGGGCCACGGACTTCATGAACGACTTCGAAGCCAACGGCAGGGTCATCCGCGACGGCTCCGACCTTCCACGCCTCGGCCGCGCCGAAAAGATCATGAAGCTCGCGGTAGCCTTCGGGGTCCAGCCCTCTCTGTAAGCGCACCCACCGACGCTCTCTCACCTAAGTCCGGCTTTTTCAGGACGCCCGCTCACGTATGAGGGAAATACCCGAAACCCTCCTGCAGATGATCTGAGCGGGCGTTGGCTGGAAAGCCGTATATGTGAGCGGGCGTTGGCTGGAGTCGGACGCTCGCTCGCTTATATCGGGTTTTGACGCCACGCTCGCTCACTTGCGTCGGTTCCCGCCCTGTGGAACCCGCGGTTTCGGCAAGTGTCCTAAACTTGGGTGGTGCTGAACGAATTCTGGGCCACGGCCTCAATCGCCTACAAAACGCTGGTTTTCGGCGCGATGGGGCTTATCGCCGTCGGGATCATCCTGACGATCATTGGCAACGCCTCCCATAACCAGGGCCTTGCTCTGACGTCCTTGTTCGTGATCGGGCTCGGCCTGGTCCTGCATGTCGTGGGCATGGTGGTCCGCGGACAGCAGGTCCGCAAGAGCTTGAAGAAGTAGCCCGCGGAATGACCCAGCACGCGGTGGTGATCGCCGGAGCAGGCCCCACAGGGCTGATGCTCGCGGGCGAACTGGCGTTGGCCGGCGTCGACGTAGCGATTGTCGAGCGGCGCGCAAATCAGGAGCTCGCCGGCTCACGTGCAGGCGGTTTGCACTCGCGAACCATCGAGGTCCTCGATCAGCGCGGAATTGCCGATCGCTTCTTGTCCGAAGGACAGGTCGCCCAGGTTGCGGGGTTCGGCGGCGTCCGTTTCGACCTCAGCGACTTTCCTACCCGGCACAACTACGGGCTCGGCCTGTGGCAGAACCACATCGAGCGCATCCTGGCCGGGTGGGTCGCCGAGCTGGCGGTGCCGATCTACTACGGGCGCGAGGTGACCGGTTTCGCGCAGGACGGGACCGGCGTCGACGTCGGGCTGTCCGCCGGCGAGCCGCTGCGCGCGGAATACCTCGTCGGGTGCGACGGCGGCCGCAGCCTGGTCCGTAAGGCGGCCGGCATCGAGTTCCCGGGGTGGGATCCGACCACCAGCGCCCTGATCGCCCAGGTCGAAATGGCCGAGCAGCCGCCACTGGGCGTCCACACCAACGCCTTTGGCATCCACTCGTTCGGCAAGCTCGACTACAAGATCCACGACGGCAAGATCGTTTACGCGGAGGGTGGACCCGTCGGGGTCATGGTGACCGAAGAGCACGTCGGGGCCGCGAACGAGCCGACCCTCCAGGACCTGAGCGCGGCGCTCATCGCCGTATGCGGGACGGACTACGGGGCCCACAGTCCCATCTGGATCTCCCGTTTCACCGATATGACCCGGCAGGCCGCGAACTACCGCGACGAACGGGTCCTCCTCGCCGGCGACGCGGCACACGTGCATGCCCCCGACGGCGGACAGGGCCTCAACACCGGCGTGCAGGATGCCGTGAACCTGGGATGGAAGCTGGCGCAGGTGGTCAAGGGGACATCGCCGGAAAGCCTCCTCGACAGCTACCACGCCGAGCGCCACCCAGTGGCCGCCCGCGTGCTGCGCAACACGATGGCGAGTGTCGCGCTCCGCCGCCAGGACGAACGCACGAAGGCCGTGTGCGAGGTCGTGGCCGAGCTCCTCGGCATGGAGGAGCCGCGCCAGCGCTTCGCGGCGATGCAGTCCGGCCTCGATGTACACTACGACGTCGGCGAGGGTCACCCTTTGCTCGGACGCCGCATGCCCGATCTCGACCTCGCCACCCCCGTCGGCCCGCTGCGTGTCTTCAGCCTGCTGCACAGTGCCCAGCCGGTGCTCCTTAACCTTGGCGAGCCCGGCAGCATCGACATCACGCCGTGGGCGGACCGCGTTCAGTTGATCGACGCCACCTACCCCGGGACTTGGGAGCTTCCCGCAATCGGGGCAGTCCCCGCCCCCGTTGCCGTGTTGATCCGGCCCGACGGATATGTGGCCTGGGTCGGAGAAGGCTCCCAACGGGGCCTCGCCGACGCCCTCACCAGATGGTTCGGACCGCCTGCCACGGAGTAGCCGTCCGGCTCTTCTTACCGGCTCAGGGGCCGATAGGGTTGGATCATGACTATTAACCCGGATTTGCAGGGCCGCAGCTACCCTGCCTCAGAGGTGTACGACGTCGGCCGCGAAAAGATCCGGGAGTTCGCCCGGGCCGTGAAGGCCACCCACCCCGCCCACTTCGACGTCGAAGCCGCCAAAGCGCTTGGCCACAGCGACCTCGTCGCCCCGCCGACCTTCGCCATCATCGTCGCCCAGCGGGCGGATGCCCAGCTGATCGAGGACCCCGATTCAGGGATCGACTTCAGCCGCGTGGTGCACGCCGACCAGCGCTTCACGCACCACCGCGCGATCGTCGCAGGGGATCAGTTGCGGGCCGAACTGCACGTCGACGGCGTCCGCGCCATGGGCGGCGGGGCCATGATCACGACGCGTTCGGAAATCACAACGTTGGACGGCGAAAAGGTCGCCACCACCACGTCGTCCATCCTGGTCCGCGGAGAGGGACAGTAGCCATGAGCTTGAAACTTGAAGAACTCACCGTCGGGCAGGAAATCGGCACCCGCAGCATCGAGGTCACGCGCCAGGACCTGGTCAAGTACGCGGGCGCGTCGGGCGACTTCAATCCGATCCACTGGAACGAATCCTTCGCCACCGGCGTCGAGCTTCCCGGAGTCATCGCCCACGGCATGTTCACCATGGGCTCTGCCGTGCAGTTGGTGAGCGACTGGGCCGGCGACCCTGCCGCCGTCGTCGACTACCAGACGCGCTTCACCAAGCCCGTGCTGGTCGCCGACACCACCGGTACCAGCGAGCCCGGCGCCGTGATCGAGGTTGCCGGAGTGGTGGGAGCGCTCGACGCCGAGGCCCGCACCGCGCGCATCGACTTGACCGTCACCTTCGGCGGCCAGAAGGTCCTCATGAAGTCCCAAGCCGTTGTGAAACTTGCGTAAGTAATCAGCTCGCGCGCCGGGGCGCGCGCCTGACCGGCGCGCCCCGGGGTCGGCTGGCACAACGAATCCCAGCTAGGCTTGTTTGGTGACCCAGACGATGCTTTCCGAACTGACCACGGCCGCCGTTGGTGGCCCTGCCGGCGCCTTTGTGGAGGCCCGCACCGAGGCGGAAATCATCGACGCCGTCCGCACGGCGGATGCTGCGGGCGAGAAACTGCTCATTATCGGCGGGGGATCCAACCTGCTGGTTTCCGACGCCGGATACCCGGGCACTGTGCTGAAGATCGCTTCGCAGGGCTTCACCGTCAACTCGGAAGACAGTTGCGGAGGCGTTTCCGTGGTGGTCCAGGCAGGGCACAACTGGGACGCCCTTGTGGGGCACTCGGTGCTGCACGCGTGGTCCGGGCTGGAAGCCCTCTCCGGCATCCCGGGTGCCACGGGCGCCACTCCTGTGCAGAATGTTGGCGCTTATGGTGCCGACGTGTCCCAGACCATCGCCGCCGTGCGCACCTGGGACCGGGAACGCAACGCCGTGCACACCTTCACCAACTCGGAGCTCAAGTTCGGCTACCGGGATTCCATCCTCAAACAGACCACCACCGAGGGCTCGCCACGTTACGTCGTGCTGACGGTTGAATTCCAGCTGCCGCTCGGACGCATGAGTGCGCCCATCCGGTACGCGGAGTTGGCCCGGTCCCTCGGGGTCGAGGCCGGGAAGCGCGCGTATTCCAACGACGTCCGGCGCGAAGTCCTGCGGCTGCGCGCCTCCAAGGGCATGGTCCTCGACGCTTCGGACAGGGATACGTACTCCACGGGTTCCTTCTTCACCAACCCGATTGTTCCGGCCACCGCAGCTGCCTCGCTGCCCGAGGGAGCGCCGCAGTACCCCGCCGGGAACGACGGCCTCGTGAAGCTGTCCGCAGCCTGGCTGATCGACCAGGCCGGCTTCGGAAAGGGCTTCGGACTCGATCCCGCGGGCGTGTCCGGCGGGCGGGCCTCGCTGTCCACGAAACACACCCTCGCCATCACCAACCGCGGAGGGGCGAGCGCGGAGGATCTTGTGGCCATCGCGCGCGAGGTGCGCCGCGGCGTCGTCGAGCGCTTTGGCATCGAACTGCACCCGGAGCCGCTACTGATCGGTTTGGCCCTGTAGGAGCCTGCGTAGGTCCCCGCGAGGAACGCGCTTCAGCGCTTTCCGGTCGGATGGACCTTGTTGAGCAAGAGGAACGTCAGTCCGCAGCTCGCGGCCCCCAAGAGGAAGATCTGGCTGAACGCCATGCTCTGGGGCGACGGACCGCCCGGGGAAATCCAGCCTGCCGCCGCAAAGCCGGCCACGCCCAGGAGCATGACAATCGCGGCGAGCAGGAAACTGCGCACTTGATCGTTCGCGCCCGTGAACCCGGATTCGGGATCGTCAACGCGCCGATCGTCAACGCGCCGATCGGACGATGGCTGGCTCGCGGCTGCAAGGCCCAGAAGCAGGGCGGCCGCGCCTGTGGCGGCAAGTCCAACCTCCTGGACAGTCTGCATCGACGGGGATAACCGGACCCCCGCACCAACAGCTATGGCCAAGCCGCAGACAAGCCCGACGGCGGCAGCACACCAACCAGCGGCTGCTAACCGCCGGCTGAGCGGCCGCAGCAGCGGACCTAACTCACCGAACAGCATTCCCCTAGAGTAGGAGGGCCCGCTGGACGGCCCCTGTGAGCGGCATGGGAGTTCCTCCTGCGAGCAATTGAGGACTGAAGCTGTCCGCCATGCGTCCTACGATGTGGCCATGGCAGCTTCGGCGAGGATCAGGGTCACCCCCGGAGTCATGGGCAGGATGCGGCTCGCGAGCCAAGGATTGCTTGGGGGTTTCGGTAGCCCGGAGGAATGCGTCTCCCGGATGGGTGCCATGCAGGCTCAAGACCTTGCCTCGGCGTTCTGGGCCGTGGGGGAGAGGGTCCCCGGTTCCGGACTATCCAAGGTGTTGGAAGCGCTGGAGAGCGGCACAGTGGTCCGGTCCTGGCCTATGCGAGGCACGCTGCACCTGGTTCCGCCGCAGGACTTGCGCTGGATCCTCGCCATCACCACAGAGCGATCCATGCGTTCTGTTGCCGCACGGCACCGGGAACTCGGCATCGACGAGACGGACGTCGCGACGTGCCGGGACCTGGCCCTCGAACGCGTCTGCGGCAGTCCTGGCGCCACGCGCGAGGAGCTTTTCAAGATCTTCGAATCCGCTGGCCAAATGACGTCGGCCCAACGCGGCATCCATTTGCTCTGGATTCTGTGCCAGAACGCCTGGCTGGTGCAAGGTCCTCCGGCGGGCACGGCAGGCAAAGCCCTGGGACAGCAACTGTTCGTCGCCTTCGATGAGTGGATTCCGGAATCCCGGCGCCTCGACCGTGGAGAAGGAATTGCCGAATTCCTGCTCAGGTATATTCGCAGCCACGGACCGGCCACACTCGCGGACTTCGCGTGGTGGAGCCAGATTCCCAAAGCCGAAGTCCGGGCAGCCCACGAGGTCATCCGCGGCCGAATCGTTGAGCTCGTCTTCCGGGAAACGTCCTATTGGCTGTCGCCCGAGACGGCGGCACTGCTCGACGACGGCGTTCCCGGCTCGCGTACGGTCCTCGCCTTGCCTGGATTCGATGAATTCCTGCTCGGGTATAAGGACCGCAGCCTTGTCCTGCCCCCTGGGCATTTCCAGAAAGTCGTTCCTGGGGGCAACGGGGTCTTCAAGCGGATGATTGTGTCAGGCGGCGAAGTGGTGGGCACCTGGTCCCGCAGCGGCACCGGCCGGAGCGCCGTCGTCGTGCCTGAACCGTTCGCTGCGGAAGGCCTGGCCCCTGCGGCCAAACGATCCTTCGAACTCCAGGCGGTGAAGTACCTGCGGTTCATGGAGAGCTGACGGGACCCAACTCATCCCCACCGCCACCCTCGCCTCGCAAGTCCCCACCGGCTCCCCCCAGTTGATGTCGTTATGAGCGCTCAAAACGACATCAACTGCGGGTTAGTTGACTAAGGCAGGACGCCTAGAGGGTGCCGGTAGCGATCTTCAGCATGCGGCGCAGCGGTTCGGCGGCACCCCAGAGGAGCTGGTCGCCCACGGTGAACGCGCTGATGTATTCAGGACCCATCTCGAGCTTGCGGATACGGCCCACGGGGATCTCCAAGGTGCCGGAGGCAGCCACCGGGGTGAGGTCGGCCATGGAGGCTTCCTTCGTGTTGGGCACAACCTTGGCCCACTCGTTGTCGGCGTCCAGGAGCTTTTCGATTTCGGCGACGGACAGGTCCTCGCGCAGCTTGAGCGTCAGTGCCTGGGAGTGGGAGCGCATGGCGCCGATACGGACGCAGAGCCCGTCCATGACAACATGGTCCTTGCCCGGCTTTCCGTTGCCGGTGCCGAGGATCTTGTTGGTTTCCACCCCGGCCTTCCACTCTTCCTTGGACTGGCCATTGCCGAGGTCGGCGTCGATCCACGGGATCAGGGAGCCTGCAAGCGGCACGCCGAACTGGGTGGCGTCGACGCCGGTGCGCTGGGTGGCCAGGACCTTGCGGTCGATTTCCAGGATCGCGGAGGCGGGATCGTCCAGTTCGCTGCTGACTTCGTTGTTGAGGGTGCCGAACTGGTTGAGCAGTTCGCGCATGTGGCGGGCACCGCCGCCCGACGCCGCTTGGTAGGTCATGGAGGTGCCCCACTCGACCAAGTTGTTCTTGAACAGGCCGCCGAGTCCCATGAGCATGCAGGAAACCGTGCAGTTGCCGCCGATGTAGTCCTTCACGCCGCCGGACAGGCCGGCGTCGATGACGTCGCGGTTGATGGGGTCCAGCACGATGATGGAGTCGTCGTTCATGCGCAGCGTGGACGCGGCGTCGATCCAGAGCCCGGCCCAGCCCCGGCTGCGAAGCTCGCCGTGGACCTGCTTTGTGTAGTCGCCGCCCTGGGCTGTGACAATAATCGGCAGCTTGGCAAGAGTCTCAATGTCGAACGCGTTCTCGAGCTTGCCTGCGGCACCTTCTGCTGTACCAGCGAAAGACGGCGCGGCACCTCCCGCGTTCGAGGTGGAGAAAAATACCGGGTTGATGTTGGCGAAGTCGCCCTCTTCCTGCATGCGCTGCATCAGGACGGAGCCGACCATGCCACGCCAACCGACCAGTCCAACGGACGGATTAGCTGCTGTAGTCATTGAACCAGTCTAGACTTTCGCGGCTCCCGGCCGCTGTCGGTTACGTCACGACCCAACTGACTGGCAATAGGTGTCGTTATGAGCCCTCTAAACGACATCTAATGCGAGCTACTTGGGTGAGGCGTCGGGTTCTTCCAGCAGGGCCGCCTTTCGGGCACGCAGGGCGTAGAACGCGCCGAAAGCGAAAACCTGGGTTACCACTATCAGGACGATGATCCCCAGGATCTTGTTGCCGCCCAGGATCATGGTGAGCCCGACGATCGCGGACAAGAGCGCGAAGAGCGGCAACAGCATGTAGCCGAGCACGAACAGGGTCTCAGGTTTCTTCAGCATTCTCAGTCTTCCGTCCGGCGCCATGTGGCGATCCGGTAGTTGGTGCCGTTCTTGGCGGTCAGCCAGCCTTCAGCCGGTTGCGTTGCCTCAAGATTCCAAGCCTCACCGAACTCCGGCGCGAAGGTGTCGCCGTCGATGTCGGAATCGATGACCGTAACGACGGCGACATTCGCGATGTCCATGGACTGCCGGTAAATTTCGCCCCCGCCGATGATCCAGACATTCTGGCCGCCCGGTGCGAACTGGGACTCGAGGAGTGCGGCATCAAGTGAGGAGACGACGACGGCGCCATGTGCTTCGGGCGAGTCCGCCCAGCCGTGTTGCCGGGTCACCACGATGTTGGTGCGGCCGGGCAGAGGACGGTACTTTGCGGAGAAAGACTCCCACGTCTTCCGGCCCATGATGACCGGGTGCCCCGTGGTCAGCCGGCTGAAGTGCTGCAAATCTTCGGGAACGTGCCATGGCATGGTCCCGTCCTTGCCGATCACTCCGCTGCCGGTCTGTGCCCACACCAGGCCGATTCCGGTGAGCGTTTCCGCGCCCTCCCCGGAGGAAGGGGACTCCGCGGCAGGAGTTTCGTGGTTGCTCATATCGCCACGGGCGCTTTGATGGAGGGGTGGTGGCGGTAGCCGACTACTTCGAAGTCCTCGAAGGTGTAGTCGAAGATCGAGTCCGGCTTGCGGGCGAAGCGCAATTGCGGGTACTCGTACGGCTCCCGGGAGAGCTGTTCGGTGACTTGTTCAACGTGGTTGTCGTAAACGTGGACGTCTCCGCCGGTCCAGACGAAATCGCCGGGCTTAAGGCCCAGTTGCTGGGCCAGCATGCAGGTCAGCAACGCGTAGGAGGCGATGTTGAACGGAACACCCAGGAACATGTCGGCCGAACGCTGGTACAACTGGCAGGACAGCTTGCCGTCGGCAACGTAGAACTGGAAGAACGCGTGGCACGGCGGCAAGGCCATGTCCTTGATCTCGGACACGTTCCAGGCCGAAACGATGTGCCGGCGCGAATCCGGGTTGGCGGCCAGGCCCTTCATGAGTTCGGCGATCTGGTCGATGTGGCCGCCGTCGGGAGCCGGCCAGCTCCGCCACTGCACGCCGTACACCGGGCCGAGTTCGCCGTCGGCGTCTGCCCACTCATCCCAGATGGTGACGCCCTGCTCCTGGAGCCACTTCACGTTCGACTCGCCGCGGAGGAACCACAAGAGCTCCAGGGCCAGTGATTTGAAGTGCACCCGCTTGGTGGTGATGAGCGGGAAACCCTGGCTCAAATCGAAGCGCAGCTGGCGGCCGAAAACGCTCCGAGTGCCAGTGCCCGTGCGGTCCGACTTGTGCGTGCCGTTGGCCATGACGTCGCGCAGGAGGTCTTCATATGGGGTTGGGATGCTCACGCACCCAGCTTACTGGAGTCAGTCGTCGAAGGGCTTGATCTGTTCCACGGCCACTACGCGCTGACCGTTTCCGCGGGCCACGTGGCACACGATGATCTCGCCGGGGGCCAGGTACGGGTCCTGGGCCGGAAGCGCCTCGTGAAGCTCCGGACCCATGCGTTCTCCAAGCGTCTTCAAGACGGTGGGGAGCGCCGGCCGGTGGGTGCACAACGCCACCGCACGCTGCTTGTCGAACAAACCCTCGACGACGGCGGACGTCTTCTTCGGGCTCCGCTGGTGGTTGTGCTCCGTCAGGGCCTCGACAAGTTTCACTTTGGCTCCGGCTGACTTGGCGTACGGCGCGATGGTGGATACGCACCTGGCCCACGGACTGCTCACGATCCGCAGAGGCTTCCATACGCCCAGAAGCCGCTCCACGGCCAACGCCTGCCGCTGACCCGTCACGGCCAGCGGCCGGCTGCCCTCGGCCTTGGTCCAGGAGGACCGCGGCTTTGCCTTGGCATGGCGCACCAGAATCAGGGGCCACGTCTCCAGCTCACCATTAAGGTGGGCCTTCGCCAGCGCCTGGAGGGGACCCACGTCCGTCGGGTTGCTCAAAAAACGCGCCGCCTTGTCCGGCGCGGCCCACATGTAAGCGTCCACTTCGTTGCCGTCCGGCTTGATGATGGACCCGTTGACTTGCGTCGCCCAGTAGTGCACCACCTTCAGCCCGGCAGACACATGGTAATGCGTCGGAGGAAGGGGGATCCCGAGGGCTGCCTTGAGGCCGATTTCTTCCCTGATCTCGCGGACAGCGCACTCCGGGATGGTTTCCCCGGCGTCGAGCTTGCCCTTGGGCCAGGACCAGTCGTCGTACTTGGGCCGGTGAATCAGCAGGACCTCAAGGGCGCCCTTGGTGACACGCCAGGGAATGGCGCCGGCCGCCGTGACGGCGATCGGCTCCCCGGGATGGTCCGTCTGGTCTGCAACAGGTGTATCGCTCTTCAACTTTTCGCTACCTACCGCCGGGCGACTGCACGTTGGCGGGACCGGGAGGCAAGCAGCCAGGACTGGATGTCCAGCAGAGGCGAGCCGTCTTCGGCCTGGTGAAACCTGGTCCAGTGGCCTTGGTTGTCAAGGTGCCAGCTGGCCGTGCCGGGATCCATGTAGCGCCGCAGCAGGTCCATGACCTCGGCGGTGTCCTCCCGGCTGGAGAGCTGCACCAAGGCCTCGACCCGACGGTCGAGGTTGCGGTGCATCATGTCCGCTGAGCCGATGTAGACCACGGGATCGTTGGCATTGGCGAAGGCAAACACGCGGGAGTGCTCCAGGAAGCGGCCCAGGACGGAGCGGACCGTGATGTTCTCGCTCAATCCAGGCACTCCGGGGCGCAGCGAGCAGATGCCGCGGACAATGACGTCAACCTTCACCCCGGCCTGCGACGCCCTGTAAAGGGCGTCGATGATGGCTTCGTCCACCATGGAGTTGACCTTGATCTGGACCCGCGCGGTGATTCCCGCGCGGGCGTTGCGGATCTCGGTCTCGATCCTGTCGATCAACCCGGACCGCACCGAGCGGGGGGCCACGAGGAGCCGCTTGAACGTCGACTTGGGGGCATACCCGGAGAGCTGGTTGAAGAGCTTGGACAGGTCCTCGCCCACCTGCTCGTTGGAGGTCAGCAGACCGAGATCCTCGTAGTAGCGGGCCGTCCGGGGGTGGTAGTTTCCCGTGCCGATGTGGCAGTACCTGCGGAGGCCGTCCACTTCCTGGCGGACAACCAGGGACAACTTGCAGTGCGTCTTGAGTCCCACGATTCCGTACACCACGTGCACTCCGGCCTGCTCCAGTTTGCGCGCCCAGGAGATGTTGGCCTGCTCGTCAAAGCGGGCCTTGATCTCCACGAGGGCCAGCACCTGCTTGCCGGCTTCGGCAGCATCGATCAGCGCGTCCACGATGGGGGAATCGCCGGACGTGCGATACAGGGTCTGCTTGATGGCCTGGACCTTGGGGTCGGCGGCCGCCTGCTCGAGGAAAGCCTGGACCGACGTCGAGAACGAGTCGTACGGGTGGTGCAGCAGGATGTCGCGGCGGCGCATTGCCGCGAAGACGTTGGCGGCCTTGGACGTCTCGGATTCGTTCAGGTACCGCGAGGTATGGGGCACGTGCTTCGGGTAGTGGAGGTCGGCGCGGTCGATGCCGCCGATGACGGACAGGCCCCGGAGGTCCAGGGGTGCCGGGACGGAGTAGACCTCGGATTCCTCGACGCCGAGTTCCCGCACCAGGAGCGCGCGGATGTTCGGGTTGATGTCCGTGGTGACCTCAAGCCGGACGGGCGGGCCGAAGCGGCGGCGCAGAAGTTCTTTTTCAAGCGCCTGCAGGAGGTTCTCGGCGTCGTCCTCTTCGACTTCCACGTCCTCGTTGCGGGTGACGCGGAAGCTGTGGTGCTCCATGACTTCCATTCCGGGGAACAGCTTGTCCAGATGCACGGCAATGACCTCTTCGAGCGCGATGAACCGGGCCACGCGGCCCGGGACCGCGCCGGCCCGCGGGCCGTCGATCGAAACGAGACGGGGCAGCTGGTCCGGAACCTTGACGCGGGCGAACAGTTCCTTGTCGCTCACGGGGTTGCGGACAATCACGGCCAGGTTGAGGGAGAGCCCGGAGATATAGGGGAAGGGGTGGGCCGGATCGACGGCGAGGGGAGTGAGGATCGGGAAGACCTTCTCGCCGAACATGATGCTCAAGCGGTGCTGGGCTTCGTCGTCGAGTTCGTCCCAGCGCATGAGGTGGATGTGCTCATAGGCCAAAGCGGGGCGGATCTGCTCGGCAAAAACGCGCGCGTGGCGTTCCTGCAGCTTCCGGGCCGCATCGCCGATCTGCTCCAGGACTTCGATGGGGCTCAGGCCGGCAGGGGAGGGAACCGCGAGTCCGGTGGCGATGCGACGCTTCAGGCCGGCTACCCGCACCATGAAGAATTCATCCAGGTTCGAGGCGAAGATGGAGAGGAAATTGACTCGCTCCAGCAGGAAGAGGTCCGGGTCCTCCGCGAGTTCGAGGACGCGCGAGTTGAAGGCGAGCCAACTCAGTTCGCGGTCCAGGAAGCGGTCCGGAGTGATGTCGCCTTCGGGCTCTAGGGAGGGCGCAAACTCAGGAATGTCGATGCGGTCCTGGGTTGCCCGCGCTGCCGGGACTTCGGATGAACCGAAGCGGGGAGGCAAGGTTGCGCCCTTGACCTCGGTTTTGGTGGTTCCGACCGGGTCCGGGTTCATCGGGCTCTCCTTCTCGTTCAGCGCGGGGTTTGATTCAACCCTACAAGGATTCCACGTGCCGGAATCCTAGATGTCCTAGCCTTTCAGATACGCCTTGGTTCCGGGTTACTTCCCGGCTAGCGGCGCATACATGACATCGACGTCCCAGCGCACGAATCCCAGCTTCTGGTACAGGGCGACGGCCGCGGTATTGTCGGCGTCCACGTACAGCATCACCGAGTGCAGCTCGTGGCTCTGCAGATACCTGATCCCGGCAACAGTGAGCGCCTTGCCGAGTCCCAGGCCTTGGGCTGCAGGCGTTACGCCGACGACGTAGACTTCGCCGATGGCCGGGTGGGATCCTTGCCGGGGGTGCACCTTCGTCCAATGGAAGCCGAGCAGCTCCCCGGCCGGATTCACGGCGAGCAGGAAACCTGCGGGGTCGAACCAGTCCTCGGCCATCCGGGCTTCCAGATCGGCCCGGGTGAGCGACCCCTGCTCTGGATGGTGGGCAAATGCTGCCCTGTTGGCAGCCAGCCAGGCGGACTCATCCTGACCCGGCACGAAGGCGCGCAGCGAGACTCCCTCAGGCAGGCCGGGGTCGGGCAGTTCCGCGGTGGAGGACATGAGGCGCATCTTCCACAGTTCACGTACGGGGCCGTAGCCGTAGCGGGCCGCGAGGTCCGCGGCGGCCTCGTGGTTTCCATGGGACCAGGCGTTCAGGCCCGCAAGCCCGCGGCTGTCCCGGAGCGAGTCCAACAGCCGCCCGGCGACACCCTGGTTGCGGTAGCTGGGGTGCACCGCCATTTCCAGGACCCCGGTCCCGTCGTCCGCTTCAACCACGACGGCGATTCCCGCCAGGTCCTGGCCGCTCGCCGGATCGGACTGCTCGTCCGGGGCATACAGGGCCATGGTGAGCACTGAGTGGTCGCCGGAATCGGCTCCGCGCAGCATGACGAGGGTCTGTTCGGACAACGGGGGATTGCCGTCCGACTCCTCGGCAGCTGCGGCGAGCATTTTGATGTCTCTCAACAACTCGCTATCCGAGGCGCCTTTGACGACGAGTACGGGCCAGTTCTCCGGGTGCGCAGGGCTCATGCTGCAAGGCTATACGTCCCGGGCCGGTTTGGCGGGATGGATTTTGCAGGCACTCCCTTGGCCGTGTAAGGTCTATATCTCGTCCGGCTTTGCGAAGCAGGATACGAGGGGGATCCACCAGTGGGGTGGCCTCGATACGTTCGACCCGTATGTCCTCCACTCAAGCAAAGGAAGGCCCGGACTCATGGAGTCCGGGCCTTCCTTGTGTTCGAAGCATGGGGTTCCGAAGCGTGGGGGGTCGGAAGCCTAGGCCTCCGTAAGCTCATCTTCCGGCAAGCGGACCAATGTCAGCCGGTAGCCGACATTGCGGACCGTGCTGATGAGGTTCTCGTGGTCCACGCCGAGCTTGGCGCGCAGGCGGCGGACGTGGACGTCCACGGTGCGCGTGCCGCCGTAGTAGTCGTAGCCCCAGACCTCGGTGAGGAGCTGCTGGCGAGTGAACACCCTGCCCGGGTGCTGGGCCAGATACTTCAGGAGTTCGAACTCCTTGAAGGTCAGGTTGAGCGGCTGCCCGTTCACGCGGGCCGTGTAGCTTGCTTCGTCAATCACGACGCCGGCCGCCCGGATTTCGGTGTTGGTTTCCTCTTCGCCGGGAATCGCGCGGGCCACGGCCAGGCGGATCCGGGCTTCGACCTCCGCCGGTCCCGCAGAGTCGAGGACGATGTCATCCACGGACCATGCGGAAGAGACGGCAGCCATGCCACCTTCGGTGAGGATCAGGATGAGGGGTGCGCTCAAGCCCGTGGCCTTGAGGAGCTGGGTCAGGGAACGGGCCCCCACCAGGTCCTTGCGGGCATCCAGGAAAACGACGTCGGTGGGATCGGTCTCGAGCAATGCCGTGGGCTCGGCAGGAAGAATGTGGACCCGGTGGTTCAAGAGCTCCAAGGCGGGCAGGATGTCTACCGACGAGCCGGTGCTGTTCGTCAGGAGCAGGATGTGCGACATAGTTCCTCCAATGGGCGGTCCGCGCATCATCGGGCGTCTGAACCGGGTTTCCACCGGCCGGTAGCTGCTTATGGGGCGTGGTTCCGTTGTAACGGAAGCGTTGCAACAAGAAGCGCTGTTGACAACCGAGTATACCCAAAGGCCCCTGCAACGTCAGGGATTCGTGTCACCTTCAACCCCTCTTTGCGACATATTTGTTCCGTATAAGGCAGGATTGTCACGAGGTTGGTCGCAGCTTGGATCGAAACGGAGTCCCTGAGGGGACCCGCGGATCGAGCGCACAGCAAGGTAAGGGACACAGTGAGGTCAGGGGCGCAGTGAAGTCTTGGAGCATCGGGGTGGTCGGCCTCGTGGCGCTCGCGGTTTTCGTCGCCAGCTCTTACGGCCCCACGGAGGGGTTGGTCGCCGTCGGAATTCTGGCGTCGGCCGCCGTCGGCGTCGGCTGGCCCCATTTTCTTGCAGTCCCCGCCAAGAAGACCCTCGCAGCCGTGATCGGGCTGAGCGGCGCGGGTTCGGCCCTGGCTGCAGGCTTCGTCCCGGCCCCCGGATTTCTCGACGCGACGCCGGGCTTCATCGCCGCCGGCGTGATTGCGGTGTTCGTCGTGCAGCTGATCCGCGGAACAGGGCAGGCCCAACGGCTCGAATCGACCCTGGGCAGTTGTGCCGGCGTCCTGCTGAGCTGCCTCGGCGCGGGCTGGATTGCGGGTGCGAGGTTCAACGGCATCAAGGAAATGCTGTTGGTCGCGGCCCTCAGTGCCGCGGTGGCTCTCCTCGCAGGCTTGTTGCGCTGGCCGGACCGGGTCGTGGCGCCCCTGGGCATCGTGGCGGCCGGTTTGGTGGCCCCGCTGGCGGGCCTGGTGTTCTCCGATATCGCGATCGTTCCCGCCATTGTCGTGGGCGTCGTGATCGGTTCGGTCCTGGTCAGTTTCCGTCGGATGGTGACGCTTCGGCTCGGCCGGCTGAATTTCCCGGCCGTCCTTGGAATGGGCGTTGCACCCGTCTGGGCGGTTGGGGCCATGTGCTATTTCATCGACAAACTACTCATCTACTAACAGTTAGGATGGCATCATGTCCGTACTTGCATTTGAAATCTTCTTCCTCGTCCTCCTCGGCCTGGCCAGCCTCTCGATGGCATGGTTCGCTGGTTTTGTCGTTTACCGTCTCTTCAAGGGCCAGAAGTAGAGCTTCTGTACCTTCCGGTCCACTGAGGTAGTTGCTGTGCCCATCGAAATCCCTTCCGACCTGACACCCGAACTGGTACCCCTTTCCTGGCTCATTGGTGAGTGGGAAGGCCGGGGACGGCTGGGGACCGGTGAAGAAGACTCGGAACACTTCATCCAGCATGTCTCTTTCACGCACCACGGTCTGCCGTACTTGGAGTACCGGGCGGAAAGCTGGCTCAGCGACGAGGACGGCACCAAATTGCGGCCTCTCACCGTGGAAACGGGCTTCTGGGCGCTGGAGCGGAAAATGCTCGACGCCGACGGCGGACCGGGCCTGATTCCGGCGGAAATGGTCCCGGTATTGAAGACGGCCGACGACGTCGAGGCGCACCGGAACGCGGACGGCGGGTTCGACATCGCTGTGACGATAGCCCATCCCGGTGGCATCAGCGAGCTGTACTACGGCCAAATCAAGGGGCCGCAGATCCAGTTGAGCACCGACATGGTGATGCGCGGCGGTCACTCCAAGGAATACACTGCGGCCACACGCATCTTCGGCCTCGTGGATGGCAATCTATTGTGGCGTTGGGATGTGTCCACCGCGGGCAAATCGCTCGAGGCCCACGCTTCGGCTTTCCTGAACAAGCTCTCCTAGGGGCCTGTTCGCTGGCTTCAAGGTCTCACCGAAGAGGTCTCACTGAACGTCCCGTTTCGTAGTCCGAACCACAGGGGAGCAGCAAGTGAACGAAGCAACAAAGCCCGCAAGCTATGACGATCTCAAGGCTGTGTTTTTCAACGGGACACTCAAACCATCCCCGCAAGTGAGCAATACCGACGGACTGATCACCATCAGCCGGCGCATCATGGAAAAGCAGGGCGTCAGTACCCAGGTCATCCGCACCGTGGATCACGACATTGCCGCCGGTGTGTATCCGGACATGCGCGAACATGGCTGGGCCACGGACGAATGGCCGGAGTTGTACCCGGCTGTGCTGGAAGCCGACATCGTGGTGGTGGCCGGTCCTATCTGGCTTGGCGATAACTCCTCCCAGACCAAGAAGCTCATCGAACGGCTCTACGCCCATTCGGGCCAGCTCAACAGCAAGGGCCAGTGGGCCTACTATCCGAAGGTCGGCGGCTGCCTGATCACCGGCAACGAGGACGGCATCAAGCACTGCGCCATGAACGTCCTGTACAGCCTCCAGCACGTCGGTTTCACCATCCCGCCCCAGGCCGATGCCGGCTGGATCGGTGCGGTCGGCCCCGGCCCCAGCTACCTCGACGAAGGATCAGGTGGCCCCGAGAGCGACTTCACCAACCGGAACACCACGTTCATGACCTGGAACCTGCTCCACTACGCCCGGATGCTCAAGGATGCAGGCGGCATTCCTGCGTACGGCAACCTCCCGGATGAATGGAAAGCCGGCACGCGCTTCGATTTTGAAAACCCGGAATACCGCTGAGCCCCAAGGACTTCTACTACATATGACTTACACGAGCCCCCTTTTGTCGCGCCCCGGAGCTGTGGAAGGCGGCGGCGAGGACTCCGGCGTCGCGGCCCACTACGGCGAGCCCTTGCGTGAGCAGCGCGCCCTCGCCGCCGGCACCGCCGTCGTCGATCTTTCCTACCGGGGCGTTGTCACGGTCACGGGACCGGACCGCCTCAGCTGGCTCAACACCCTTTCCTCGCAGCAACTGACCAACCTCCAACCGCGCGTCTCCAGCGAATTGCTGCTCCTCACCATCCAGGGCCGCATCGAGTTCGATGCCCGCGTGGTGGACGACGGCGAGACCACCTGGCTGCTGGTCGAGGCCGCCGAGGCCGCCCCGCTGGCGGAATGGCTCAACAAGATGCGCTTCATGTTGCGCGTCGAGGTGGCCGACGTGTCTTCCGATTGGGCGGTTGTCGGCGCAACCAAGGCCATTGACGCATGGTCGGAACGGCTGGTCTGGGAGGACCCGTGGCCGCATATCGGCGTCGGCGGCTACTCCTACAGCGTGGTGGAGGAAAGCTCCCATCCCGGCCTCGAGCGTCCCTGGTTCGAGTACCTCATTCCCGCGGCCGAGCTTGAAGCGGCCGTCGAGGGCATGGCACTCGCCGGTTCCCTGGCGGCGGAGGCGCTCCGTATTGCCGCCTGGCGTCCCCGGCTCGGCGCGGAGACGGACGAGAAGACCATCCCGCACGAGCTCGATCTCCTGCGGACCTCGGTCCACCTGTCCAAGGGCTGCTACAAGGGCCAGGAGACCATCGCACGTGTCCACAACCTTGGACACCCGCCCCGGCGGCTCGTTTTCCTGCAATTGGACGGCTCGCAGCACACCCTCCCGGCGCCGGGCAGCGTCGTATTTGCCGGAGAGCGCAAGGTGGGTACGCTGACATCCGTGGCCCAGCATTTCGAGATGGGGGCAGTGGGACTGGCGCTGATCAAGCGCTCAGTGGATCCCCAGGAAGTGCTGACCGTGCTGGACGGCGAAGAGCCTTATCCGGCCGCCCAGGAAGTAATCGTCGCGCCCGACGCCGGACAGGTGGTGGGGCGCCAGTCCGGATTCCTGAAGGGACCCCATCGATGAGCGAAACCACCGGCGCTGACGCCCAAGCGACAGGTGTCGACGACGAGGCCATTGCCCTGGCGCACACCTTGTTCGATGCTGCCAGGGAAGGCAACTCGGTGCTCCTGCGCAGCTACCTCAACGCCGGTGCGCCGGCTGGAATGCGCACTGCCGCCGGCGACTCGCTTCTGATGCTCGCCGCATATAACGGCCATGCCGAAACCGTTCAGCTCCTGTTGAACCACGGTGCAGACGCAAACGGGGCGAACGATCGTGGCCAGACTCCGCTGGCCGGCGCAGTTTTCAAGGGTTACACGGAGGTGGCCCGGTTTCTGGTTGACGCCGGGGCCGATCCCGACGCCGGTACGCCCACGGCGCGCGAGGCCGCGCGGATGTTTGCCCGCACGGAGATTCTCGAACTGCTCGGATAAACCAAGACGGCACGCCGGGCATGGCTGGCGGACTGCTTGCGATCAGATATTCCATGTGGAATAGTTGATGTGGAATAGTTCGCACGGAGGATGGGGAAAATGGCACGAGCCGCACTGACTCCACTTGGCGTCGCCGCGTTGGCCCTCCTTGTCGAGGCGCCGATGCATCCGTACGAGATGTACCAGCTCCTGATGGCCCGCCATGAGGACCGCTTGGTCAAAGTCCGGCCGGGCACGCTCTACCACGCCGTCGCTCGGCTGGAAGAAGCAGGCTTGGTCGAGTCGACGGGCACTGACCGCGCCGGCAACCGGCCCGAGCGCACCACCTACCGGATCACCGGAAGCGGCCGGGAGGCGCTGACGGAGCGCCTCCAGAACATGCTTTCGGAACCCGTGAACGAATACCCGATTTTCCCCCATGCGATCGCCGAGGCACACAACCTGCCGTCCGGCGTCGTACTCGAACTCCTGGACCACCGCGTGGCGAACTTGGAAAACCAGCTCGACTTCCTGGTCCAAGGAGAAGAGGCCGTCGCTGCCAAAGGCGTCGAGCCCAAGTTTTGGATCGACGTCAAGTACCAACAAACCATGCTGCGGACGGAAATCGACTGGATACGCACCTTCCAGGACGATCTCCGCAGCGGGCAATTGCCATGGTAAGCGCCCGTCCCACGCACCAACCTGCAATCGATTCAGCACAGTCAAAGGAAACCCATGGAAAACGTCGCTAAACCGTGGCCCGCACTGTGGTCCCTCGTGGTCGGGTTCTTCATGATCCTGATCGACACCACCATCGTCTCCGTGGCGAACCCACGGATCATGGAGGGCCTGCAAACCGATATCAACTCGGTCATCTGGGTGACGAGCGCCTACCTCCTCGCCTACGCCGTGCCGTTGCTGATCACCGGAAGGCTCGGCGACCGCTTCGGGCCCAAGAACCTCTACCTGATCGGTCTCGTTGTCTTCACCTTGGCTTCACTGTGGTGCGGCCTTTCGGGCGACATCGGCATGCTCATCGCGGCCCGGGTGGTCCAGGGCATCGGCGCGGCCATGATGACGCCCCAAACCATGGCCGTCATCACCCGGATATTCCCGCCGGACCGCCGCGGCGCAGCCATGGGCCTTTGGGGCGCCACGGCCGGCATGGCCATCCTCGTCGGCCCGATCCTCGGCGGCGTGCTGGTCGACGGCCTCGGCTGGCAGTGGATCTTCTTCGTCAACGTTCCCATCGGCGTCGTTGCCTTCGTCCTCGTGACCCGGCTGGTACCGAAGCTGACCACGCACAGCCACAAGTTCGACGTCCTGGGAGTGCTGCTGTCGGCAGCCGGGATGTTCCTGCTGGTGTTCGGCATCCAGGAAGGCCAAAGCTACAAGTGGGGCACCGTCACCGGACCCATTACCGTGTGGGGACTGATCATCACGGGCCTCGTTGTCCTGGCCGTGTTTGTCTTCTGGCAGTGGTTGCTGGAGCGCCGCGGCGGTGAGCCTTTGCTGCCTCTTGGCCTGTTCAAGGACCGCAACTTCTCCTTGGGCAACACCACCATCATGGCGGTGGGCTTCACCATCACCGCGTTCCCGTTGCCCACGATTTTCTATTACCAGGTGGTCCGCGGGTTGTCCCCGACGCAGTCCGCCTTGCTGATGATCCCCATGGCCGTGATCTCCGGCGCCTTGGCACCTTTTGTCGGCAAGCTGATCGACCGCATCAACCCGCGCTGGTTCGCCGCCTTCGGGCTCCTTTGCCTGTCCGGAGCGCTCTTCTGGACCGGCTCGCTCCTGAAGCCGGACACTCCCATTTGGATGTTCCTTCTGCCGAGCGCCCTCCAGGGCGTGGCCAACGGTTTCATTTGGGGACCGGTCTCCAACGCCACCACCCGCAACCTCCCGCCGCGTTCCGCCGGAGCCGGTTCCGGTGTCTTCAACACGACGCGCCAGATCGGTGCCGTGCTGGGATCCGCCGCGATTGCCGCGCTGATCCAGTCCCGACTCGCGGCTGAGCTGCCCGCGGCTCCGCCAGGTGCCGCCCCGGCCGGGGAAGGCGGATTCACCGGAAGTTTGCCTGAATTCCTGCACGCCGGCTTCTCGACGGCGATGAGCCAGTCGGTCTTGCTGCCGGCGTTTGCGATTCTGTTGGGCGCCGTAGCGGCGTTGTTGTTCGGCAAGCCCCAAGCCGTCCGGGGATGGGGTTCCCCGGCTGCCGCAGGGGCCAAGCCTGAGACTGTTTCGCAAGACAGTTAGCCCGCGCGAACTGGCAGACGATGCCCCCAAAATGCGGGCATCGTCTGCCAACTCGCGGCCAGGGCAAGTCGCTAGCGGAGCAGTACGGAGGTCTGGATACCGCCGTCGGCGAATCCCAGCCTTCGGGCCAAGGCCATGGAACCCCGGTTGTCCAGAGCGGTCCGCCACTGCAGCGTCAGGCCGGAAGCGAGTGCCTCGTGGGCGGCGATCGAGGCAGCCAGGGTTCCGAGCCCCTGCCGGCGCAATTCGGGCGGCACCAGGACGCCCATGTCTGCGAGGATCCCTTGCCATTCCGCGTAGGCGCCGCAGGCCACCGGTTTGCGGTCCGGTTCGTTCCCGTCCATCACGGTGAAATGGTGGTCCATTTTTGAGAGGTGGACCTCGTTGACGTCGTCCGGAGGGCACCTGCCCTCCAACTCGATTGCCTCCGGATGGCCGTGGGAGACGGTGACTTCGCCGCCCGGTTGGAAGAGGGGCAAATCGTCGGCGAACAGCAGTGCCGACGTCCCGAGCCCGTGGCCGCCGTGTTCGCGACTGATCCGCAACAGTGTGGAATGCTCGCTCAGTTGATCGTCTGAGAACCCGACGGCGGCGGCCACCGCCCAAGCCGGAGCCACCAATGCGGAGCGGCCAAAGAGCCTCACGAACGTGATGGATTCGGCGTCGTCGTCTTCCCTGACCAAGCGCTCCCCAGTGCGGGCAGCGGCTGGGCCGGAGACGAAACTGAAGGCCTCGTCGTCGAACCCCAAGTGCCGGGCCCAGGCCAGCAGCACAATTTCCGCCGATCCCGCATCAAGTTCCATGACATCGAGTCTATGCAGTCACCGGAAAGGGAAGGAGCAGGCGGCCACCTCGTGGTACCCGCCTGCTCCAGGAAGATTCCTTTGAGGGGCCGGCTCAGCCGAACAGTACCGCGGCTTCGTCGTAGCGGTTCTGTGGGACGGTCTTGAGTTTGCCGAGGGCAGCTTCGAAGCCCACATGCTCGATGTCGGTGCCCTTGAGGGCCACCATGGTTCCCCAGCGGCCTTCCACGACGGAATCGATGGCTGCCATGCCCAGCCGGGTGGCCAGCACGCGGTCGAAAGCCGAGGGGACGCCGCCGCGCTGGATGTGGCCGAGGATCGTGGCGCGGGTCTCGATGCCCGTGCGGGCTTCGATTTCGGGGGCCAGCTGGTCCGCGATGCCGCCCAAGCGGGGCCGGCCGAAGGTGTCAAGGCCGCGTTCGGAGTGCGGGGCTTCCATGTGGTCCGGGACAAAACCCTCGGCAACAACAATCAACGGTGCGCGGCCGCGATCGTGGGCTTCCTGGACCCATTCCGTGATCTGCTCGATGCTGACTTTCTGTTCGGGGATCAGGATGGCATGCGCGCCCGCGGCCATGCCCGCGTGCAGGGCGATCCAGCCCACGTGGCGTCCCATGACCTCGGCGATCATGCATCGGTGATGGGATTCTCCGGTGGTGCGCAGCCGGTCGATGGCTTCCGTGGCGATCTGGACGGCGGTATCGAAGCCGAAGGTGTAGTCGGTGGCGTCGAGGTCGTTGTCCACGGTCTTGGGGACGCCCACGATCCTTAGGCCCGCGTCGGTGAGGCGCTTCGCGGCGGCCAAGGTGCCTTCGCCGCCGATGGCAATGATCGCGTCGATGCCGAGGCGGTCCATGTGGGCCTTGATGACATCCGGCCCGCCGCCGTTCTCGAACGGGTTGGTGCGGGACGTGCCAAGGATGGTTCCACCCTGTTTGGCGATACCGCGGACCATCGTGCGGGGAATGTCGATGACGTCGCCCTCCACGACGCCCCGCCAACCATCCCGGAAACCGACGAATTCCTGGCCGTGGATGGCAATTCCCTTGAGGACGGCGCCGCGGATGACGGCGTTGAGTCCGGGGCAGTCGCCACCGCTGGTAAGGATTCCAATTTTCATGAGGGCTCAAATCCTGGCTAGGAGGTATACGTGCAGAGCGCCACGCTGAGCTCACAACGATTGTAGGGGGAAATGTGGGGTGGGACACAAACCATGACCACCGCCGTGGATGAGACTTTTGAAATAACCAGGAAACAGCCCGGGCAAGCCCGGGCCGTGCTAGTTCTTCCCTTGCGAACGCTGGGTGAGGAAAGATTCCAGCGCAATGTCGCCCCTTTGGTTGGGAAGCAACAGCCACGCCACGATGTAGATGAGCACGGCTGGCCCGGGTAGCAGGCAGAAGATCAGATAGCCGATGCGGACGTAGGCCACGTCCACGTTCAGTTTGGCGGCGATGCCACCGCACACCCCGCCGATCAGACGCTGCGGACCGCGCTTCAGGCCGATGCCTCGTACGATGCTGAAGAACTTGTTCATGGCTAGAGCCTTCCGTGTTGTGGCTGCTTTGTCACGTGCTTCTTGCTAGCGGCGGCCGGAATCGGCGGCGCCGGTCCCGGAGCCAGGGCCGGACCCGCTGCCTTTTCGGGAGCGCGCCGACACCAGCCCTCCGATCACGAGTGCCGCACCTGCTCCGATCATGAGCCCGATCAGCACATAGTTGCCGTTGAGGGCCACGAGGCCGAGTTTGGAAATGATGATCAAGGCTGCGAGAGCCAGGACGATCAGCCCCCAGACCACCGTGCCCACCCTTGCCCGGGCTTGGGGAGGGGATGCAGGCGCCGGGACGGGGTCTGGTTCGAATGCCCGCGTGGGTTCGTGCGTGCTCATGTCAGTTTCCTTCCTGGACGGTGACGTTGCTGAACGTTCCGTTGAGTTTGACGACCAGCTTGGCGCCGGGCTTGTCCATGTTGAAGCTGTCCAGGGTGCCACCGTTGCTTTGGGCGACGGCACTACCGTCCTGCTTGAGGTTCGCAAAGGTCATGTCTGCCTGGACCTCCACCGGCACTGTCGAGGGGACGAGGAGTTTGATGTTGCTTGCGGTCACGTCCATGGGAACCACGACGTCGGAACTCAGCGGTGCGCTCAGGTTCAGTTTGGTCAGGTCGACGGTCCCGTTGGCCCCGGTGATGTCGAAGCCTTTGCGGGCATCGTCGATGCTCACAGGATTCCACTGCGCATTCTGCAGGCGGAAGTGGTCCGCGTTGGGGGCGATGTTGAAGATGCCCCCGATCACGAGCGTCGCGATGGCAAGGAAGCCGAGCAGCCCCGACGTGCGGCCACGAAGCCCGGCGACAAGGATGCCGAGGCCGAGGACTGCGGCGCCCGTGGCCCAGACCACTGCATTGGCGGCGTCGCCCAGGTGGATGACGTTGCCGGCGTCGAGCAGCTTGATTGTTCCGCCGCCCAGCAGGGCCGCGCCCGCTGAAACCGCTACGATCGCCGCGCCCGGTCCCTGCCGCCTCTGCCGCTCGGGACGCTCGGGGTGATGGGGTGCGCCGGCCGGTGGGTAGGGGCCCGTGGGATTGACGGGACCTGAAGGGGTCACGGGGCCGCCGGCCCCGTAATTGCCGGCTCCGTAAGCCCCGGCGCTGTAAGTCCCAGGCCCGGAAGTCCCGGCGCTGTAGGGTCCCGCGCTGTACGGGCCGGCCGGATAACCTGCCGAGGCCTGCGTGCTTGTGCCGCCAAAGGAACCTGGAGCGGCCGCATAGTGGTGTGGGCCCATGCTCTGCCTACCGCTGCGGGCTTTGCTCCGCTGGACCAGGAAATAGATCAGGTAGACGATGCCGCCTACCCAGAACAGCGTCCAGAGGATTCCGGGAACGCCGTTCCAGCCCCATCCCCAGAAGCCGCGGCCGAGGCTTGGCAATCCGATGATGGTTGTGATGAGGGCGCCGGTCATGCCTGCGGACCAGCGGCCGGCCCCGGCTTCCTGTGCATGGATGCGGCCATCGGGTTCGGGCAGGAGCGCCCAGGCGATGCCGTAGAGCAGGATGCCGATGCCGGCGAAGAGGGTGAGGATGATGAAGATGCCGCGGACGATCAAGGGATCGATGCCGAAGCGGTGCGCGATGCCGCTCGCTACGCCGCCCACCCACCGGTCCCGGCCACGGCTGATGCCTTGGCTTCGGATCCAGGTGAAGAAGTTCTGCGGGGGAGCGGGCACAGCGTAGTCCGGAGCCGCGCCGCCGGTGTGGCCGGCGTTGGGCTGGGCCGGCTCCTCGGGCGAGCCCGGCCCGGCAGGGTGGCTGGATTCTGCAGTTTGTCCGGGCTCCGGTGCTTGTCCGGGGTCCTCGGGATTCATGCTGTTCGCGTTCATACTTCGATCTTGCCGCCCCGCGGCGCAGCCCTCTATTGGGGGATACCCTGATCGTTCCCTGAGTGGCCCCCTGAGATGCCCTGGCTTCGAGCGCCGAAGGCCCTGATACGTGTTTGGATGGATTCATGACAACCGCCATGCAACGCCCGCCGCTGGTCCGAAGCGGCGACCGGATGATTGCCGGCGTGTGCAGCGGCCTGGCGGACCACCTGGGCTGGCCCGTGAAGTACATCCGGCTCGGTATGGTCCTGGCCTCGTTCGCAGGCGGCGCGGGCGTGGTCTTCTACGCGTGGCTGTGGGTCATGGTGCCCACCGCCGACGAAAGCGCCCGCCGCAATAGCCGCCGGCCGGCGTCGCCCATTGCTCCCGCGGTGAGCATGCCTCCTTCGGTGGGCATGCCCCCCGATGTGGCAGCGCCCGACGCCGGAGCGCAGCCCCTGCCGCTGTACGCCCCGGCGCCCGTCGTCGCCTCCTGGTTCAAGTTGAAGCGCATCCAGTACGGGAAGGAGATCCTCCTGGGAGCGGGCCTCCTCCTGGTGGCTGCCATCCTCATCGCCCGGCAGTTCGGCGTCGAAGTCCCGCTCGGCACCCTGATCCCCGCAGCGGCCATACTCGGCGGAGCGGCGATTGCCTGGATGCAGCTGGACGAGACGCGCCGGGCCGGACTGGTGGACAAGACCAAGGCGGACCAAGCCGGCGGCTGGGTCCGCCTCGCCGCAGGCCTGGCCCTCGTGGTTGCCGGTGTGTTGGTCATGGTGTCCGGTTCCGGCTCGTGGGAGCAGACTTGGCTCGCCCTGTTGGCTTCCATCGCCGTGTTGGGCGGCGTCGCCCTGGTGCTGCTGCCGTGGGGCTTGAAGTTCTGGAAAGACCTTGAAACTGAACGGGCGGCGCGGGTCCGCGAGACCGAGCGGGCCGAGATTGCCGCCCACTTGCACGACTCGGTACTGCAGACGCTCGCCTTGATCCAGCGCCGGGCCGGTTCCGAGCAGGACGTGGTCCGCCTCGCGCGTGCCCAGGAGCGTGAGCTGCGCACCTGGCTGTACCGGGACGCCGCCAAGGACTCGGGACTCCTGGCGGAGCGGATAGCCGCGGCCGCAGCCGAAGTGGAGGACGCCCACGGACACCCGGTCGACGTCGTCAGCGTGGGAGACGCAGCCATGACGGACCGGCACGAAGCACTCGTCCTGGCGGCCCGCGAGGCGATGCACAATGCCGCCAGGCATGGCGGCGGAGCCGTGTCCGTCTATCTCGAGAGTTCCGACTCGGGCAGCGAGGTCTTCGTCAGGGACCGCGGACCCGGCTTCGACCCGGATGCCGTCCCCGAAGACCGCCTCGGAGTCAAGGAATCAATCATCGGTCGGATGAAACGCCACGGCGGCACAGCGGTCATCGACAGCAGTTCCGAGGGCACGGAAGTCCGCCTGAAACTGCCTGTCGAGAACGCCGACAAAGCAGAAAACCGAAACGGAGACGCCAAAGCATGAATGCCTTATCAGAGCAAGTGGAGCGGAGCGTGCGCGTGGTGATCGTGGACGATCATGCCATCTTCCGGTCCGGGCTGAAGGCCGACCTCGATTCCAGGATCGACGTCGTGGGCGAAGCCGGAACAGTGGAGCAAGCCATCGCCGTGATTGCCGAGGTTCAGCCTGAAGTGGTGTTGCTTGACGTCCATTTGCCGGGCGGACTTGGCGGCGGCGGACGGGAAGTCATCAGCGGGTCCTCGGCGTTGCGCGGGAGCACGAGCTTCCTGGCCTTGAGCGTCTCGGATGCAGCCGAGGACGTCGTGGCCGTCATTCGGGCAGGTGCCCGTGGCTATGTCACCAAGACCATTTCCGGTCCCGAGATCTCCGACGCCGTGATCCGCGTGGCCGACGGCGACGCCGTCTTCTCGCCGCGGCTCGCAGGATTTGTCCTGGACGCGTTTGGAACGTCTCCCGCCGAGATCGCCGACGACGAACTCGACCGGCTCTCCGCGAGGGAACTGGAAGTCATGCGCCTCATCGCCCGGGGCTACAGCTACAAGGAGGTGGCCAAAGAGTTGTTCATTTCCATCAAGACCGTGGAAACCCATGTCTCGGCAGTGCTCCGCAAGCTCCAGCTCTCCAGCCGCCACGAACTGACCAAGTGGGCCGCCGAGCGCCGCCTCCTCTGACGCCCGCTCGCCTTTGGGGGTTTAAACCCAAACGCCCGCTCACCTCTGTCCCAAGGTGAGCGGGCGTTTGTGCAGGCGGGCTGGTTACCTGGCCTGGCCGAGGAATTCCTGGAGGCGTCGAACGCCTTCGGCGAGGTCGTCGTCGCCCAAGGCGTACGAGAGGCGCACAAAACCGGAGGGGCCGAAGGCCTCTCCCGGAACAACAGCGACCTCAACCTCGTCGAGGATCAGTGAGGCAAGCTCAGCGGACGTTGCCGGACGGACAGGACCGTTCGACGTCGGGAACTCCTTGCCCAGCAGCCCACGGACATCGGCGTACACGTAGAAGGCTCCGGCCGGCGTCGGGCATTCCACGCCCTCGATCGCGTTCAGTCCGGCGACAATCGCCTTGCGGCGGCGATCGAAGGCCACCTTCATTTCGTCGACGGCGGTCAGCGGACCGGAGACTGCCGCGAGGGCTGCGATCTGCATGATGTTGGAAACATTCGACGTCGCGTGGGACTGGAGGTTGGTGGCGGCCTTGATGACGTCGGTCGGGCCTATCATCCATCCAACGCGCCATCCCGTCATGGCGTAGGTCTTGGCGACACCATTGAGGATGACCACCTTGTCGCCGAGTTCGGGGGCGGCAGTGGCAATCGAAGTGAAGGGCACGCCGTCGTACGTCAGGTGCTCATAGATCTCGTCGGTGACCACCCATAGGCCCTTGGCCGCCGCCCATTTTCCGATCTCGGCCACTTGTTCGGCGCTGTAGACAGCCCCGGTCGGGTTGGACGGCGAAACGAAAAGCAGGATCTTCGTCTTGTCGGTGACCGCGGCTTCGAGCTGCTCCACGGTGACCAAGTAACCCTGCTCGGGGCCGGCGAAGACCTCAACGGGAACGCCTCCGGCCAAGCGGATCGCCTCCGGGTAAGTGGTCCAGAAAGGCGTAGGAATGATTACTTCGTCGCCCGGATCGACAAGTGTGGCGAAGGTGTTGTAGACGGCCTGCTTGCCGCCATTGGTCACCATCACCTGGGAAGGGTCAACCTTGTAGCCCGAATCGCGGAACGTCTTGTCCGCGATAGCCTTCTTCAGCTCCGGCAGGCCGGCAGCGGGGGAGTACCGGTGGTACTTCGGCTGGGCGGCGGCCTCGACGGCGGCCTTGACAATGTAGTCGGGGGTCGGGAAGTCGGGCTCCCCGGCGCCAAAGCCGATCACGGGGCGACCCGCTGCCTTGAGCGCCTTGGCCTTGGCGTCAACGGCAAGGGTGGCGGATTCGGCGATGGCGGAAATTCGCTGTGAAATGCGGGCGGCAGGTATTCCGGCAGACATTTAAAGCACCGTTCTTCGCGGGCAGCTCATGAGCTGGATGGTGGGATTCGACGGAATCTACTTTATGCTGTTCTGCGGAGCTATCGGGCTAACGCCGGGAAAGTGACAGTGTGCGTTGATCAAGCGAGCACTGATCAGCCGCAAGGCCTGAACGCTCCGGAAATGGCCCGGTTCGACTATCGCGACGTTGTTGCGTAGACTGGTTCACCGGTGTTGAAAAACATCACAATGGTTCGCGCCCCAGACTGGCTCCGGATTCCCGTGTTCTTCGGGATTCCTTGGCTTTGATGGAGTGTGGCCAAAATATGGATTCGTTCCATAGGGTAGTGGCGCAATTGGTAGCGCAGCGGTCTCCAAAACCGCAGGTTGCAGGTTCGAGTCCTGTCTGCCCTGCGCAAGCTGTTCCGGGGTTCTCCTTGGAACAAGCGCAGCAACCATGGCTCTGATCAGAGTCGGGTCAACGACGTTTGCATAGATGAGTGAGGATCAGGTGACCGAAACAGCTGCGAGCAGCTCGAAGGGCCGCCCTGCCAAGAAGTCCGATTCCGGCCTCTTCGCTCGAATTGCGCTTTTTGTCCGCCAGGTAATTGGTGAACTCAAGAAGGTAGTTGCCCCCACCCGCAAGGAACTGGTCAACTACACAGTCGTGGTGCTGGTGTTCGTGGCCATCATGATGCTTGTCGTCACGATCCTGGACCTGGCTTTCGGTACGGGAATCAAATGGGTTTTCGGCGCTACTGGCACCACGAACCACTAAGCGGATCGCTCCGCAAACCGCGTGGAATCCCCGGAAAATCAAGGGATTTCGCACGGTTTGCGGAATTGAGCCATTTAAATAGGCATGTTAGGCAATGAGGAAGCAGGAGACCAAGTGTCTGAGCAGGAGCTCGAGGTAACTGAGACTGAGCTGGATGGGCCCGCTGAAAGCACGGCCCACGCCACGGCTGACGCCGTGGAAGGATCCGAGGTCGATTCTGCTGCGCCCGAAACTGCCGACGTCGACGACGCCGACCAGGATGAGTCCGAGGCCGACGAGTCTACAGACGACGCCGATGCGTCCGACGCCGACGCCCTGGCCGCCGCTGCAGCCGTAGCGCCCGCGGACCCCGCTGAGGAGTTCAAGGCCAAGCTTCGCCGCCAGGAGGGTGACTGGTACGTCATCCACTCCTACGCCGGCTACGAAAACCGCGTCAAGGCCAACCTTGAGACCCGCATCCAGACCCTGGACATGGAAGATTACATCTTCGAGATCCAGGTGCCCATGGAAGAAGTCGTTGAGATCAAGAACGCCCAGCGCAAGATCATCAACCGCGTACGCATTCCGGGTTACGTCCTCGTCCGCATGGACCTGACTGACGCGTCCTGGGGCGCCGTCCGCCACACCCCCGGTGTCACCGGATTCGTGGGCAACGCACACAACCCGGTCCCGCTTCGCCTCGACGAGGTCTTTTCGATGCTGGCTCCGGTCTTCGAAGAGCAGCAGGCCGAAAAGGGCAAGCCGGTCAACAAGCAGCACCAGACGCCCGTCGACATCGACTTCGAAGTTGGCGAGTCCGTCATCGTCAAGGAAGGCCCGTTCGAGACCCTTCCCGCCACGATCTCGGAGATCAAGATGGATTCCCAGACGCTTGTGGTCCTGGTGTCGATCTTCGAACGCGAAACCCCGGTTACCCTCGCATTCAACCAGGTCACCAAGATCTAGTTGATCCAAGAATTTCGCCCCGCGGTTGCCCGCTTAGCAGCCACGGAGCGGCCGGCCGCCTTGCCATGGCGGCCATCAACCTGAGGCACGCTCCTGTGTCCTAGGAAGTTATTGAGAGAAGGACCTACATTGGCTCCCAAGAAGAAGGTCACCGGCCTCATCAAGCTGCAGATCCAGGCAGGTGCCGCCAACCCGGCCCCGCCGATCGGTCCTGCGCTTGGCCAGCACGGTGTCAACATCATGGAATTCTGCAAGGCGTACAACGCTGCAACGGAAGCCCAGCGCGGAAACGTTATCCCGGTTGAAATCACGGTCTACGAAGACCGTTCCTTCACCTTCATCACCAAGACCCCGCCGGCTGCAGAGCTCATCAAGAAGGCTGCAGGCGTTGCAAAGGGTTCGGCCACGCCGCACACCGTCAAGGTTGCCAAGCTGACCCAGGCACAGGTCAACGAGATCGCCACCACCAAGATGGAAGACCTCAACGCCACCAGCCTTGAGGGCGCTGCCAAGATCATTGCCGGCACCGCACGCTCCATGGGCATCACTGTCGAATAGTCGAGGAATGAACGGACGGTGAGGGCTGAGGAACGAAGCACTCGCCGGAAGTGAGTCCCGGAGACTTTCGACAATTAGATACCGTCGAGGGTTAATTCCCCTCACCGCTTCATGGCGTCTGTTCGGGAAACTGACGACGCCGGAGCGCACCGCCGGGAAACCGGCACCATTGAAACATTGAAAATGTTGGAGATCCACGCCGGATCCCCAACTGTGGCAGGGCCCAGCGCGGTCCGCAGACCACAACTGCACAAGGAGAATAAGCAGCATGGCAAAGCGCAGCAAAGCATATGAGGCAGCCGCAGCCAAGATCGAGGCAGACAAGTTCTACGCCCCGTTCGAGGCCATCAAGCTCGCCAAGGACACCAACCCGTCCAAGTTCGACGCCACCGTTGAGGTCGCTTTCCGTTTGGGCGTTGACCCGCGCAAGGCCGACCAGATGGTCCGCGGCACCGTCAACCTGCCGCACGGCACGGGTAAGACTGCCCGCGTCCTGGTTTTCGCAACGGGCGACAAGGCAGAAGCAGCAATCGCTGCAGGCGCCGACTTCGTTGGTTCCGATGACCTGATCGAAAAGATCGCAGCCGGCTGGACCGACTTCGACGCCGCAGTGGCAACCCCTGACCTCATGGGCAAGGTTGGCCGCCTCGGTAAGGTCCTCGGCCCGCGTAACCTCATGCCGAACCCGAAGACCGGCACCGTGACCGCAGACGTCACCAAGGCCGTCAACGACATCAAGGGTGGCAAGATCGACTTCCGCGTCGACAAGCACTCGAACCTGCACTTCATCATCGGCAAGGTTTCCTTCGACGAACTGAAGCTGGCCGAGAACTACGCAGCCGCCCTGGAAGAGGTGCTTCGCCTGAAGCCGTCCGCGTCCAAGGGCCGTTACATCCAGAAGGCTACGGTCGCCACCACGTTCGGCCCGGGCATCTCGGTTGACCCCAACGTCACCAAGGTCCTCACCGAGGCGTAAGCCACCGGGAGCATCGACTCTGAAAGGACCGTCCGGCATTCGCCGGGCGGTCCTTTCGTCGTATGCGACCGGCACCTATCGCTGATGGCGGCCGCTCGTTAGGCTGAGGGCATGACAGGCCGGCTTCCGGATTTCAGCATCCACGAGCTCAACCTGCCGGACTCCCTGAATGGGCCGGACAGCAAGGAATTCCGGGAGCTCTCTTCCGTGATGGACGCCATGGTGCAGGAAACCTGGGGAAGCTTGGAGAGGGCACTCTCTGCGCGAGTCCGGCTCGCCGGATGGCGCGATACCCCATACGAGGCATCGAGGAATTTCTTCGGCCGGGTTGACGGACGCATCATCGGGCACGCCTCCTGCTTCGTTCCACTCACGGATAACGTCCATGCCGCGTGGCTCCACGTAGATGTCCTGGATGCGTACCGCCGGCGTGGAATCGGAACCGCATTGCTCCGCACCGTCGAGGAGGTTGCGGAGGCCCGGGGGAGGCGCGTCCTTCAGGCGCACACCGAACACCCGATCGGCCCCGCAGGCGCAGCCGCGGCACCCGGGGGAGTACCCGAGGACGGGCCGGGAGCAGCCTTCTGCCTCAAGAATGGATATGCCTTGGAACAGGCCAGCAGATTCAGCACGCTGGACATGGACCATACCGCGGGGTGGACACGGCTGGAGCTTGCGGCGCATGCCAAAGCCGACCCCGATTACGCGGTCCTTGCCTGGACGAACCGTTGCCCCGGCGAATGCGTGGACCACTTGGCCGGGCTGATGGGCCGAATGAGCACGGATACGCCGGCGGGAGGCCTTGAGATCGAGGCAGAGGCCTGGGATGCTGACCGGGTCAGGCAACTCGAGGACACGACGCTTGCCGGGGGACGGGCTGCCCTTGTGGCCGCTGCGCAGCATCGGTGGACGGGGGAGCTCGTCGCGTACACCGTGATCTACTGTGATCCCGCGAAGCCGCGGGTGGCCGAACAAGACGACACTTTGGTGGCAAGGCCTCACCGCGGCCACGGACTGGGAATGCTCGTCAAACTGGCCAATCTGCGCAGGCTTCAAAAGGAATATCCGGAAGTCGAGCGCGTCATGACTTTTAACGCCGAGGAAAACGAACATATGCTGTCCATCAACGTACAGCTCGGCTTCAAACCGGCGGGATACGACGGCGAATGGCAAAAGAGGATCAAATGACGAGCACGGTGGAGATCGGCCAACTCTGGATCCCTGATTCCCTTGACGCCGATGACGCGAAGGACTTCCTTGCCGCCGTCGAAGTCAGCCGCCGGGTCCGCATGCAGATCTGGGGCACGGACGATCTCGCTTACACCCCGTTGGAAAAGCTGCTCGAACTCGGCGATCCTTACGAACGCCAGGTCATTCTCGTGGCCCGCGTTGACGGGCGCATTGTCGGCACCGTGGACATCGCGCTGCCGCTTGCCGACAACATGGACCTCGCCGAGTTCACCTTGGACATCCTCCCTGAATTCCAGCGCAGGGGCGTCGGACGGCAGCTTCTGGAAGCTGCCGAACATTTCGCCAGAAGCGAGGGCCGGACGATGATCATGGTGGACACCAACCACCCTGCCGAGTCCCTGCGCGGCGGTGCGGAGGGCCAGCTCGTGCCTGGCAGCGGCCTGGGCTTCGTTCCTTTGGCCAGCCGCGAGGTCGATTTTGCCCGGCGAACCGGCTACACCCTCCAGCACATCGAACAATTCAGTTCCTGCGCGCTCCCGCTTGATTCAAAGCTTGTTGCCGAACTCGAGGCCGAAGCCGAGGCCGCGAACGCCGGCCGTTACCGGGTCCACCACTGGACCGACCGTTGCCCTCAACAGTGGCTCGAAGCCGTGGCCGCGCTGGAGAACGCGGCCGGGGAAGTGGTGTCCGAAGGCAATGACGCTGCGGAAGCCGAGCAACAGCAGTTGGTGTTCGACGCCGGTGTGTTGCGCCAGGCGGAAGACGCCGCCGTCGCGCAGGGGCGCCGAACGGTGGTCACCGCCGTCGAGCACGTCGCCAGCGGGCGGATCGTCGGGCTGACCACCATCGGCGTGCTGGCACAACGCCAGGATGTCGTCTTCCAGGACGACACGATCGTCCTGCAGGAGCACCGGGGAAACAAGCTGGGACTCCTCATCAAGGTCGCCAATATGCAGCGCCTCAGCGAACAGTTCCCCGACGCCCGGGTGATCTACACCTGGAACGCTCCCGAAAACCGATACCTGCTGACCGTCAACAAGCAATTGGGGTTCACCACCGCCGGGGTCACCGGTCTGTGGCAGAAGGAACTGCCGAACATGGGCCCGAGGGTCACCTCGTCCGAGTGAACCGGCGCGATTTGGCGATGCACTTGCCCGTCCCGTAAGCTTGAACTACCAAAGACCGTCGGTTGATGGGAATCCACTCCTCCGCGCAGAGCTCAACTCTGTAGCTATGTGCGGAAGAACCAAGTGGTTTCCTAGACGAAGGACCCTGACAAAGGGCGGCCGGCGCAGGTGAACGAAGCAAATCTCCACGATCGTAGGATTGTGTCGAGCCAAGCCCCGTGCATCTGCGCGGGGCGTTTTTTAGTTGCAGCTCTTTTGAGCGGGGACCCGGAAGACCGGCTTTATTCCCCGGAAGGAGGGTTATGGCAACGCCAAGCAAGATCTCCGCAGTAGCTGAGATCACCAACGATTTCAAGGAATCGAACGCCGCTGTCCTGACCGAATACCGCGGGCTCTCTGTTGCACAGCTCAAGCAGCTGCGTGTTTCTCTCGGCCTGGACACCAAGTTCTCGGTCGTCAAGAACACCCTGACCGCCATTGCAGCCAAGGAAGCTGGTGTCGAAGCATTCGACGGTCAGCTCGCCGGCCCCACTGCAATCGCATTCATCAAGGGTGACGCGGTTGCTGCCGCCAAGAGCCTGACGGACTTTGCCAAGGCCAACAAGCAGCTGGTCATCAAGACCGGCTACTTCGAAGGCAAGGCACTGAACGCAGCAGAGGTTGCCGCACTGGCAGCCCTCGAGTCCCGTGAGCTGCAGCTCGCCAAGGTTGCAGGCATCCTCAAGGCACCTGCTGCCGCTGCTGCACGCATCATTGACGCTCTGCGCCTCAAGCTTGAAGAAGAGGGCGGCGCTGTAGCACCGGCCGCTGAAGAAGCACCGGCTGCCGAAGAGGCTCCCGCCGAGGCTGCTGCGGAAGAGGCTGCCGCTCCGGCTGAAGCCGCTGACGCAGCAACCGAAGAGAACTAAGTTCTCCCCCACTCAAACTGCGGTGCAGTAACGGACGACGTCCTTGGCTGCACCACCTAAAGGAAGGACGCCAAACATGGCGAAGCTCAGCAACGAAGAGCTCATTGAAGCTTTCAAGGAACTGACCATCATCGAGCTCTCCGAGTTCGTCAAGCTCTTCGAAGAGACCTTCGAAGTTACCGCTGCTGCTGTTGCAGTCGCCGGCCCTGCCGGTGGCGCTGCTGCTGAAGAGGCCGAAGAGAAGACTGAATTCGATGTCGTCCTCGAAGCTGCCGGTGACAAGAAGATCGCAGTGATCAAGGAAGTTCGCGCCATCACCTCCCTCGGCCTCAAGGAAGCCAAGGACCTGGTTGACGGTGCACCGAAGGCTGTTCTCGAAGGCGCCACCAAGGAAGCCGCTGAGAAGGCCAAGGAGCAGCTCGAAGCTGCCGGCGCCACGGTTACTGTCAAGTAACTCGGCTTTTCAGGAAGCCCCGTCCGGATTCGTCCGGACGGGGCTTCCTGCATTTCAAGAACAACGCGGGGTCACTTACGGCCCATAGGGGGCTGTCGGATGGGCCGTAAGTGACCCCGCCCTGCGTTTGTTGGAAGGCTCAGATCGGGTCGCTGATGTCGGCGACGACGGCCTCCAGCGCAGCGGCCAGTTCGTCGGCGTCGACGAACGCGCTGAATCCGTGTTCGCCTGCGCCCATGGAGATCCGGCGTCCCGTGATGTTGGCATCGGCATAAACCGGCCAAGGCGTCCTACTTCCCAGCGGCGTGATGGTGCCGCGCTCATAGCCGGTTGCCTCGAAGGCGACCTCGGCGGAGGGCATGGACAGCTTGTTGACGCCCAGGAGGGCGCGCAACTTGGGCCAGGAGATTTGCCGGTCACCCGGAACCAACGCGAAAAGGAACGTGCCATCCCGGTGCTTGACCACAAGCGACTTCACGATGTCCGCCGGTGTGATCCCCATGATGCGGGCCGCGTCCTCAAGGCTGCTTGCCGCCGCCCGCTCCACGAGTTGGACCCCAAGTCCGCGGTTGGCCGCGTCGGCGAGGAATCGCTCAGTGCCCCGCATTCATGCACCCTTTCCGTTCATGGCTCTTCCCGCTTCGGAACGCACCGAATAACTAGTCGCGGTAGAGAAGCAGGGCTTCGCCCTGGCCGCCGCCACCACAAAGTGCCACCGCCGCTTTGCCCGTGCCGCGGCGCTTCAACTCGTGGGCCGCATGAAGGGCAAGCCGCGCTCCTGAGGCCCCAATCGGGTGCCCGATCGCAATTGCACCGCCATGGATATTGCACTTCTCCAAGGGATAGTCCAGATCCTTCAAGGACTGCACCGCCACCGAACCGAAGGCTTCGTTGATCTCGATGAAGTCGAGGTCGGCCGTTGTCCACCCCGCCCGGTCCAGCGCATGCCGTATCGCGTTGGAAGGCTGCGAATGCAGGCTGTTGTCAGGTCCCGCTACTTGGCCGGGTTTCCCGACGACGGCAAGGTATTCCAGGCCGTTCTCTTCGGCGAAGCGCCGGCTCGTGAGCACGAGTGCGGAGGCGCCGTCGGACAGGGGAGAGGAGTTGCCCGCGGTGATGGTTCCGTCGGTCGCAAAGGCGCCCTTCAAAGGGGCGAGGGTCTCGAGCGTGGTCTGGGGACGGACGCCTTCGTCGCTTGTCAGCACCAAGGGTTCCCCCTTGCGCTGCTTGACGCTGATGGGCGTGATCTCGCCGTCGAACACTCCTTGCCCGGCAGCCGCGGCCGCACGCTGGTGCGAAGCGGCGGCCACTTCATCCTGGGACCGGCGGTCGATGCCGAGCGAGAGGTTCTTGATTTCGGTGGAGAGGCCCATGGACTGTCCGTCGAACGCGTCCGTGAGGCCGTCATGGGCCGCGACGTCGAGTGCCTGGATCGCGCCGTAGCTCCACCCTTGCCTCGAACCGGGCAGCAGGTGGGGCGCGCGGCTCATCGATTCCTGGCCGCCGGCAACCACGACGGCGGCGTCGCCGCTGCGGATCATGCGAGCGGCATCGATCACGGCAGTGAGTCCGGAGAGGCATACCTTGTTGATGGTCACCGCCGGGATGTTCCAGCCGATTCCGGCGGCGATGGCGCTTTGCCGCGCCGGGTTCTGGCCGGCGCCGGCCTGCAGGACCTGCCCCATAATCACTGCGTCCACTTGGTCCGCGGTGAGTCCGCTTGCCGCAATGGCGCCTGAAATGGCGTGAGCACCGAGCTCGACGGCGGTGAACCCGGCCAGTTGCCCGTTCAACCGTCCCTGTGGGGTGCGGCTGGCGGAAAGGATGACAACGTCGCTGTTGTTGTCCGCTGTTTCTGAGGGGGTGCTCATTTTCTCTCTTCCGATCAAAGGTGGTGAGCCTAGGTTACCGTGGGGTACATCACCTCTCCATTCAACGATGGAGCCCGGGACAACATTCCACCCACCCTGCCCGCATAGGTGCCTGCAGCAACGGTGCTTGCATTCAGGCGAGATGTGGGGTAGACAGGTGGGTTGATTTGCCGTATTGTGGATATTTGCGTCTTCCCTGTTAACCTTCAGCCTTCATATAGCGGTGGGCTTTACCTCTCAGCTGCGCCATCGACGTGCCGTTTAGAACGAGCATGGTCTTGGCCAGCGGGGGTCCCGGGTCATATAGCGGAACCGGAAAGGTACACTGCGGATTCAATCTGCAGGGTGCAAGCGGGGGAGATCTGAAAACGCCTGAAGGTCTGTGGAAGGATCCCTCTTGGTCGCCTCGAGCACCTCTAATAACGAAACCGCTAATACGGCAAGCACCGATGGTGCAACTCGCCGGCTCTCATTCGCAAAGATTCACGAACCGCTGGACGTTCCGAATCTGCTTGCACTGCAGACAGACAGCTTTGACTGGCTGGTCGGAAACGAACGCTGGCAGTCGCGGGTTGCAAAGGCCGTCGAGGAAGGCGACCTGAGCGTCGCCACCACCTCTGGACTTGCCGACATCTTCGAAGAGATCTCCCCCATCGAGGACTTCCAGGGCACTATGTCCCTGAGCTTCTCCGAGCCGGAGTTCGCTGATCCGAAGTACACCATGGCCGAATGCAAAGACCGTGACGCCACTTACTCGGCACCGCTGTATGTCAAGGCCGAGTTCATGAACAACAACACGGGTGAAATCAAGCAGCAGACCGTGTTCATGGGCGATTTCCCTCTCATGACCGAGAAGGGAACGTTCGTTGTCAACGGCACCGAGCGTGTCGTCGTCTCCCAGCTGGTCCGTTCGCCGGGCGCCTACTTTGAGCGCACCGCCGACAAGACCAGTGACAAGGACATCTTCACTGCAAAGATCATCCCGTCCCGCGGTGCATGGTTCGAGCTCGAAATCGACAAGCGCGACCAGGTCGGCGTCCGCCTCGACCGCAAGCGCAAGCAGTCGGTCACCGTTCTGCTGAAGGCCCTTGGCTGGACCGAAGGCCAGATCCTCGAAGAGTTCGGCCAGTACGACTCCATGCGCGCAACGCTGGAGAAGGACGCTACCGAAACCCGCGAAGACGCCCTGCTGGACATCTACCGCAAGCTGCGTCCGGGCGAGCCGCCCACCGTCGAGGCTGCCCAGTCCCTGCTGGACAACCTGTACTTCAATGCCAAGCGCTACGACCTGGCGAAGGTTGGCCGTTACAAGATCAACCGCAAGCTCGGCATTGACCGCTCCCTTGGCGACAAGGAAGCTTCGGTCCTGCACGTTGAAGACATCGTGGCCATGATCAAGTTCCTCGTCGCGCTTCACGCCGGCGAGAAGACCCTCATGGGCAAGCGCGATGGCGAAGACCACGAGCTCCGCGTCGAGATCGATGACATCGACCACTTCGGCAACCGTCGCATCCGCGCCGTCGGCGAACTGATCGAAAACCAGGTCCGCACCGGCCTGTCCCGCATGGAGCGCGTCGTCCGCGAACGCATGACCACGCAGGACGTCGAAGCGATCACGCCGCAGACCCTGATCAACATCCGCCCCGTCGTGGCAGCCATCAAGGAGTTCTTCGGAACCTCCCAGCTGTCGCAGTTCATGGACCAGAACAACCCGTTGTCTGGTCTGACCCACAAGCGCCGCCTGTCGGCCCTTGGCCCGGGTGGTCTGTCCCGTGACCGCGCAGGCATGGAAGTTCGAGACGTTCACCCGTCCCACTACGGACGTATGTGCCCCATCGAAACTCCTGAAGGCCCGAACATCGGTCTGATCGGTTCGCTGGCTTCCTACGGCCGCATCAACCCGTTCGGTTTCATCGAGACTCCGTACCGCCTGGTGTCCGAGGGCGTTGTTTCCGATGAGGTCCAGTACCTCACCGCCGACGACGAAGCAGAGGTCCTGATTGCGCAGGCCAACGCGCCTCTGGATGCAGACAAGAAGTTCGCGGAAGAAACCGTGCTCGTCCGTGCCCGTGGTGGTGGAGGCGAGCCCGTCCTGGTTCCGGCCGGCGAAGTCCAGTTCATGGACGTTTCCCCGCGCCAGATGGTGTCCGTAGCTACCGCTCTGATTCCGTTCCTTGAGCATGACGATGCAAACCGCGCACTCATGGGTGCCAACATGCAGCGCCAGGCTGTGCCGCTGGTCCGTTCCGAGGCCCCGTTCGTGGGTACCGGCATGGAGCGCGCCGCCGCCGTCGACGCCGGTGACGTTGTCATCGCGAAGAAGGCCGGTGTCGTCAACGAAGTTTCCGCTGACCTCGTCACCATGCTCAACGACGACGGCACGGAAACCAGCTACCGCATCAACAAGTTCGCGCGTTCAAACCAGGGCAACTGCTACAACCACCGTGTCCTGGTCAACGAAGGCCAGCGCCTCGAAGTCGGCGGCATCATCGCTGACGGCCCGGCAACGGACCAGGGTGAACTCGCCCTCGGCAAGAACCTCCTCGTGGCATTCATGTCCTGGGAAGGCCACAACTTCGAGGACGCCATCATCCTGTCGCAGCGCATCGTCGCTGAGGACGTTCTTTCTTCCATCCACATCGAGGAGCACGAGATCGATGCCCGCGACACCAAGCTTGGTGCCGAGGAAATCACCCGTGACATCCCCAACGTGTCCGAGGAAGTCCTCGCAGGACTGGACGAGCGCGGCATCATCCACATCGGTGCCGAGGTTGAAGCCGGCGACATCCTGGTCGGAAAGGTCACCCCGAAGGGTGAAACCGAACTGACTCCGGAAGAGCGCCTCCTCCGTGCGATCTTCGGCGAGAAGTCCCGCGAAGTGCGTGACACCTCCCTGAAGGTTCCCCACGGTGAGTCCGGCACGGTCATCGGCGTGCGCGTCTTCGACCGCGACAACGACGACGAGCTGCCCCCTGGCGTCAACCAGCTGGTCCGCGTCTACGTTGCTGCCAAGCGCAAGATCACCGACGGCGACAAGCTCGCCGGCCGCCACGGTAACAAGGGTGTCATTTCCAAGATCCTCCCGATCGAAGACATGCCGTTCCTTGCCGACGGTACGCCGGTGGACATCGTCCTGAACCCGCTGGGTGTTCCGGGCCGCATGAACGTCGGCCAGGTGCTTGAAACGCACCTCGGTTGGGTTGCGAAGACCGGTTGGAAGATCGAAGGCGAGCCGGAGTGGGTCAAGAACCTCCCGAACCTGCCTCGCGAATCCGGCCAGACGACCGTTGCCACCCCGGTGTTCGACGGTGCACGCGAAGAGGAAATCACAGGTCTGCTGGATTCCACCAACGTGACCCGCGACGGCGACCGCCTGATCGACTCCTCCGGCAAGACCCGTCTGTTCGACGGCCGCTCCGGCGAGCCGTTCCCGGACCCGATCTCCGTGGGCTACATGTACATCCTGAAGCTCCACCACCTGGTGGACGACAAGATCCACGCGCGCTCCACCGGCCCGTACTCCATGATCACGCAGCAGCCGCTGGGTGGTAAGGCACAGTTCGGTGGCCAGCGCTTCGGTGAAATGGAAGTGTGGGCGCTCGAAGCATACGGCGCTGCCTACACCCTCCAGGAACTGCTGACGATCAAGTCGGACGATATCCACGGCCGTGTGAAGGTCTACGAAGCCATCGTCAAGGGCGAGAACATCCCCGAGCCTGGCGTTCCGGAATCCTTCAAGGTCTTGATCAAGGAAATGCAGTCGCTGTGCCTGAACGTGGAAGTCCTTTCCACGGACGGTACGACGATCGAAATGCGTGACTCTGATGACGCAGTCTTTACGGCTGCGGAAGAACTGGGCATTGATCTGTCTCGCGCAGAGCCCAGCTCCGTAGAAGAGGTCTAAACAGCAGCTCTGGCTGGCGGTGCAGACCGCCAGCCAAGGCAGCTGCCTCTTTCCGTAAACCCAAGACTTCAGAATTTAGAGAACAAGAGAGAACAGGGACCATATGTCCAGCGAATCCTCCTTCGGCCTCATGCAGATCGGCCTCGCCACCGCGGAAGACATCCGCGGCTGGTCTTACGGTGAGGTCAAGAAGCCGGAAACCATCAACTACCGCACGCTCAAGCCCGAGAAGGACGGCCTCTTCTGCGAGAAGATCTTCGGCCCGTCCCGGGACTGGGAGTGCTACTGCGGCAAGTACAAGCGCGTGCGCTTCAAGGGCATCATCTGCGAGCGTTGTGGCGTTGAAGTCACTCGCGCCAAGGTGCGCCGCGAGCGCATGGGCCACATCGAGCTGGCCGCTCCCGTCACGCACATCTGGTACTTCAAGGGTGTTCCGTCCCGTTTGGGCTACCTCCTTGACCTGGCACCGAAGGACCTCGAAAAGGTCATCTACTTCGCTGCCTACATGATCACGAGCGTCGACACCGAGAGCCGCCACGCGGAACTGCCGAACCTCCAGGTGGAGCACGACCTCGAGAAGAAGCAGCTCGTCGACAACCGCGACAGCGACATCGCCACGATTGCCCGCGACCTTGAGGACGAGCTTGCCCGCCTCGAGGGTGAAGGCGCCAAGGCTGCGGACAAGAAGAAGGCCCGCGATTCCGCGGACCGCCAGATGGCCAACGTCCGCAAGCGCGCGGATGCTGAGATCGAGCGCCTCGAGCAGGTCTGGGACCGTTTCAAGAACCTCAAGGTCGCCGACCTCGAAGGTGACGAAGGCCTGTACCGCGAACTGCGCGACCGCTACGGCATGTACTTCGAAGGCTCCATGGGTGCCGAAGCCATCAAGAAGCGTCTTGAGAACTTCGACATGCAGGCAGAGTCGGAGTCCCTGCGCGACACCATCCAGAACGGCAAGGGCCAGCGCAAGACCCGTGCCCTCAAGCGCCTGAAGGTTGTCAACGCATTCCTGACCACCAACAACAGCCCGCTTGGCATGGTGCTGGACGCCGTCCCGGTGATCCCGCCGGAACTGCGCCCGATGGTCCAGCTGGACGGTGGCCGCTTCGCGACCTCCGACCTCAACGACCTCTACCGCCGTGTGATCAACCGCAACAACCGACTCAAGCGACTGCTTGACCTCGGTGCTCCGGAGATCATCGTCAACAACGAGAAGCGCATGCTTCAGGAAGCTGTTGACAGCCTCTTCGACAACGGCCGCCGCGGCCGTCCCGTCACGGGTCCGGGCAACCGTCCGCTGAAGTCCCTGAGCGACATGCTCAAGGGCAAGCAGGGCCGTTTCCGCCAGAACCTGCTCGGCAAGCGCGTCGACTACTCCGGCCGTTCGGTCATCGTCGTCGGCCCGCAGCTGAAGCTGCACCAGTGTGGTCTGCCCAAGCAGATGGCCCTGGAGCTCTTCAAGCCGTTCGTGATGAAGCGACTGGTTGACCTCAACCACGCCCAGAACATCAAGTCGGCAAAGCGCATGGTCGAGCGTTACCGCCCGCAGGTCTGGGACGTGCTGGAAGAGATCATCACCGAACACCCGGTGCTGCTCAACCGTGCACCTACCCTGCACCGCCTCGGCATCCAGGCATTCGAGCCGCAGCTTGTTGAAGGCAAGGCTATCCAGCTTCACCCGCTGGTTTGTGGCGCCTTCAACGCCGACTTCGACGGCGACCAGATGGCAGTCCACCTGCCGCTGAGCCCCGAAGCGCAGGCTGAAGCCCGCATCCTGATGCTGTCCTCCAACAACATCTTGAAGCCGTCCGATGGCCGTCCGGTGACCCTGCCTTCGCAGGACATGATCATCGGTCTGTACCACCTGACCACCAAGCGCGTTGGTTCCGCAGGCGAAGGCCGTATCTTCTCCTCGGTTTCGGAAGCCATCATGGCCTACGACTCCCGCGAGCTGCACCTGAACTCCCAGGTCAAGATCCGCCTTGAGGGCTTTGTCCCTTACGCGGGCTGGGAAGCTCCGGAAGGTTGGGAGCCGGGTCAGACCGCACTGGTCCAGACCTCCCTCGGCCAGGTTCTCTTCAACGAGACCCTGCCGGAGGACTACCCGTGGGTTGAGGCTGTCGCAGACAAGGGCGAGCTTTCCCGGATCGTCAACGACCTCGCAGAGCGCTACCCGAAGGTTGTCACGGCCGCAACGCTGGACAACCTGAAGGATGCCGGTTTCTACTGGGCAACCCGCTCGGGCGTCACCGTGGCAATCTCCGACATCGAGGTGCCTACCTCCAAGCCGGCCATCCTGGCCGGTTACGAGACCATGGCTGCCAAGATCCAGGGCCAGTACGACAAGGGCCTGATCGACGACGACGAGCGTCGCCAGGAACTGATCGAGATCTGGAACAAGGCCACCAACGAAATCGCCCAGGCGATGCGTGACAGCCTGTCCCCGATGAACACCATCAACCGCATGGTGTCCTCCGGTGCACGTGGTAACTGGATGCAGGTCCGCCAGATCGCGGGTATCCGTGGTCTTGTGGCCAACCCGAAGGGTGAGATCATCCCGCGTCCGATCAAGTCCTCGTACCGCGAGGGCCTGTCGGTGCTGGAATACTTCATCGCCACGCACGGTGCCCGTAAGGGCCTGGCCGACACCGCGCTGCGTACCGCCAACTCGGGTTACCTGACCCGTCGTCTGGTGGACGTTTCGCAGGACGTCATCGTCCGTGAAGAGGACTGTGGCACCGAGCGTGGTCTCATGACCGCGATCGCCGTGCCGGACTCCAACGGCGAGCTGGTCCTTGACGAGAACGTCGAGAACAGCGCCTACGCACGTACCCTCGCCGTCGACGTCGTCGACTCCAAGGGTGCGGTGCTGGCAGCTGCCGGCACCGACTGCGGCGACGTCGTCATTGCCGAGCTGCTCGCAGCCGGCATCACCGAGGTCAAGGTCCGTTCCGTGCTCACGTGTGAGTCCAAGGTCGGTACCTGTGCGCTCTGCTACGGCCGTTCGCTGGCCACCGGCAAGACCGTGGACATCGGAGAGGCCGTCGGCATCATCGCCGCACAGTCCATCGGTGAACCCGGTACCCAGCTGACCATGCGTACGTTCCACACCGGTGGTGCTGTTTCTGCCAGCGGTGGCGACGATATCACCCAGGGTCTGCCCCGTATCCAGGAGCTCTTTGAAGCCCGTACTCCGAAGGGTGTCGCACCGATTGCTGAAGCAGCCGGCCGCATCGCCATCGAAGAGTCCGAGCGCCAGATGCGCCTCATCATCACCCCGGACGATGGTTCCGAGGAGATCGCCTACCCGGTGCTGCGCCGTTCCCGCCTCCTCATCGAGGATGGCGAGCACGTCAGCGTCGGCCAGAAGCTGATCAACGGTCCTGTGGACCCGAAGCAGGTTCTGCGCATCATGGGTCCGCGTGCCGCCCAGAAGTTCCTGGTGGACGAGGTCCAGGGCGTTTACCGCAGCCAGGGCATCGGCATCCACGACAAGCACGTGGAAGTCATCGTCCGTCAGATGCTGCGCCGCGTGACCGTCATCGAATCCGGCGACTCGGATCTGCTTCCGGGTGAGCTCGCTGAGCGCAGCCGCTTCGAGGACGAGAACCGTCGCGTGGTGTCCGAGGGCCGTACCCCGGCTTCCGGTCGTCCGGAACTGATGGGTATCACCAAGGCATCTCTGGCAACCGAGTCCTGGCTGTCGGCTGCTTCCTTCCAGGAGACCACCCGCGTTCTGACGCAGGCGGCCATGGAAGGCAAGAGCGACCCGCTGCTTGGCCTCAAGGAGAACGTCATCATCGGTAAGCTCATCCCTGCCGGTACGGGCCTGCCCCGTTACACCGAGGTCACCGTGGAGCCGACTGAAGAAGCAAAGGCAAGCCTGTTCACGGGCCCCAGCGCCTTCACCGACTTCTCGTACGACGCCCTGGGCGGCGACGGAGCTCCCGAGTTCCACGCCATCCCGCTGGATGACTACGATCTCGGCAACGACTTCCGCTGACGCCGATCAGGGCGGCCCCTTTCGTGTCGCGTTCCGCGCCACGTAGGGACCCTGCCGCCCTGCTCTTAGTGTGCAAGTCAAGGTAAGGACCCCGTACTCAGCGAGTGCGGGGTCCTTCCCGTTTGGCGCCCGACGACGGCGGGCGGCACCCGCCGTCGTGGTTCGCTCCTTTACACCCGATTAAGGCTCTAGATCAAGCCATGCTAGAATTTTGGTAATTGTTCTGTGTGGCAGTGGATGAAGGCCGCCGCAGCATCATTTCGGTTTTGTTCTCATGATGCTGGGTGGAGCCTGTTTCCGGGTTGCGGGCTACGTGCGCAACGAATGCCGCACTTTTGCACGCCCACCGGGTCTTCGGGCCAGGGCCGCATGGACAACGCCAAAGCTCTCACGCAAACACAGGCCAACGCCTGGGCGCGGAGCAGAGATCAACCAACGGAGAACACGAAAGTGCCTACGATTAACCAGCTGGTCCGCAAGGGCCGCACGCCGAAGGTCTCCAAGACCAAGGCTCCCGCGCTTAAGGGCAGCCCGATGCGCCGCGGTGTTTGCACCCGCGTTTACACGACCACCCCGAAGAAGCCGAACTCGGCTCTCCGTAAGGTTGCACGTGTGCGCCTCAACGGTGGCGTTGAAGTTACCGCCTACATCCCCGGTGTTGGCCACAACCTCCAGGAGCACTCCATCGTGCTGGTCCGTGGTGGTCGTGTGAAGGACCTCCCGGGTGTCCGTTACAAGATCGTCCGTGGTGCCCTCGATACCCAGGGTGTCAAGAACCGCAAGCAGGCCCGCAGCCGCTACGGCGCAAAGATGGAGAAGAAGTAATATGCCTCGCAAGGGTCCGGCCCCGAAGCGGCCGCTAGTTTCCGATCCCGTTTACGGTTCCCCGTTGGTCACCCAGCTGATCAACAAGGTTCTGATCGACGGCAAGAAGTCCACCGCAGAGCGCATCGTTTACGGCGCACTCGAAGGTGCACGCGCCAAGTCCGGTGGCGACCCCGTCGCCGCCCTCAAGAAGGCAATGGACAACGTCAAGCCTTCCCTCGAAGTTCGCTCCCGCCGTGTCGGTGGCGCAACCTACCAGGTTCCCGTTGAGGTCAAGCCGGGCCGCTCCACCGCCCTCGCTCTCCGCTGGCTGGTCGGCTACTCCAAGGCCCGCCGCGAGAAGACGATGACCGAGCGCCTCCAGAACGAAATCCTGGATGCGTCCAACGGTCTCGGTGCCGCTGTGAAGCGTCGCGAAGACACCCACAAGATGGCCGAGTCGAACAAGGCCTTCGCACACTACCGCTGGTAAAACTTCCCGTACGCCGCCGGCTCCTTGAGCTGGCGGCGAACGTGTAGTCCATCCGAAAGGGAGACACCGTGGCACAGGACGTGCTTACCGACCTTAGCAAGGTCCGCAACATCGGCATCATGGCCCACATCGATGCCGGCAAGACCACCACCACCGAGCGCATCCTGTTCTACACGGGTGTGAACCACAAGATCGGCGAAACGCACGACGGCGCTTCGACGACCGACTGGATGGAACAGGAAAAGGAACGCGGCATCACCATCACGTCTGCCGCCGTGACCTGCTTCTGGGACAAGAACCAGATCAACATCATCGACACCCCGGGCCACGTGGACTTCACGGTCGAGGTCGAGCGCTCGCTGCGCGTCCTCGACGGCGCCGTTGCTGTCTTCGATGGCAAGGAAGGCGTTGAGCCGCAGTCCGAGACTGTTTGGCGCCAGGCCGACAAGTACAACGTGCCGCGTATCTGCTTCGTCAACAAGATGGACAAGCTCGGCGCTGACTTCTACTTCACCGTAGACACCATCATCAGCCGCCTCGGCGCCAAGCCGCTGGTTCTCCAGCTGCCGATCGGTTCAGAGAACGACTTCATCGGCGTCGTGGATCTCCTTGAGATGCGCGCACTGGTGTGGCCGGGCGATGCCAAGGGTGACGTCACCATGGGTGCCAAGTACGAGGTCCAGGAGATCCCCGCCGATCTCCAGGCCAAGGCTGAGGAATACCGTGCACAGCTCGTTGAGACTGTTGCGGAGGCTTCCGAAGAACTCATGGAGAAGTACCTCGACGGTGAAGAACTCACTGTCGAGGAGCTCAAGGCCGGCATCCGCAAGATGACCATCAACTCCGAGCTCTACCCGGTTCTCTGTGGTTCTGCGTTCAAGAACCGCGGCGTACAGCCGATGCTGGATGCTGTTGTCGACTTCCTGCCGAACCCGCTCGACGTCCCGCCCATGGTCGGTCACGACCCGCGCGACGAAGAGAAGGAGCTCACCCGCAAGCCTTCCGCCGAAGAGCCGTTCTCGGCCCTGGCGTTCAAGATTGCGGCGCACCCCTTCTTCGGCCAGCTCACCTTCATCCGCGTGTACTCCGGTCACGTGGAAGCAGGCGCCCAGGTGGTCAACTCCACCAAGGGCAAGAAGGAGCGCATCGGCAAGCTGTTCCAGATGCACGCCAACAAGGAAATGCCTGTTGAAGGCGCTACCGCTGGCCACATCTACGCAGCGATCGGTCTGAAGGACACCACCACGGGCGACACCCTGTGCGACGCGAACAACCAGATCGTCCTCGAGTCCATGAGCTTCCCGGAGCCCGTGATCTCGGTTGCCATCGAGCCGAACACCAAGGGTGACCAGGAGAAGCTCTCCACGGCCATCCAGAAGCTCTCCGCTGAGGACCCGACCTTCCAGGTCTCCCTCAACGAGGACACCGGCCAGACCATCATCGCCGGCATGGGCGAGCTCCACCTGGACATCCTGGTGGACCGCATGCGCCGCGAATTCAAGGTCGAGGCAAACGTCGGCAAGCCGCAGGTTGCCTACCGCGAAACCATCAAGCGCGCTGTAGAGCGTCACGACTACACGCACAAGAAGCAGACCGGTGGTTCGGGTCAGTTCGCAAAGATCCAGATCGCCATCGAGCCGATGGACACCGCCGACGGCGAGCTCTACGCGTTCGAGAACAAGGTCACCGGTGGCCGCGTGCCCCGCGAGTACATCCCGTCCGTTGACGCGGGCATCCAGGATGCACTCAACGACGGCGTTCTGGCCGGCTACCCGGTTGTCGGCATCAAGGCCACGCTGATTGACGGCGCGTACCACGATGTTGACTCCTCGGAAATGGCGTTCAAGATCGCCGGCCGTATGGCTTTCAAGGAAGCCGCACGCAAGGCGAACCCGGTTCTGCTCGAACCGCTGATGGATGTTGAGGTCCGCACCCCTGAGGAATACATGGGTGAAGTTATCGGTGACCTGAACTCCCGCCGTGGCCAGATGCAGTCCATGGAAGATGCCGCTGGCGTCAAGGTGATCCGTGCGCACGTTCCGCTGTCCGGCATGTTCGGCTACATCGGTGACCTGCGTTCGAAGACCCAGGGCCGCGCTGTGTACTCCATGACGTTCAACAGCTACGCCGAGGTCCCGAAGGCAGTTGCCGACGAGATCATCCAGAAGACCCGCGGCGAGTAATCACCGACGGATAAACCAGGATGCTGGCCCGTTCCCGGGAAAGCATTCAGTGCAGGCGCCGGGCTGTAGCCCAGGCCGCAGTCCGGCTCCTGCGCGAACAGACTCCAGGTACCGGCATTGGTCCCTGAATCTGCAATTTCACCAAATCCAAAGCCCCCAAGTAGACTTGCTGGAGTTTCTGCCGCGAAAAGCGCGGCCGAGAAGCAACTCACTTGAAATCGTTCTAGGAGGAACCTGTGGCAAAGGCAAAGTTCGAGCGGACTAAGCCGCACGTCAACATCGGCACCATTGGTCACGTTGACCACGGTAAGACGACGCTGACTGCCGCCATTTCCAAGGTGCTGTACGACAAGTACCCCACTCTCAACGAGCAGCGCGACTTCGCGTCGATTGACTCTGCTCCGGAAGAGCGCCAGCGTGGTATTACCATCAACATCTCCCACGTTGAGTACCAGACCGAGAAGCGCCACTACGCACACGTAGACGCTCCGGGTCACGCTGACTACATCAAGAACATGATCACCGGTGCTGCCCAGATGGACGGTGCGATCCTCGTGGTTGCCGCCACTGACGGCCCGATGGCTCAGACCCGCGAGCACGTTCTGCTCGCCCGCCAGGTTGGTGTTCCCTACCTGCTGGTCGCGCTGAACAAGTCCGACATGGTTGACGACGAAGAGCTTCTCGACCTCGTTGAAATGGAAGTTCGTGAGCTGCTCAGCGCTCAGGGCTTCGACGGCGACGACGCTCCGGTTGTGCGTGTTTCCGGCCTCAAGGCACTCGAAGGCGACCCGGTTTGGGTCAAGTCCGTCGAGGACCTGATGGAAGCTGTCGACAACTCGGTTCCGGACCCCGTTCGTGACCGCGACAAGCCGTTCCTGATGCCGATCGAAGACGTCTTCACGATCACCGGCCGTGGCACCGTTGTTACGGGTCGCGCCGAGCGCGGTACCCTCGCGATCAACTCTGAAGTTGAAATCGTTGGTATCCGTCCGGTCCAGAAGACCACCGTTACCGGTATCGAGATGTTCCACAAGCAGCTCGACGAAGCATGGGCCGGCGAGAACTGTGGCCTCCTGCTCCGCGGTCTGAAGCGCGACGACGTCGAGCGTGGCCAGGTTGTCGTCAAGCCGGGTTCCATCACCCCGCACACCGACTTCGAGGCCAACGTCTACATCCTTTCCAAGGACGAAGGCGGACGTCACAACCCGTTCTACTCGAACTACCGCCCGCAGTTCTACTTCCGTACCACGGACGTAACCGGCGTTATCACCCTGCCGGAAGGCACGGAAATGGTTATGCCTGGCGACAACACTGAGATGACCGTTGAGCTCATCCAGCCGATCGCTATGGAAGAGGGCCTCGGCTTCGCAATCCGTGAAGGTGGCCGCACCGTTGGTTCGGGACGTGTCACCAAGATCCTCAAGTAGTTTCTACTTGTAGATCGGTGGAGCACCGGCCGCCTGGCGTCCGGTAGCAAAGCAAAAAAGAACCCTGTCACTATCGTGGCGGGGTTCTTTTTTGCTATCGTTCATCCATCGAATGGATTAATGGCGGATTGTGGATCCTTAACTTTGCGGATCCGCAGCCCGTGCCGCTTCGTCGCCCCTGGACAGGAGATCAGGAATGTCTGGCTTCTTCGGCACCATCCTCGTTCTGTTTGCTGTCTTCGTCACCTCATTGGTGTCCTACTCCGTAGGGAAATCGAAGGGGCGTTCGCTTTCCGAAAGGGCTGCACAGCGGGTGGTTGACGATTCCGCCGGGCAGTATCGCGCCGGCTATCTGGCCGGGCACCTGGCGGGGTGGCGCGACGCCGAGGCCCGCCGCACAGTTGCTCTTGTGGAACCACGGGATTTCCGCCCGCCGCATCCGGAGCGCAGCCAAACGTTCGCACCCGTCCCCGTTGAGCCCTTGCCCCCCATCCATTGGCAGTTGCCGCAGATACCGCAAGCTGCCCGGATCCCGCCAGATGCCCGGATCCCGCCAGAGGCCCAGATCCCGCAGCGTGCACAGATCTCGCCGGAGGCCCTGCGTGCGGAGCAAACGGCGCGGAAACAGAAGCGGGATCGGCAGAACATCAACGTCACGCTGTACGTGGCGAGCCTGCTGCTGGTCGCGGCTGCGGCCCTGTTCATCGGCACCAGCCTTCCGTCCGTCCTCCGATTCGCGGGCGTCTGGACCATCACGGCTGCCTTCTATGCGGCGGGTTTCATCCTCCATGCGAGGGCTCCCAGGCTTCGGCCCGCCGCGATCGCTTTCGCTGGCACGGGCCTTGCGTTGATCCCGGTGACCGGTCTGGCGATGTACAACTTCGCGTTGCATAACGGCGCGGCTGCCTGGCTGGTTACGTCCGTTGTCGGGACCGTGGCCTATGTAGTCGCCGCGGTGCGGCTCGACAACAGGGTCCTCGCCTTCCTGTCCTTGAGCTTCGTTGTCTCCGCGGCGTGGTCCGGCGTGTCCATGCTGGGCGGTGCGCTCGTCTGGTATTTCGCTTGCCTGATCGGATTCGCCGTACTCCTGACCCTGATCGCCATGCGCAAACCGCGCTGGCTGCCGCCGGTCTATGTCCGGCCATTGATGTCCCTCCACCCCTATGTCGTGCCGTTCGTTGCACTCGCAGCCACTTTCGTGCCCCAGCATCTGGGCAAGGGCGAGTACGCGATCATCATGATGGCGTCTGGCCTGTATTTCGCCGTGATGGCGGTCCATCCCCGGGGCGCGTTCCGGCTTCAACAGTTCTATGCCGCGAGGCTCTCATTCACCGTGGCCTTCCTCGTGTTCCTTTCAGACGCCGGGCTTGGGTTGCCTGAAGTGCTGCTGGCCGCCGTCGTGCTCCTTGCCCTGCAGTCGCTGTGGTCGGCATTCGACAGCGGTAGGCTCGTCGGTTGGTTCCCGTGGCCCGGCACAGCCCAGGCGATCCGGCGCTGTTGGATTGATGCCGTGGTGTGCTTTGGACTACAACTCGCGGCGGCTTTCATGGGGGCGTTCGCCATCCTGGTGCGGCATTCGGAGACCCCCGTGGGGACCCCGTTGTTCGCGACCCTTCTGTGCAGCCTGGTCCTGGCGTGGAAGCTGGGAGGCCAAGCCGAGTGGCTCCCTGTCGCCGCGATTGTGGTCGCTGCCCCGTTCGTCGATGAGCTGGGCGGTTGGCCGACGGCGGCACTGCTGGGCATCGTCGGCGGGTTCTGGCTGCTGCGGGCAAGTGGGCCAATGGAGCCCAAGCGCAGGCTCTTTGTGTTGGCAGGGCGCATTGCGCTCACTGTCTGCGTTCCGGCAGTGACCGCCGGGGTAGTGCCGGAGAGTGCCGGCCGTCATAGCGCCGTCGTGCTGGCCTTCCTTGTCGCGGTGACGTTCCAGTTGCTGCTGGAAGCCGTGCTGATCCGCTCGGGTGTCACGACGTTCGCGCCGAGCGCTTGCCTCGCAGCCTTCGCCGGAGCGGGAATGGCTGCGATTGCTTTGCTGCTTTTGCTGGAGCAAGCGCCTGACCAAGCCCTGACGAGAGCGGCCATTGTCATTCATGTCCTTGGTGTTGCGTTGCTTGGCTGGACGTTGTTCCCGCAGGCTTTGGACCTCCCCGTTGGGCGCAGGAGAGTGGCTGAGTCCATTGCGCCGGCAGCTATTGCCTGGGCAGGGGCGTTATCCTTCGGCGCAGTCTCCGTGGCGTTGGGAAACACGGTGTTGCTCGTTGCAGTGCTGTACTTCGGCATCCAGGCGCTCCGCCTTCCGCGTACCCTGCACCGCCGCGGCTATTGGTGGGCCGTCCGTGTGCTTGCCACCCTGCTCGCAGGCTCAGGCTATCTGCAGTTGCTGCGGGACGGCGGCGGACTGGTTCTGGCGGGGGAGGAGCTTCAGCTTGGGACCGTCGTCTTCGTTGCGTTGGCACTCCAACTGCTCCCGCCGCTTGTGGAAGCGGTCCGCGGCCCTGACCGGGGCCTCGCGACACTCGACGCAGCCGTGGTGCTGCCGTTCATGGCAGGCGCGGCCGCCGTCGTGAGCATTTCCGGGAGCTACTTCGACGGCTCCTCGGCCGGAAGCTGGCAGGCGGTGGCGGCCTCAATCATCCTGGCGGCCTCCGCGGTCGCGGCCGGGTTCATGCTGCGCGCAGAGGGCGCCTCCGCGGTCTTCGCGCCTTCGACGTTGGTGCTCCTGTTGCTGCTTCGCGGCGGGCACGTTCACGAGGTCGAGGCGTTCCTTGCCATCTTCGCAGTGTTCAGCGCCGTCATGGTGGCCACGGCTCCCGGGCGCACGGCGAAGGGCATCTACTTCATCGCCGCCAGGATCCTCACGGCCGCCGTTGCCGCAGTCTTGGCGCACGACGTCTCGGCCTCCGTCACAGTTGTGTCGCTGACTTTCGCAGGCGTCCTCGTGCTGCAGCACGTCATCCGCTGGCTCATGCGGAACCACTTGCAGCAGATTCCCTTCCAACAGGCGGCAGTCTGGGTGACCCTCGGCGCTCAGGCCGTGCTGCCGGCAACGTACCTCTTGTCCGTGGTTCAGCCGGAAGCCCACGACGGCGGCCGCTGGGTCCTGCTGCTCGAGCTGGCTGTCTTGGTGGTTTCCGCTTTCGTCGCGAACCTGATCTTCACTGCCCGCGGTGCTCAATATCTGGCCATTCCGGCGTCGATTGCGGTGCTGGTGTCAGCCGGACCAGAGGTGCGCTTTCCGTCCGGGACGTGGCTTGCCGAGCCGCTGCTCAAAGAGTCGGTGGTGCCCGTGGTGCTGCTCGCAATGTCACTCCTGGTGACTGGCGTACGGCTGCTGCTCCACCCGGGAGGCGGCGTCCCCGAGCGCTGGTTCTGGCTGGCGGCGGCGCTGGCTTTCTCAGGCGCCGGAGGGGTGCTGTCCGCCGAGGTGTCGGACACCACCATGGGAATGGCGGGACTGGTATTGGCACTAGTGTGCTTCCTGGCCTCCCACGTCGAGGGAATGCCCGGCTTCTACCCGCTTGCCTCCGCCTCGAGCCTGGTCGGTGCGACGGTCTTGGCCGATTCGGTCCTCGGTGGAGCTCCTGGCCTGGTCGGGGCTCAATGGGCGGACTTCCTGCCGTGGCTCGTGGGTTGCGCCGGGGCGGCGGGCCTGCTCTACGCGGCTCGCTGGTCGGGGATCCCGGGCGTGGGATCCCGGCCCGTGCGCCGGTGGTCGCTTGCGATCGTGGCTGGAGGGGGACTTGCCTTGTCCGCAGCCGCAGGCCTATCGCGTGATGACACGGCCCTCGCCGGAACCGGCCTGCTCTGCGCCGCACTGGCTGTGGCTTACCTTGAGGCAACCCGGGTCATCAGGTTCGCCGTCGCAGAGCTGGGCGCGGTGTTGGTGCTTGCGGCCGCCCAGCGGGCGCTTCTTTTCGTCCATGGCGCCAGGCCCGAGCTCTTTTGGGTGGTGCAGTGGTTTGCGGTCCTTGGTGGCGTTTTGGCAGGGGTGCGCTATTACGTGGGGAACGAAAAGGAGGGGCGCCTCAGGTTCGGGCTCGCCTCGGGCCTGTTGTCCCTCGGCGGCTTCCTTTCGATAGTCCCGGGCAGCGACTTTCCGGGCACTGTGCCACAGCAATTATGGGTCCTCATCGGGCATGCGGTGATACTGCTTGCCGGGCTGCTCCTCGCCGAGCGGATGTTCGTGTGGTGGGGTGCCGCGGGCGTTGCCCTGAGCGTGATGTGGGCCCTTCGTTCTTACGCTTTCGCGATGCTCGCGGTGATCGCCTTGGCATTGATTGCCCTCGCCGTCTGGCGCCTCAACAGGAGCGCACCCTGATAGCGTTGCCTCAAAGGAGGAACGCGGAATGGGAACGTTGATTTTTCTCGTCTTGGCGGTTGTCGTGGTAGCCGGGGTCCTGTGGGGAAGGAAATACTTCCGCCGCGAGATCGATCGCGCCAAGCGCATCAATCGGGCGAACAGGAAAGACTGATTTAACACGTTCGGTCCACAAAAGGGACGTGAATCAGCTCCGTCGCGCCTTGCTCAAGGACTGGTACCAGTAGTACGAGTCCTTGGGGGTTCTTTCGAGGGTATCGAAGTCCACGTGCACCAGCCCGAATCGTTGCGAATATCCGGCAGCCCATTCGAAGTTGTCCAGCAGTGTCCAGACGTAGTAGCCCAGAAGTTCGACGTCGTGGGCGATCCCGCCGGGGGCCGTGGCCCTCAAAGCCTGGCCAAGGTGCGAAGCAAGGTAGCTAATGCGATCGGCGTCGTGCACCGGGCCCGGGGTGTGGTCCGGTTCCGGGAAGCTCGCGCCGCTCTCCGTGATGAACAGGGGAGGCAAGGCTGCCCCATAGCGGTCCTTCAGCTCCCGCAGCAGGATTCCGAGGTGTTCGGGAGCCACAGGCCAACCGAATCCTGTCGTCTCGTATTCGGGAAACGCCGCCAGATGGAACGGCAGCTTGGCCATCATGTCCGAGTTACTGCCGGGCGGGCTTCCATCGCCGCGGCCCGAGGCTACCTTGACGGGGTAGTAGTAGTTCAGGCCATAGAAATCCAAGGGCTGGTGGATGGTCTTGAGATCCTCGTCGCGGACCTTGCCCAAGGCCCTGAACCAGGGCCTCACCTGGAGCGGCGGCTTCGGATAGCGCCCCAGGAGGATGGGATCGGCGTACACCCGGTTGAAGATGAGGTCGAAGGCCTTGGCCATGAGACCGTCGGCAAGCCGTTTGCTTGCTGGCCGGACCGGAGAGTGGACGTTGGCGACGCCGACAGATCCCGCCACGCCGGCGGCGCGCAGGGCCTGGACGGCGAGGCCGTGTCCGAGCAACTGGTGGTGGGCAGCCGGCAAGGCGTCGAAGAGCAGCCGCCTCCCGGGAGCGTGGACACCGAGCGCATATCCCTGCAACGCGACCGAGACAGGTTCGTTCAGGGTGACCCATTGCGCCACGCGGTCACCGAAGCGGTGCGCCGCCGCAGCAGAGTATTCGGCGAACCGTTCCGCCGTCGCCCGGTTCAGCCAGCCGCCGTCGTGCTCCAACGGCAGGGGAGTGTCCCAATGGAACAGCGTCACCATGGGGGAGATCCCGGCCTTCAGGAGCTTGTCGATCAGGCGGTCGTAGAAGTCCAGGCCCTGTTGGTTGATGGGTCCCTTGCCGCCGGGTTGGATCCGTGGCCAGGAGAGGGAGAAGCGGTAGGAATCCACGCCCAGGGCCTGCATGAGGGCAATGTCTTCGTCCGCCCGGTTGTAATGGTCGCAGGCGACGGCGGGTGAGTGACCGTCGACGATGGCGCCGGGCTTCTCGGCAAAGGCGTCCCAACTTGACGGTCCGCGTCCGTCCGCTGTGAGCGAGCCCTCGATCTGGAAAGCAGCAGCGGCGACACCTAAGACGAAATCCGGCCGGATGCGGCCTGCAAGATCCCCCACAGTGGCAGAATCCTGGACAGTCATGACCCAATCATCCCGAGCACGGGAGCCGATGGCAATGCTCCGCGGGGGCCCAATTGGCTTATGCCGGGGAATTCCGGCATACTAGGTGAGTTGTTCAAGCGCTTCTTCGTGTCCCGATCCGGATAATGCCGGGTGTCAGGGTCCAAGCTGAAGCCCAAACATAACCCAGATCCCCCAAGGAATTCGGACGATTTTGCGTGGAATGCGCGACACGCCCGACCGCGGGGGTCGGTTACACCGGCAAGTTGAGGAACCCGGATCCCTCCGGATTCAGCTTGTGCGGCGGGTGGTAGCACTGCTTCGAATGCTTCGGCAGCCACATGCAACACGTAAGTGAACAGGGCAGCCCTTATTCGAGGGCAGCACAGACTGAAAGAGAGTCAGGCGACATGGCGGGACAAAAAATCCGCATCCGGCTGAAGTCATATGACCACGAGGTCATTGATGTTTCAGCGCGGAAGATCGTTGAGACGGTCACGCGCGCAGGCGCAACGGTAGTGGGCCCCGTGCCGCTGCCGACGGAGAAGAACGTGTACTGCGTTATCCGCTCTCCCCACAAGTACAAGGACAGCCGCGAGCACTTTGAAATGCGTACTCACAAGCGTCTGATCGACATCATCGACCCCACGCCGAAGGCTGTTGACTCGCTTATGCGTCTCGACCTGCCGGCCGACGTGAACATCGAAATCAAGCTGTAGGGAGGTGCTGAGAAAACTATGACCGCAACCCGTAATGTAAAGGGCCTGCTGGGCACGAAGCTCGGCATGACCCAGGTCTGGGACGAGAACAACAAGCTCATCCCGGTAACTGTCGTCCAGGCTGACTCCAACGTCATCACCCAGCTGCGCAACGCAGACACTGATGGCTATGTCGCCGTTCAGATCGGCTACGGCCAGATCGATCCCCGCAAGGTCACCAAGCCGCTGGCTGGTCACTTTGAAAAGGCTGGCGTAACTCCTCGCCGCCACGTCGTCGAACTGCGCACTGCAGACGCCGCGTCTTACGAACTGGGCCAGGAGCTTTCTGTTGAGCTCTTCGAAGCCGGTCAGAAGATCGACGTCGTCGGCACCAGCAAGGGTAAGGGCTTCGCCGGTGTTATGAAGCGTCACGGCTTCCACGGTGTTGGAGCCTCCCACGGTGCGCACAAGAACCACCGCAAGCCCGGTTCCATCGGTGGCGCATCCACCCCGAGCCGCGTCTTCAAGGGTCTGAAAATGGCCGGTCGCATGGGCGCAGAACGTCACACCACGCTGAACCTCACGGTTCACGCTGTTGACGCCGAGAAGTCGCTGCTCCTTATCAAGGGTGCCGTCCCCGGCGCCCGCGGCCAGGTCGTCCTCGTACGCACCGCCGTGAAGGGAGCCTAGTTAGATGACTAGCACTGTCAAGGTAGACCTGCCTGCAGAGATCTTCGACGTCCAGACCAACGTGCCGCTGCTGCACCAGGTCGTCGTCGCACAGCTCGCTGCTGCTCGCCAGGGTACCCACAAGACCAAGACCCGCGCCGAAGTTTCCGGTGCAGGCCGCAAGCCGTTCAAGCAGAAGGGCACCGGCCGCGCCCGTCAGGGTTCCATCCGTGCTCCCCACATGACCGGTGGTGGCATCGTCCACGGCCCGACGCCGCGTGACTACAGCCAGCGGACCCCCAAGAAGATGAAGGCTGCCGCACTGCGTGGCGCCCTGTCCGACCGCGCCCGTAACGGCCGCATCCACGTCGTTTCTGAACTGGTCGCCGGCACCAAGCCGTCCTCCAAGGCAGCACTCGCCGCGTTGCGTGCAGTCTCCGAGCGTCGGAACCTGCTCGTTGTTATCGAGCGCGCCAACGACGTTGCCGCACTGTCCGTGCGCAACCTCGCAGATGTTCACGTTCTGTACGCAGACCAGCTGAACACCTACGACGTGCTGGTTTCCGACGACGTTGTCTTCACCAAGGCTGCGTTCGAGGCTTTCATCGCTGACAAGGCAAAGAACGAGGAGGATGCCAAGTGAGTGCAGCCACCATCAAAGACCCGCGCGACGTCGTCATTGCACCCGTCGTTTCGGAAAAAAGCTACGGCCTGATCGACGAGGGCAAGTACACCTTCCTGGTGGACCCCCGCTCGAACAAGACCGAGATCAAGCTGGCCGTGGAGAAGATTTTCTCCGTCAAGGTCGAATCGATCAACACCATCAACCGTGCCGGTAAGCGCAAGCGGACCAAATTCGGCTGGGGACAGCGCAAGAGCACCAAGCGTGCAATTGTCACCCTCAAAGAAGGCACAATCGACATCTTCGGCGGTCCGCTCGCGTAGCGGAGACCACTTTAACGAGGAAATGAATTATGGGAATCCGTAAATACAAGCCGACTACCCCGGGCCGTCGCGGCTCGAGCGTAGCCGACTTCTCCGAAATCACGCGATCGACTCCGGAAAAGTCGTTGCTGCGTCCGCTGCACAAGACTGGCGGCCGTAACAACACCGGTAAGATCACTACCCGTCACAAGGGTGGTGGCCACAAGCGCCAGTACCGTCTGATCGACTTCCGTCGCCACGACAAAGACGGCATCAACGCCCGCGTTGCCGAAATCGAGTACGATCCGAACCGCACGGCTCGCATCGCCCTCCTGCACTACGTTGATGGCACCAAGCGTTACATCATCGCCCCGAACAAGCTGTCCCAGGGTGACTTCGTCGAGGCTGGCCCCGACGCTGACATCAAGCCGGGCAACAACCTGCCGCTGCGCAACATCCCGGTTGGTACCACCATCCACGCAGTTGAACTGCGTCCGGGTGGCGGCGCCAAGATGGCCCGTTCTGCAGGTGCCTCGGTTCAGCTCGTCGCCAAGGAAGGCCGTTTCGCCCAGCTGCGTCTGCCCTCCGGTGAAATCCGCAACGTTGACGTGCGCTGCCGCGCAACCGTCGGCGAGGTCGGCAACGCCGAGCAGTCGAACATCAACTGGGGCAAGGCCGGCCGTATGCGCTGGAAGGGCGTTCGCCCGACCGTCCGTGGTGTCGCCATGAACCCGGTCGATCACCCGCACGGTGGTGGTGAAGGTAAGACTTCCGGTGGACGTCACCCGGTCAACCCGAACGGTAAGCGTGAAGGCCGCACCCGCCGCCCCAACAAAGAGAGCGACAAGCTTATTGTTCGTCGCCGCCGTACTGGCAAGAACAAGCGATAGGAGCCTGGACACATGCCACGCAGCCTGAAAAAAGGTCCTTTCGTAGACCAGCACCTCTTTGTGAAGGTCGCCAGGGAAAACGAAAAGGGCACCAAGAACGTCATCAAGACCTGGTCCCGCCGTTCGATGATCGTCCCGGACATGCTGGGTCACACGATTGCCGTTCACGATGGACGCAAGCACATTCCGGTGTTTGTCACTGAGTCGATGGTCGGGCACAAGCTCGGCGAATTCGCTCCCACGCGGACATTCCGCGGCCATGTCAAGGACGACCGTAAGGGCAAGCGCCGCTAGGCGCTCGCTCTACGGCTAAGACGAGAGAAGGAAAGCAATGGAAGCCAAGGCTATTGCGCGTCACATCCGCGTAACGCCTATGAAGGCCCGGCGCGTCGTCAACCTTGTTCGTGGTAAGCAAGCGAATGAGGCTCTGGCAATTCTGAAGTTCGCCGAACAGGCAGCTTCGGAGCCGGTATTCAAGGTAGTTCAGTCGGCAATGGCAAACGCACGGGTCCTCGCGGACCGCGACGGCGTTGCCTTTGACGAAGGAGACCTCTACATCAGCGAAGCGTTTGTTGATGAAGGCCCGACCATGAAGCGGTTCCAGCCGCGTGCTCAGGGTCGCGCATTTCAGATCAAGAAGCGCACGAGCCACATCACCGTGGTAGTCGCTACCCCGGAGAAAGAGGAGGCTCGCTAAGTGGGACAGAAAGTAAACCCGCACGGGTTCCGACTCGGCATCACCACCGATCACGTATCGCACTGGTTTGCTGACAGCACCAAGGCTGGCCAGCGGTACAAGGACTTCGTTCGCGAAGACATCCGCATCCGCCAGCTCATGTCCACGGGCATGGAGCGCGCTGGCATCGCCAAGGTCGAAATCGAGCGCACCCGTGACCGTGTCCGCGTGGACATCCACACGGCTCGCCCGGGCATCGTCATCGGCCGCCGCGGCGCAGAGGCGGACCGCATTCGCGGCGAGCTCGAAAAGCTCACCGGCAAGCAGGTCCAGCTGAACATCCTCGAGGTCAAGAACCCCGAGATGGAAGCCCAGCTTGTTGCCCAGGGCGTTGCTGAGCAGCTGACTTCCCGCGTGGCTTTCCGCCGTGCGATGAAGAAGGCCATGCAGTCCGCGCAGCGTGCGGGTGCCAAGGGTATCCGTATTGCTTGCTCCGGTCGACTGGGTGGCGCAGAAATGTCCCGCTCGGAGTTCTACCGCGAAGGCCGTGTGCCGCTGCACACCCTGCGTGCGAACATCGACTACGGCTTCTACGAAGCCAAGACCACCTTCGGCCGCATCGGCGTGAAGGTTTGGATCTACAAGGGCGACGTCACTGCCAAGGAACTGGCTCAGCAGGCAGCTGCTGCTCCGTCCCGCGGCCGTGGTCCGAGCGACCGCCCGGGCCGCCCGGGTGGCGCCGACCGTGGTGACCGCCGTCGTCGTACCGACCGTCCGGCAGCTGACGCAGCACCTGTTGCTGCAGAGGCTCCGGCAGCTGAAGCTGCTGCTCCCGCAGCAGAAGGAGGACAGGCTTAAATGCTTATCCCACGTCGAGTCAAGCACCGTAAGCAGCACCACCCGGGTCGTTCCGGCGCTGCAACGGGCGGCACCAAGGTCACTTTCGGTGAGTACGGCATCCAGGCGCTGAGCCCGGCCTACGTCACGAACCGTCAGATCGAGTCTGCCCGTATCGCGATGACCCGCCACATCAAGCGTGGCGGCAAGGTCTGGATCAACATCTATCCGGACCGTCCGCTGACGAAGAAGCCGGCCGAAACCCGCATGGGTTCCGGTAAGGGTTCTCCGGAATGGTGGGTCGCAAACGTCAAGCCGGGCCGCGTTCTCTTCGAGCTCGCCGGTGTCAATGAAGAGGTAGCTCGCGAGGCACTGCGCCTGGCAATCCACAAGCTGCCGTTGAAGGCACGCATTGTGCGTCGCGAAGGTGGTGAATAGAAATGGCAGTAGGGTCGAAGGATCTCGCACCCGCACAGCTGGACGGTTTCGACAACGAGCGTCTCGTTGAAGAACTCCGCAAGTCCAAGGAAGAGCTGTTCAACCTGCGTTTCCAGTCCGCCACCGGACAGCTGGAGAACCACGGTCGTCTGCGCGCGGTAAAGAAGGACATCGCACGCATCTACACCGTTCTCCGTGAGCGCGAGCTGGGCATTCGTGCCGAGGTTGCCGCACCGGTTGTGGAAGCCAAGGAAGAAAAGAAGTCCAAGAAGGCAGAAGCCAAGGCTGAAAAGGCCGAAGCCGAGGCTGGAGAGGACGCCAAGTGAGCGAACAGAAGGAAACTGTGACGGAAGCAGCAGCCAGCGCTGAACAGCGCGGTTACCGTAAGACGCGTCGCGGCTACGTTGTCTCTGACAAGATGGAAAAGACCATCGTTGTTCAGGTCGAAGACCGCGTGAAGCACGCTCTGTACGGCAAGGTCATTCGCCGCACCTCGAAGATCAAGGCTCACGACGAGCAGAACACCGCCGGCATCGGCGACCTCGTTCTGATCTCTGAGACCCGCCCGCTGTCCGCTACAAAGCGGTGGCGCCTGGTCGAGATCCTCGAAAAGGCTAAGTAATCCCGCGCCGGGCTTTGTCCGGCAGCGATATGGATTGGTGGAAGGCCCGTATTCCGGAAGGAATGCGGGTCTTTCCGCGTTTCGGTCCCTAGCATGAAACGTGCTAGGATATTGAGTTTGTATGGCGCCAGTTGTGCGTCAACAACCACCTCGTAAACAATCGTGCCGCGGCATACTGCCCCGCGCAGTTATTTCCGCAAGGGAAGCTGATGCTGGCGGCACGGGAGTTTAGGCCTGCTCTGGCAAAATCCAGGCAGGTCAAGAGACACCCCGATCAACCGTTCCGCAAGGCTCATTCCGTATGCTCCATTTCGGTCTGAGAACCGGCGCGACGCAAGGAGTAAAAATTGATTCAGCAGGAGTCGCGACTGAAGGTCGCCGACAACACGGGTGCTAAGGAAATCCTTACCATTCGCGTTCTCGGTGGATCCGGCCGTCGCTACGCAGGCATTGGCGACGTCATTGTCGCAACCGTCAAGGACGCTATCCCGGGCGGCAACGTAAAGAAGGGTGACGTCGTCAAGGCTGTCATCGTTCGTACCAAGAAGGAACGCCGCCGTGCGGATGGTTCCTACATCAAGTTTGACGAGAACGCAGCTGTGATTCTGAAGAACGACGGCGACCCCCGCGGTACCCGTATCTTCGGCCCGGTTGGTCGTGAACTCCGTGACAAGAAGTTCATGAAGATCGTCTCCCTGGCCCCGGAGGTGCTTTAGTCCATGGCTAAAATCAAGAAGGGTGACCTCGTTCAGGTCATCACCGGAGCCAAGCAGGAGCGCGGCGGCGACCGCGGCAAGCAGGGCAAGGTCTTGCGCGTTTACCCGGAGGCCAACCGCCTCCTCGTAGAAGGCATCAACCGAGTCACCAAGCACACCAAGGTCGGTCAGTCGCAGCGCGGCACCAAGACCGGTGGCATCGAGGTCGTTGAGGCCCCGATCCACGTCTCCAACGTTGCTCTTGTTGACCCCTCGACCAAGAAGCCGACCCGCGTTGGTTTCCGTCTCGAGACCGTGGAGAAGGACGGCGTCTCCAAGACCGTCCGTGTCCGCGTGTCCAAGGCATCCGGGAAGGACATCTAATGACTGAGACTCTCGAGACTCCAGCGAAGATCGTTCCGCGTCTGAAGACGAAGTACGCCGATTCCATCAAGCAGACCCTGGTTGAGGAATTCAAGTACGAGAACGTGAACCAGGTTCCCCGCCTGGTGAAGGTTGTTGTGAACATGGGTGTTGGAGATGCCGCCAAGGACTCCAAGCTGATCGACGGCGCCGTCCGCGACCTCACCCTGATCACCGGCCAGAAGCCGCAGGTAACCAAGGCCCGCAAGTCGATTGCACAGTTCAAGCTGCGCGAAGGCATGCCCATCGGTGCACACGCAACTCTGCGTGGGGACCGTATGTGGGAGTTCGTGGACCGCCTCGTCACCCTCGCACTGCCCCGTATCCGCGACTTCCGCGGCCTCAACGGCAAGCAGTTCGACGGCAACGGCAACTACACCTTCGGTCTGACCGAGCAGGTTATGTTCCACGAAATCGACCAGGACTCCATCGACCGCGTTCGCGGTATGGACATCACGGTTGTCACCACTGCAAAGACCGATGACGAAGGCCGTGCGCTGCTCAAGGCACTTGGCTTCCCGTTCAAATCCGAAGACTAATAACTACGTAGTAGGTCCGGCCGCGGCTGCTTTGTAGCCCACGCGGAAACCATTACGAGGAAGGGCAAGAGCCCACAATGACTATGACAGATCCTGTCGCAGACATGCTTACGCGTCTGCGCAACGCCAACTCGGCATACCACGACACCGTGAGCATGCCGTACAGCAAGCTCAAGGCACGCGTTGCCGACATCCTGAAGGCAGAAGGCTACATCGCTGCTTGGAAGGAAGAGGAAGCCGAAGTCGGCAAGAAGCTGACCATCGACCTCAAGTTCGGTCCGAACCGCGAGCGTTCGATTGCTGGTGTCCGCCGCATTTCCAAGCCTGGTCTCCGCGTTTACGCGAAGTCCACCAACCTGCCTCACGTTCTGGGTGGCCTGGGTATCGCAATCCTGTCCACCTCTTCCGGCCTCCTGACTGACAAGCAGGCCGGCAAGAAGGGCGTGGGCGGCGAAGTCCTCGCGTACGTCTGGTAACGGGAAAGGAAGAGAATAATGTCACGTATTGGACGTCTCCCCATCACCGTTCCTGCCGGCGTTGAAGTTAAGGTTGATGGCTCTGTCATCAACGTCAAGGGCACCAAAGGCGAGCTGAGCCACACTGTAGCCAGCCCGATCGAGGTCACCCTGGACGAAAGCACCTTGACTGTCACCCGCCCGAACGACGAGCGCGCTTCGCGTTCCCTGCACGGCCTGACCCGTACCCTGATCGCCAACATGATCGAGGGCGTCACCAAGGGCTACGAAAAGAAGCTTGAAATCGTTGGTACCGGTTACCGCGTTCAGGCCAAGGGTTCTGACCTTGAGTTCGCTCTCGGCTTCAGCCACCCGGTCAATGTCTCCGCTCCGGAAGGCATCACCTTCACGGTGGAGGGGCCGACCAAGCTCTCCGTCGCTGGTATCTCAAAGCAGCAGGTCGGCGAGGTTGCTGCCAACATTCGCAAGCTGCGCAAGCCCGACCCCTACAAGGGCAAGGGTGTCCGTTACGCCGGCGAAGTTATCCGCCGCAAGGTCGGAAAGGCTGGTAAGTAAACCATGGCCATCGCAATTAACAAGAAGCGTACGAACAAGAGCAAGTCTGCTGCACGCAGCCGTCGCCAGCTTCGTATCCGCAAGCGCATCACCGGCACGGCTGTTCGTCCTCGTCTGGTCGTCAACCGCTCCGCACGCCACATCTTCGTCCAGGTTGTCGATGACAGCAAGGGTGTAACCGTGGCTTACGCTTCCACTTTGGAAGCTGACCTTCGTGCATTCGACGGCGACAAGACTGCCAAGGCCAAGCGCGTCGGCGAGCTCGTTGCCGGGCGTGCCAAGGCTGCAGGCATCGAAGCTGTTGTCTTCGACCGCGGTGGTAACAAGTACCACGGCCGGATCGCCGCCGTCGCTGACGGCGCACGTGAAGGTGGGCTGGCACTGTGACCGTTGAGAATAACGAAAAGGACATTCAGGTGACTGAAGCTGCAGCTGCTGAGGCAACTGAGACTGCTGCTGCCACCGACGACCGCCGCGGCGGCCGTCGTGGCGAGCGTGGTGACCGTGGCCAGGGCCGCGGCGACCGTGGTGGCCGTGGTGGCCGCGACGGCGGTCGCGAGGCCGAGAAGAGCCAGTTCGTAGAGCGCGTTGTAACCATCAACCGTGTTGCCAAGGTCGTCAAGGGTGGTCGTCGCTTCAGCTTCACCGCACTCGTCGTCGTCGGTGACGGCAACGGCCTGGTTGGCGTTGGCTACGGCAAGGCGAAGGAAGTTCCGGCAGCTATCGCGAAGGGCGTTGAAGAGGCTAAGAAGTCCTTCTTCCGCGTTCCCCGCGTTGGCAACACCATCCCGCACCGCGTGCAGGGTGAGGCCGCAGCAGGCGTTGTCATGCTGCGTCCGGCTTCCCCGGGTACCGGTGTTATCGCCGGTGGTCCGGTCCGCGCGGTACTGGAATGCGTCGGTATCCACGACGTTCTCTCCAAGTCGCTCGGTTCCTCGAACGCCATCAACATCGTTCACGCGACTGTTGACGCCCTGAAGCGACTGGAAGAGCCCGCTTCCGTGGCAGCCCGCCGTGGCCTGCCGCTGGACGAGGTTGCTCCTGCTGCTCTGGTGCGCGCACTCCAGAACCAGAAGGCAGGTGTCTAGTCATGGCTAAGAACCTGACTCCCTCCGACGCTCAGTTGGAGATCACCCAGATCAAGGGCGTCATCGGCGCCAAGCAGAACCAGCGTGAAACCCTGCGGTCCCTCGGCCTCAAGCGCATCGGACACACCGTTGTCCGCAGCGCCGACGCCGTGACTGTCGGAATGCTCAACACGGTTCCGCACCTCGTGAATGTAGAGGAGGCGAAGTAATGGCTGAGAACAAGACTGCCGCAGAGGCTGCCGACAAGCAGAACACTCTGAAGGTCCACCACCTGCGTCCCGCCCCCGGTGCCAAGACTGCCAAGACCCGTGTTGGTCGTGGTGAAGGCTCCAAGGGTAAGACCGCCGGTCGCGGTACCAAGGGTACGAAGGCCCGCTACCAGGTCAAGGCTGGCTTTGCCGGCGGCCAGCTGCCGCTGCACATGCGCCTGCCGAAGCTTCGCGGCTTCAAGAACCCGTTCCGGGTTGAGTTCCAGGTTGTGAACCTGGACAAGCTCAACGAGCTGTTCCCGGAAGGTGGCGCTGTCACCGTCGAGGCACTGGTTGAGAAGGGTGCCGTTCGCAAGAACCAGCCCGTCAAGGTGCTGGGCACCGGCGACATCACCGTCAAGGTTGACGTCACCGCCCACGCTTTCTCCTCCAGCGCTGCTGAGAAGATCGCAGCAGCAGGCGGAACCACCACTGCCCTCTAAGGGCTCTGGGGCTATCGCCCGCTGTGAAAGACTCCCGGTGTGGAGGGCTTCGGCCCCTCGCGCCGGGAGTTTTTTCATATGGCGCGCACCCCTCGATTGTTCGCATCGCGCATCAAACCGTTAGACTCGGGTGTTGGGTTTCAATGACCCCTTTCGACACCCTTGGACTTTTAACTCAGGAGGACGCTTGCTAAGCGCATTCGGCCGGGCATTTCGGACGCCTGATCTGCGACGCAAGTTGTTGTTCACGCTGGGAATCATCACAATCTTCCGCTTGGGAGCTTTTATCCCCTCGCCTGGTGTGAGCTACCAAAATGTTCAGCAATGTTTGTCAAGCAATCAGGACCAGGGCGGCCTCTACCAGCTCGTCAACCTGTTCAGCGGTGGTGCACTGCTGCAGGTTTCGATCTTTGCCCTGGGGATCATGCCGTACATCACGGCCAGCATCATCGTGCAGCTGCTCCGCGTGGTCATTCCGCGGTTCCAGCAGCTGTATGACGAAGGTGCCTCCGGCCAGTCGAAGCTGACGCAGTACACGCGTTATCTGACCATTGCGCTGGGCCTGCTGAACGCCACCACTTTGGTATCGCTGGCTCGCTCCGGGCAGCTGCTGCCCAACTGCCAGCTCCCGATCATCCCGGACACGAGCATCATTGCCACGATTCTTGTGGTCATCACCTTGACGGCTGGTACGGGACTCATCATGTGGATGGGCGAACTTGTGACCGAGAAGGGCGTGGGCAACGGTATGTCCCTGCTCATCTTCACGTCCATCGCAGCCGGTTTCCCGACCTCCCTTGGGGCCATCTGGAATTCCAAGGGACCGGGCACCTTCTTCACGGTGTTGGCGATCGGTCTCGTGACCGTGGCCCTCGTGGTCTTCGTGGAGCAGTCACAGCGGCGCATTCCGGTCCAGTACGCGAAGCGTATGATCGGCCGGCGCACTGTCGGCGGGACAAGCACGTACATCCCCGTCAAGGTGAACATGGCCGGCGTCGTGCCCGTCATCTTCGCTTCCTCCATGCTCTACCTGCCGGGGCTGATTGCGCAGTTCAACCAGCCGAAGGCCGGGGAGACCATTGCCCCGTGGGTTGAGTGGATCAACAACAACCTCACCAAGGGCGACCACCCCATCTACATGGCGCTGTACTTCGTCATGATTGTGTTCTTCACCTACTTCTACGTCGCGATCACCTTCAACCCTGAAGAGGTCTCGGACAACATGAAGAAGTACGGCGGGTTCATTCCGGGCATCCGGGCGGGTAAACCGACCGCGGACTACCTGCAGTACGTGCTTTCCAGGATCACCCTCCCCGGAGCCTTCTACCTGGGCTTCGTGGCGTTGATTCCGCTGGTCGCACTTGTCCTGATCAGCGCCAACCAGAACTTCCCGTTCGGTGGCACGTCAATTCTGATCATGGTTGGTGTGGGCCTGGAAACCGTCAAGCAGATTGATGCGCAGCTACAACAACGTCACTACGAAGGGCTTTTGCGATGACGAGAATGCTGATCATTGGACCCCCGGGTTCGGGCAAGGGAACCCAAGCCGAGCGGATTTCCGGGCGCTTGGGCGTAGTCGCCATTTCCACCGGCGACATCTTCCGTGCAAACGTCAAGGGCGAAACCCCGCTGGGTATCGAAGCCAAGAAGTACATGGACGCCGGCGATTTCGTTCCGGACAGCGTCACCAACAAGATGGTCCGCGACCGGCTGAGCGAGAGCGACGTCGAGAACGGGTTCCTGCTCGACGGGTACCCGCGCACCACCGCCCAGGTGGAATACCTGGACCAGATCCTCGCCGACACCGAAGAGAAGCTCGACGTCGTGCTTCAGCTGACGGCCGACGACGAGGAACTTGTTTCACGCTTGCTGGGCCGCGCCAAGGAGACCGGGCGCTCGGATGACAACGAAGGTGTCATCCGCCACCGCCTGGACCTTTACCACGAGCAGACCGAGGCCGTCGTGGCCAAGTATGCCGAACGCGGCATCCTGACCCGAGTTGATGGCATTGGCGGCATCGACGAGGTCACGGACCGTGTGTTGCTGGCCATCGAGGCTGCCAAGGCGGTCTAGTTGCCGCATGACTCGTGAAAAGGGCGTGTCCCGCATCCGGAGTGAAATACTCCGGATGCGGGACACGCCCTTTTCTGCACCCCTCCCGGACCGCGCATCGTGAGGCCTCCGGCATGTTTGCGGCTCCGGTTTCCGGCACGGGCGCGGATGCGGGAAAATAGGGGATCAGAGGGTGATCTGCTTCTGCAGCCCACTACAAGCAGTACACGACAAGAGGAGACCATGGCGTTCGGCCAGCCCCGCATCGAATACAAGACCAACGAGCAAATGCGCAAGATGCACGAGACCGGATTGGTCCTCAGCAGAGCGCTCGACGCGGCCGTTGAAGCTGCGAAACCAGGTGTGACCACGCGCGAGATCGACGCTGTGTTTGCGGCGGTCCTCATCGACGCTGGAGCGAAGTCGAATTTCCTCGGTTACCACGGCTTCCCGGCCACCATCTGCACGTCCGTCAACGAGGAGGTAGTCCACGGCATTCCCGGTGACCGCGTCCTCCAGGACGGGGACATCATCTCGATTGATGGCGGAGCAATCGTGGACGGTTGGCACTCCGACTCGGCGCGCACCGTGATAGTCGGGACGGCGGATCCTGAAGACCAGCGGCTCTCGGATGTCACCCAGGCCGCCATGTGGCGTGGAATCGCTGCTTTGGCGAAGGGCAAGTTCGTGGGCGATATCGGCAACGCCGTGGATGACTACGTCTCCTCCGCGCCGGGAAAGCCGCTGGGCATCCTGGAAGACTACGTAGGCCACGGCATCGGTTCCGAGATGCACATGGCCCCTGACGTGTTGAACTACCGCACCACGCACCGCGGTCCGAAGATCAGGCCGGGACTGTGCCTCGCGATTGAACCCATGCTCGTCCGCGGCAGCATTGAAACAGCAACCCTCGACGACGACTGGACCGTGGTGACCACCGACGGCAAGCGTTCGTGCCAGTGGGAGCACTCGGTCGCCGTCCACGAAAAGGGCATCTGGGTGCTTTCCGCGCCCGACGGCGGCGCGGAGCAGCTGGTGCCGCTCGGCGTCGTGCCCGTTCCGATTCCCTGACGTCCGGGCCCGAAACCGATACGCAAAATCCCTGGCGACTCCGGAATTCCGGTGTCGCCAGGGATTTTGCGTATCAGGGGAGTTAGCTAGCTCTTGAGCTTGGGCTTCACGTCCTTGGTGTAGATGCCATCGAGTGTTGCCTTGAGGTCCGTCATGGTGGCCTTGACATCGCCTTGCTGGGTGAGGATCTTCGCGGCAGCCTTGGCCATCTCCTGGTCGGCACCGGGCAGGAACACCCGGGCGTTGTCCTGCACCTTGGTCACTGCGAGCTGGTCCATGGCCGTCTTGATCTGCGGGGTCTTGGCGAGGACAGCCGTCATGTCCGCGGAGACGCGCGTGGGCATGTATCCGGTCGCGGCGGAGAACGCCGCGGTGTTCTCCGGTTCGGTCATGAATTTCAGGAAGGTGGCAGCTGCGAGCTGGACCTCCTTGCTGACCCCGCTGGGGATCCCGAGGCCCGCTCCGCCGGTGGGGCAGACGTTGGTCGCGGCTTTGGGTCCGCCGGGCAGGAAGCCGACGCCGACGTTGAACTTGGCGGACTTCAGCACGCCCAGCAGGTCGCCGGTGGAGGAGATCGTGGTGGACGTGATGCCTGCGGCGAAGTCGTCCGCGGCGTTCTTGGAGGAGACGCCGGCCCACTTGTCCTTGTAGATGGAGTCCTGGGCCCACTGCAGCGCCGCGACGGACTCCGGGGAATCGCAGTTGAAGGTCCAGCCGTTGGACCAGCTGCCGCCCCAGCCCCACAGGTTGTTCTGCAGGGTCCAGCCGGCGTACCCGGCAAGGGCGGGGTAGATGTAGGCGTACTTCGCGCCCGAGCTGGCCTGGAGCTTCGGGGCCCAGTCGGCGAACTCCTGCCACGTCTTGGGAGCGCGGTCCGGAAGGCCGGCGGCCTTGAAATGGTCCTTGTTGTAGTAGAAGAGCGGGGTGGAACGGCCATAGGGGAGCGCCCACTGCTTGTTGGCGTATTGGTAGTCCGCAACGAGGGACTTCTGGAAGTCGTCAATCTTGACGTCCAGCTGCTTGATGAGTCCGTCCAACGGGATGATGTTGCCGTTGGTGTAGTAGCGGAACCACCAGACGTCCGAGAGTACTACGAGGCCGGGGAGGGCCGACTTGGCGGCCTGGGAGGTCTGGAACTTCTGGGCGATTTCCTCGTAGTTGGCGCCTGCCGTCACGAGGTTCACTTTGATGTCCGGGAACTTAGCCTGGAACTTGTCGACGATGGATTGCTCGACGGCCTGGGACTGCCCGGGGTGGCTGGTCCAGAAGTCGAACGAACCGGCCGGCTTGACGCCGGTGAAGTCGATGTCCGAAGGGCTGCTGCTCGCTGCGCTGCCGCTGGTCGACGGACCGCCGCATGCTGCCAGGGCGGCGGCGCCGACTCCGAGGCCGGCGAGCCCCAGGAAGTTTCTACGGTCAAGGTTCATTGCCATGGTTGGTCCTCTCAAGGATGCAAAGGTGGTGAGGTTGTGTCTGGACGGTGCGGCCGGGGTTCGGGGAAGGCCGCGCTGGATGGTGCGGTGTAGCTAGCCTGTGACGCTGCCCTGGGTGAGCCCGGCAACGATGTAGCGCTGCAACGCTGCGAAGACCAGGAGGATGGGGATGATGACGAGTACGGCTCCGGCCATCAGGATTCCCCAGCCTGCGCCGTTTCCTTCAGAGTTCTGAAGCAGGGTCAGGCCGACCGGGAGGGTCATGGTTTCCGGCCGGTCCGTGATGATCAGGGGCCAGATGTAGTCGTTCCATTCGCTGACCACCGTGACGAGGGCAACGGTGGCGATGGACGGGAGCGAGACAGGAACGACAACTTGCCACAGCCTGCGCCAATGGCCGGCGCCGTCGATTTCCGCGGCTTCGAGGATGGAAGCCGGAAGCGTCTTGAAATGCTGGCGAAGGAGGAAAGTCCCAAAGGCCGTGCCGAGGCCCGGAAGAATGATCCCCCACAGGGTGTTCTTCCCGCCGATTCCCGCGATCAAAATGTAGTTGGGGAGGATCGACACCTGCGGCGGCACCATCAGGGCCACGAGGATCACCACGAAGATGACGTTCTTGAACGGGAAGCGGACAAAAACCAGGGCGTAGGCGGTCAGGATCGCCAGGATCACCTTGACCGTGGAGCCGACCGTGGTGACGATGAGGCTGTTCAGGAAGAACCGCGCGAACGGCACCGTGGTCATGGCCGTGTGGTAGTTATCGAGGTTCAGGCCCTGCGGCAGGATCTTGAGATCAGTGGTGACGATTTCGCCCGGCTGCTTGAAGGAACTCAACACCATCCACAACAGCGGGAGGACAACCACGAGCGTGGCCACGATCAGCGGGATATAACCTCCGGCCAGTGTCTGGACCAGGTTTGCGCGGGAGAACGGCTTGTCACGCCGCGCTGGGAGATCCGGACCGCCGTCGGGAGCTTTCAGGGCCCCGACGCCGCTAGCGGGGTTGGGGCTGACGGGAGAGAGCGTGCTCATGAGTAGTGCACCTTCCGTTCGACGAACCGCAACTGGAGCACGGTGATGATGAGCAGGATGGCGAAGAGCACCACCGAGATGGCGGCGGAGTACCCGGCGCGGTTGTAGGCGCCGAAGGCTTGCAGATACGCCTCGTAGATCAGCGTGCTGGTGCCGTTGCCCAGCGGTGTCATGATCCGGATGAGGTCAAAGGCCTGAAGCGAGCTGATCATCGTGGTGATCAGGAGGAAGAACGTTGTGGGCGAGAGCAGCGGAACGGAGATGCTCATGAAGCGGCGGAGGCCGTTGGCTCCGTCCAGGGACGCTGCCTCCATGACGTCCTTCGGGAGTGACTGGAGCCCGGCAAGGTACACGACGGCGCAATAGCCGAGGTTCTTCCACACGTAGACGATGATGACCATCACGAGGGAGAGCTGCGGATCGTTGATCCACTGCGGGCTTTGCTGGCCGATGCCGCGGAGCAGCCAGGACAGCACGCCGTATCCGGGGTCGAAGATGAACAGCCACACGAGGCCGACACCCACGCCGCTGAGGACGTAGGGGGCGAAGACCGCTGAACGCGCAAATGTGGTGCCGCGGACCTTCGCGTTCAAGGCGAGGGCCACCAAGGGGCCCAGCACCATGGAACCGCCGACGGTGACCACGGTGAAGACGAGGGTGGTGCCAAGTACTTGCGGAGCGTCGGAGCTGGTGAAGAAGGCGACATAGTTGTCAAGGCCCACAACAGTGGCCGAGGTGGAGCCCAAGGTCCAGTCGAGGGTCGAGTAGTACATGTTGTTGATCAAGGGCAGATACGTGAACACCGCGATCAGCGCCAAGTTCGGCAGGGCCAGTGCCAGGAACACGAAGAAGTCGCGTCGGGTTCGGCCGGACCAACGTCCCCGGCGCTGAAGGGCCGGGACAGCCTGCGCGGTGGCCGCGGGGCTGCTAGTCAGCTGTCTTGTCATGGGAGGTCTCTAACGGTTCGCAGATATCGGGGCGCGCCGGACTCGGACTGGTGGGTCAAGGGGGCGGCTAGATTTACCTCACCACACGGGAGCCTCTGTCAAGTCACAAAAAGGGCAGTTCGCGGGATTGTTGGACAAGGCTTTTGCGCTTGTTTACTCGATGTTTCGTGACGGGTGGGGCGGTGTTTACATTCGAGGCACGACTACCGCTTGTGCCCAACTGGCTCGCAGTTGTTGTCGTTTAGACGGCTCATAACGACAACAACTGCGAGCTACTTGGGTGAGGGGGAGCAGAATGGGCACATGACTTCCAAGATCACTGATGTGCCTGGAATCCGGGTGGGACATGTCCAACGGACCGGCGATGGCTGGCTGAGCGGGGTGACCGTTGTCCTCCCGCCTCCGGGGACGGTGGGTTCGGTGGACGTACGCGGCGGCGGGCCGGGCACGCACGAGACGGACGCGCTCGACCCCACCACCCTGGTGCCCACGGTCGACGCCGTCGTGCTCACCGGCGGGAGTGCCTTCGGTTTGGTCACGGCCCACGGTGCCCAGCGATGGTGCGAAGAACAAGGACGCGGATTCGCGGTGCCCGGGGGAGTGGTGCCGATCGTTCCGGCCGCGGCAATCTTCGACCTGGGCCGCGGCGGCGACTTTGCCGCCCGCCCCGACGAAGCCATGGGATACGAAGCGGCCGGTGCGGCCGCGGCGTCGGGCGAGCACGCCGACGTCGGGCGCGGAAACGTCGGTGCCGGTACCGGTGCCGTGATCGGGCGGGGCGCGTTCAAAGGGGGAGTGGGGACCGCGTCCATCACCCTGGACGGGGGCGTGGTGGTGGGTGCGCTCGCAGTGGTCAACGCGCTGGGGATGCCTATCGGCGCATCGTCCGGGCGGGGGGAATCCGCCAACTCCGAACCGGCTGGACCCCCGGCACTGAACACCACACTCGTCGTCGTCGCCACGAACGCGGTCCTCGACCCCGCCGAATGCAAGCGCACCGCGAGTGCCGCGCACGCCGGCCTCGCCCGGGCGCTGAGTCCTTCCCATACCCTCGCCGACGGCGACACTGTGTTCGCGTTGGCGACGGGCGCCGTCGCGCTTGACCGCAGTTCGGAACAAGCAAGGCAGGCTTCGCTCATTACCCTGCAAAGCGCGGCGGCAGACGCCGTCCGCCTTGCTGTCCTCGATGGTGTCGCGGCTGCGGAATCGATCACGACGGCGGCAGGCACCTTCCCCGCCTACGGCGCGGTCTAGCGGGATTCGCGGGGCTCCGCGGCACGGTGAAGGGTGACACCGTGCCGCTGTCTGCGCTAGCATGGGCGGATTTAACTTTCGCGCCGTCTTGGCGTAGAGTTGTCTGTTGGTTGTCTGCACAGCCACGCCCATTTAACAGGTCGCGAGTCCTGCTTCGTGGAGTGGTAGGAGCCGGACGGCCAAACAAACAAAAAACGTCCGCAGATTTTCCGGTGCCTAACCGGAGGATTGCGGCAAACAACAGTTAGCGGAGGATATGGCCAAGAAGGACGGGGTCATTGAGATCGAGGGCGTTGTGACTGAGGCGCTGCCCAATGCGATGTTTCGCGTTGAGCTCACCAACAAGCACATCGTTCTTGCACATATCTCGGGGAAGATGCGACAGCACTACATCAGGATTCTCCCTGAGGACCGCGTAGTGGTGGAGCTAAGCCCTTACGACCTCACACGTGGTCGCATCGTCTACCGTTACAAGTAATTGCTGGGCGGCAGCCTTGGGAAACCGGGGTAGTTGCCGCGACAGCTGACCAACTGCAACACGCAAAGGAACGCCATGAAGGTCAAGCCGAGCGTTAAGCAGATCTGCGACAAGTGCAAAGTGATCCGCCGTAATGGCCGGGTCATGGTGATCTGCGAGAACCCGCGCCACAAGCAGCGCCAGGGCTAATTCCCCGCAAGGGAACTAGCGCCCGAGAGGGCAAACCTGGGTTGCTAACCCACGCAAGTAAATAAAGGCAGCACAAGCTGAATCGGGACGTATCAGAGCCTGGACAGCTAACCCCCGGTCGGAGGCTGGGGCCGCACTGAAAGTGCGGGTGTACTGCCTACGACCTCCGGTTTATTCAAGGAGTACTGCCACTATGGCTCGTCTCGCTGGCGTAGACATTCCCCGCGAAAAGCGGTTGGAAATTGCGCTTACTTACATCTACGGCGTGGGCAAGACCCGTGCACACGAAACCCTGGCTGCCACCGGCATCAGCGCTGACGTTCGCGTCAAGGACCTGACTGACGCCGAGCTGGTCCAGCTGCGTGACTACATTGAAGGCAACTACAAGGTTGAGGGTGACCTTCGCCGCGAAGTAGCAGCAGATATCCGCCGCAAGGTTGAAATCGGCAGCTACGAAGGCCTGCGTCACCGCAAGGGCCTGCCCGTACGCGGTCAGCGTACGAAGACCAACGCTCGTACCCGCAAGGGCCCGAAGCGTACCGTCGCCGGCAAGAAGAAAGCCGGCCGCTAGTCCCCATTCGCCCCCTAAAATCGCTGCGCGATTTTAGGGAACCCGGCAAATGTGGGCCCAAGCAGCTGACTTTCCCCCAATAAACTTTCTGTAGGAGAAATAATGCCCCCGAAGACTCGTGGCGCGGTTCGCAAGCCGCGTAAGAAGGACAAGAAGAATATCGCGCTTGGCCAGGCGCACATCAAGAGCACCTTTAACAACACCATCGTGTCCATCACGGACCCGAACGGTGCTGTAATCTCCTGGGCTTCCGCCGGTGAGGTTGGATTCAAGGGCTCCCGCAAGTCCACCCCGTTCGCCGCCCAGATGGCTGCCGAGGCTGCTGCAAAGCGCGCCCAGGAGCACGGTCTGCGCAAGGTTGACGTGTTCGTCAAGGGACCGGGATCCGGACGCGAGACCGCAATCCGTTCGCTGCAGGCCGCTGGCCTTGAGGTCGGCTCCATCCAGGACGTCACCCCCAGCGCCCACAACGGTTGCCGCCCGCCGAAGCGCCGCCGCGTCTAATTGGATTCTTGGCTTGCCGGCCGGGTTCGCCACGGAACAGCCTGACTGCTCCGTGGCGCCCGGCCGGCAAAGCCGGAACCAAGCCGATTTCCACCACCTGTGTTGCGTCATATAGCGGATGCTCGCCGAAAGGAAACCTAAGTGCTTATTGCACAGCGCCCCACTCTGTCTGAAGAAGTAGTCTCCGAGAACCGCTCGCGTTTCATCATTGAACCGCTGGAACCGGGCTTTGGTTACACCCTCGGAAACTCCCTCCGCCGTACCCTGCTCTCCTCCATCCCCGGTGCTGCTGTAACCAGCATCCGGATCGATGGCGTGCTGCACGAGTTCACCACGGTTCCGGGTGTCAAGGAAGATGTCACTGAGATCATCCTGAACATCAAGAACCTCTCGGTGTCCTCCGAGCACGATGAGCCGGTTGTTGCATACCTGCGCAAGCAGGGCCCCGGAGTCGTCACGGCCGCGGACATCGCTCCGCCGGCCGGCGTCGAATTCCACAACCCGGATCTGCACATTGCCACGCTGAACTCGAAGGGCAAGTTCGAACTCGAACTGACCATCGAACGCGGCCGCGGCTACGTTTCGGCAGCTCAGAACAAGTCCGGCGACTCCGAGATCGGCCGTATCCCGGTCGACTCGATCTACTCGCCGGTCTTGAAGGTGACCTTCCGCGTGGAAGCTACCCGTGTTGAGCAGCGCACTGACTTCGACAAGCTGATTGTCGACGTCGAGACCAAGCAGGCTATCGCCCCGCGCGACGCCGTTGCTTCGGCAGGCACCACCTTGGTGGAACTGTTCGGTCTTGCACGTGAGCTGAACACCGCAGCTGAAGGTATCGAGATTGGCCCGTCGCCGACGGACGCTGCCCTGGCAGCTGACATGGCACTGCCGATCGAGGATCTGGACCTCACCGTCCGTTCCTACAACTGCCTCAAGCGTGAGGGCATCCACACCGTGGGTGAACTCGTTGCCCGCTCCGAGGCTGACCTGATGGACATTCGTAACTTCGGTGCGAAGTCCATCGATGAGGTCAAGGCAAAGCTGGTTGAACTGGGTCTGTCCCTCAAGGATTCCCCTCCCGGTTTCGATCTTGCAGCCCGCGCCGCAGCCATCGAAGAGGACGACGCCGCGTTCAGCGACGACGAGCTCTAACAAGCAGATCTTGGCCACCGAGTCCACGTTCGGACCCGGACGGCCTTCATTACAGGAGAAATTACTATGCCTACCCCCACTAAGGGTCCGCGCCTCGGAGGCGGTCCGGCTCACGAGCGCCTGATGCTCGCGAACCTGGCAGCAGCCTTGTTCGAGCACAAGCGCATCACCACGACGGTCACCAAGGCCAAGCGCCTGAAGCCGTACGCGGAGCGCCTCGTGACCTTCGCCAAGCGCGGCGACCTGTCCTCCCGCCGTCGCGTGCTCGGCCTGATCAGCGACAAGGGCATCGTCCACGAGCTGTTCACCGACATCGCCGGCGCCGTTGCCAACCGCGATGGTGGCTACACCCGCATCACCAAGATCGGCAACCGCAAGGGCGACAACGCTCCCATGGCTGTCATCGAGCTGGTTCTTGAGCCGGTTTCCCCGAAGCAGGCTGTAGTTGCCGAGGCAACTGCTGCTGCCAAGAAGGACGCTGAGAAGGCTGCTCCGGCCGCCGAAGAAGCCGCTCCGGTTGCTGAGGAAGAGGTCGTTGAGGCTGAAGCCCCGGAGACCGAAGCCGAAGCTCCCGAAGCTGAAGCTGCTGAAACCGAAGAGGCTCCGGCCGCTGAGGAAAAGAAGTAATTCACTGAATTCTTCACAGTAGACTTAAGTCTATGAACGAACGAAAACCCGCTGCCCCCGTTTTGGGGGGCGGCGGGTTTTTGCGTGTCCGGATGGATCTTTCGTACGACGGGGGCCCTTTCAACGGGTGGGCCCTTCAGCCCGGTCTCCGGACCGTGCAGGGTTCGTTGGAAGAGGCGTTGGCGCTGATCGTGCGACGTCCTGTGCGGGTCACCGTGGCGGGGCGGACCGACGCCGGTGTCCACGCGCGAGGACAAGTGGCGCACATCGATTTGTCCGAGGCCGAGTGGGGCGGATTGCCGAGGGGCCACGAGATCGACCCCTCTGCAGCGCTGCTGCGGCGGCTTCGCGGAGCTTTGAGCCGGGTCCTGCAGGATGAGACCGGCGCCATTGAAGTGCACGACGTCGGACTGGCGCCTGATGGTTTCGACGCTCGCTTCTCAGCGTTGTGGCGCCGCTACAGCTACCGGATCGCCGATGGCGCCGAGCGCTGGGATCCTGTCCTGCGCAGGCTCACCCTGTGGCACAAGACTGAGTTGGACGAGGACGCGATGAACGCGGGAGCCGCGGCGCTGCTCGGGCTCCAGGATTTCCGTGCCTACTGCAAGCCCCGCGAGGGAGCCACCACTATCCGCGAGCTGCAGCGGCTGGAGTTCGTCCGCGGCAGCGATGGTGTGCTGGTGGCCAACGTCCAGGCGGATGCCTTTTGCCACAACATGGTGCGCGCCTTGGTGGGATCGGCACTGCGTGTGGGGGAGGGCCTGGAGCGTCCCGAGTGGTTGCATGAACGTTTGCTTGCCGGCGTGAGGGATGCCAAGTCGGTGTTGGCCGCGCCGCATCCCTTGGTTCTGGAGGAAGTGGCGTATCCCTCCGACGACGAACTGTTCGCACGGGCCGAGCTGACGCGGGCTCGGCGGGAGTAGGTTTGGGGCTTCCAAGCTGTCCCGGACGGCCTGGCCGTTCGCCGGGGCTTGGACGTTGGACGGCCCCCTCCCGGCTCTGGGTACCGTGGAGGGGGCCTGCGATGACCGCCCGCGGTTCTGGGTTCGCGGGTGGTCGGTCAATAGCGCCCCAGATGCGCTGGTCATGAGTTTCCGCACGCACCCTGGAGCAGGGTGCGTTTAGCAGAGCTGTCCTAGGTGAACGCCGCGATGATGTTGATGGCTGCGGGGCCAAGCAGGACGATGAAAAGGACCGGGAAGATACAGAAAATCAGCGGGAACAATACCTTTACGGGGAGCTTCATGGCCTTTTCCTCGGCCCGCTGCCTGCGCTTAACTCTTGCTTGCTTCGCCTGTGTGCGAAGTACCTTGGCGATTCCAATTCCGTACTTGTCGGCCTGGACGACTGCCCTGACGAAGCTCCGGACATCTGGAACGGTGCTCCTCGCAGCCAGCGCCTCGTAGGATTCTTGGCGTGGGCGCCCAACTTGGATGTCCTGAAGTGTCCGCGTGAGTTCCTGAGCCAGCGGGCCGTTTCCAGTTGTTCCGGCCCGTGCCATGGCCGATTCGAATCCAAGTCCGGCTTCAACGGCAATCAACATCTGGTCCAGGGTATTAGGGAGCTCCAATTCGATCGCTTCCTGACGCTTGATTCCCTTGTTGTAGATCAGAAGATCCGGCGCGAAGTAGAGGAAGATCGTCAAGAAGATAGCGATGCCGAGGTTTGTTGATGACGGTGTGCTGCTGAAGAGAAGAAAGCCGATCGCGGCGCCAGTCAGCGCGGCAATCGGTTTCGAGATGATCAGCTTCTCCAAGGGCATGGACTGCGGCCGGCCCGCCATTGCGAGCCATCGGTCCAGTTTTGCTTCGTAGCTTCGAGGAGTAGTCCGCTTAGAAAGCCCAAGCAATAGGGAGGTGCGTTGAACTTCGGGATTGCCGGCTCGCGACAAACCGGTTCCTAGATTCGTCTGGACAGCCAAAGCACCCTTTCTGTCCAGCGTGATAAGGACCCACGCGAAGTAGGCCAAGGGCAGCACAATCGCTGCGATGATGAGCCAAACCATGGGAGTCATTGCCGTTCTCCTTAGAACTTGATCTTGACGATGCGGCTCATCCAGAAACCGCCAACGACAAAGAGCAGGAAACTCACCGCAAGCATGATGAGTCCGATGGGCTGCTGGAACATCACGTCGAGATAGCCGGGGTTGACTGCCTTCATGAACAATCCGACGCCAATTGGAAGGGCCATCAGAATGTAGGCAGACATCTTCCCCTCGGCGCTTAGCGACCGAACGTGGCCCTTTATCTCGCTTCGCTCTCGAATGGTTGCCGCTACTTGCTCAAGAACCTCCGCCAGATCGCCGCCGACTTCACGGTTGATCTGGATAGCTTGGCCTATCCAGCGAAAATCCTCGCTCTGCATGCGGTCGGCGCATTCCTCGATAGCCTGGCGAGCGTCCTTTCCGATACGCGTTTCGTTCACGATGCGGGCAAATTCTTCGGAACTCGGAACGTCGGCCTCTAGTGCGGCGGCTTCGATCGAGCGCATCACGCTGTGGCCGGCGCGCAGGCCGCCGATCAACATTTGGATGGAATCGGTGAGCTGACGATCAAATTTTCCTCGCCGCTTCTCGGCGAGGAATCCCAGCACTATCCTTGCGAGGAAAGGGGTCACCGCGGCCCCCACAAGGCCAACAGGCCAATTGACGGTCAATGTTCCAAACACGCCTACAGCGAGCGCACATGCTGCGACGAGAACTGTGAAGTCTGCAGGAGCCATCTTCAGGCCGGCGTTATAAAGCAGTGCGCGGTTGTATGGCCCTCCAGATTCGCCAAGGACGCCGGCCACCGCGTCGGCGGTGGACTGTGAGACTTTGCTGATGGCGGATGGTTCAGGCTGATGGCCCCAACGACGGCGACTGAGCGGAACCGAACCGTGGCGTGGTTTGAGCACTACAAAGAACACCACGAAGAGAGCGGCGAGACACAGTGCAAAGCCGGCCAAGGGCGTCGTGAGCAAGGCCATCGCTACCGCCTCCCTGCCGGAACGGATTCAACACCGAAGACTGCCGGAGACACCGCGATGCCGAGTTCGGCAAAGCGATCGAGAAACCGTGGACGTATTCCTGTCGGAATCGGTTTACCCAGGAAACGGCCGAAGGGATCGATCCCGGCGGAATAGTCGAACAAGAAGGCGTCCTGCAAGGTCACGATTTCCCCCTCCATCCCCTGAACTTCGGTGACGTGGGTCACTCGACGGCTTCCGTCGCGCAACCGTGTGACCTGGACCAGAAGGTCTACCGCGGAGGACACTTGCTCGCGGATGGCGCGGAGCGGCAAATCCATTCCTGCCATGAGGACTAGCGTTTCCAGACGTGCAATGGCATCGCGCGGTGAATTTGCATGCACGGTTGAGAGGGAACCGTCGTGCCCGGTGTTCATGGCCTGCAACATATCCAGGGATTCACCGCCTCGCACTTCGCCTACGATGATTCGGTCTGGCCTCATACGGAGGGAATTGCGTACCAGATCCCGTATGCCTATCGCGCCCTTGCCTTCAATGTTCGGGGGACGGCTCTCGAGACGTACCACGTGTTGTTGCTGTAGCTGAAGTTCTACGGCATCCTCGATGGTCACGATCCGGTCTTCCTCAGGTATGAATGAGGACAGTACGTTGAGCAGGGTCGTCTTACCGGTGCCGGTTCCGCCGGAGACAATGATGTTCAAACGCGCCCGAACGCACGCGCTAAGCAGCTCCGCGATTTCGGGCGTGAGCGAACCCCACTCAACGAGATTCTGCACAGTGAGGGGTACGTGGCTGAATTTCCTGATGGTGAGGGAGGGCCCGTTCACCGCGAGCGGAGGAATAATCGCGTTCACACGAGAACCGTCCTCCAGCCTCGCGTCAACGAGGGGCGAAGATTCGTCGATGCGACGTCCCACACGCGACACGATCCGCTCAATGACTTTTCGAAGATGATCGTCTGAACTGAACCGCGCACCCGTCAAGGAGAGGTGGCCATGGCGTTCGATATAGATCTGGTCAAATCGATTGACCATGATTTCAGTGACTGATGGATCCTCAAGTAGACGCTGAAGGGGTCCGTAACCCATAACCTCGTCCGCGATCTCTCGGATGAGGCGCCTACGTTCCTCTGGCGAAAGAGGGACCTGTTCCTGGTCAATTACAGCCGAGAGTTCATCAATCGCAGTGGCACGAAGTTCCTCTTCGGACGAGGATGTATCACCAAATCGTGTTCCCATCCGTTCAAAAAGAGCCTGTGCAGCGCGCTCCTTCAGTCCAGCAAGCGCATCGACAACTGGTGTCTCTTGGCCGCCAGACAGGTACAACGGTGACGACGACCTAGAAACCGGAGCCAATGACGGGGCTACGGCAACGACGGCAGGGACCTCGGTTGGCGGTGAGTTGATGCCTTCGGACAAATCGGGATTGGCGCCGTCCACTTCGGGAGAACGTTGTGAATTGGAGAGTCGGGCTGAAAGCTTCATGACACAACCACCCGTCGGTGCTGTTGGTTGTGGGTAGTTGATACCCACTTCGGATCGAAGCGGTCTACAAGCTTCTTCAAGCCCTTCGACGCTGCATCGCGTGTAGTGCCCTGTAGCACCGGGATACCTCGGTTGGTGCTGAAAGGCAGCGTCCGTGAACGGGGAATCACTGTGTCGATCGGCACCCCGATGGTCGCCTCGACGTCCTGTACTGAGATTCCGCTCCTGCGATCAGCGAAGTTCAATACGGTGTGCCGGCCGGCGGGGAGAAGCTGAAGTTCCTTCAGCACGCTGAAGCATTTTCGAAGACCCCGGATACTCGGGACGTCCATGCCGCATACCCACACGCCGTCGGTGGCCAGTTCCAAAGTGGCCAGGCAGTGCTCGCCGAGCCCTGGAGCCGTGTCCACGACAACATACTTGAACTCGCTGGCCAGCTGGTTGATGAGCTGGGAGACGTGATCAGCCGTGATGTAGTCCGATTCCGCCGGTGTCCTTGGTGCGCAGAGGGCGTAAATTCCCGCTGGATGCACAGTAAGGAAGGCCTTCAGGACCATGGAATCCTGGGAGGCCGTTCCGCGGACGGCTTCAGTGATCGAGTGCTCAGGTTCGAGTAGCAACCCCGAGGCAACGTCGCCGAATTGCAGGTCAAGGTCAACGATGACGACGCCCATGGGCGCCAGCTTCCCCAATCCGATCGCCAGATTGGTTGCAACAGTCGTCTTTCCTACCCCGCCTTTGGGAGACATAACAGCGACGACGCGTCCGCGCTCCTGGCTTGGATCCGCGGCCGGAGCCATTCCCCTACGTCGGCTGGCCGAGGCCAGACATGCGCGCTCAAGCAACACCCGGAGTTCGTTGACGTCTATTTCGGGGGTGACTACATCACGTATCCCGGAATGCATGGCTCTTAGGATGAGGTCGGGACTCGGTTCTGCAATGAGCAAAAGGCTGATCTCCGGATACTGGAGATCGAAGACAGTCGCCAGTTTCAAGGCATTCTCCGGGGTGACCCCTGGGCCGAGAATCAGGACCTCGGGTGGAGCACCATTGAGCTGCCTAAAAACATCGTCCGGTCCGCCGGACAAGACGTCTGGAGACAAAGTCTGCAGTTCGCCATGAAGGGCACCGGCAATGGCTTGACGCACGCGGCCCTCAAAATCGCGAACAGCAGTGATGGCTACAAAGCGACTCATTAGTACAGCCCTCCGAATGTAGTGATTGGAGGATTGCTCTTCTTGGTGGTGTCCGTTTGTTTGGCGAGCCACAGTGTCCCGAATTCGGAACTGAAGACCATCTTTGAGGCGTCTGCATCGCTCCTAGCCACCGTGACGAACGCAGAGCCATTGGGCATGGCCACTGCAGGGTCCGTCGAAGTAGAGCTCGCTTTTTGTGTTTGCGCGGGGGCCTGTTGCACAGCAGTCACGAGGACATCGTGGAAAAGGAGCCCTGTCGACTGCTTCGATCCCGCTGGTATATTTGTGCCCGCGGGCATGGCCTCATCGGTCTTAAACGAGCTGTAGACGGTGACTTTGTCGCCGGCCGAAAGCCGACCGCCCAGCATCCGTTCGGGTGTGAGAAGGAAGGTAACTTCGGTCATACCATCTGGAACCGGGACTGTTCCCGGAACCAGTTCTGCCGGTGCCACCAACCTGGACGCAATAAGCTGCTCCCCGGGTGCCAAATTGACAGAGGTAACTTTTCCAGTCTGGTCCGTCAGCTCGTGGAGGGCGCCTGATGCGACCGCTGACTGTGGAATTGACTTTAGCTCAACTTTGCTCCCGAGATCTTCGGCTTTTGTTCCGGCAGGGACTGCATCCTTGACAACAAGTACACTGATGGGGTCCATTCCTTTTGCGGCTCTGGCGTCGGCACCTTGCACGTACACAACAAGTAGTACAGCTCCGACGACGGCCAGCAGCAGCGCTGCGATGCCTCCCAGTAGGCGTGATTTCACTTGACTAGCTCCTTTCAAAATCCCAGATCAATTGAATTGGCTAAGCGGAGTCCAGGATCTACCCCGTAAGCGTGATCACGGAGGCCCCAAAATTGGGAAGCCCGCCGCCGATCGACATTCCCTCTTGAAGGGAAACAAAACGTGCGAAATAGCCCTGAATACCGCGGCAGTTTCCGGTGCAGCTGGGTGCGGCAGGGTCATTGACGCCTCCCGATCCGCTGAACCGATAGCCCGTTACCTGGAATGCACCAAATCCGACGAGCGTGTAGGTCGCGTTGCTACCGTTCCCCGTAGCCGAGTTGAAGAGAGGGACAAGGACGGGCTTATCCATGATGGTGGAAAGAACGGAACTGCAGGCGGGGTCGTTCGGGAAGTGATTTCCCGGTTGGCCGCTCACTTGCGCCGAGATGCTGATGTTTGTAGAGCAACCTGTATTGGTAGTGAGCCAGCCGAAGCCGCCGGGTTCATAGCCGTTCTGTGCTGCACATCCCGGATACGCGGGTGCGTTCGTGTCGTAACGCATCAGGATATGGGTCGGCACTGGATCGCCGGTGAAATTCCCGGTGGATTGCAGTGACGCTAACTGACTGGGCGTGAGGTACTTCTCGAAGACACACTCGCTCATGGTCCAGGGAAGGGTCGTGCCCGTCGAAGGTGGCCCCCAGGACGCTTGGGCTGTGGCCCGAACGTCTGCGGAATTGATTCCCAGCACTCTAGCGAAGAACAGGGAAAAGCTGTTGGAACCGGTGGTGGCATCGCGACTGTTTGTCTCGACGCGTACCGTGGTCGCCTGGGGAAAAGTGATGGAGGAAACGCCGCTTGAACCGTCGTTGGCGTTTCCGTTGGCGAGCCTTGATGCCGTCGTGGTGGGGGTCCCGCAGTCGCCGGCGGCGCAATCACCAGCGATCGCGAGCGCCGCGGCATCGGCCCCGTTTTGCAGTTGGGCCTTTTCGGCGTACAACGCGCCAACGTCAATGGCCAAAGCCGCGAAGCCGAGAAGGACCACAAGGAGGAAAGCCACTATCAGAGTCACTGCGCCTCTCTCGCTGTCATCGGAGGTCTTAGCCTTCCGATGCCCAAGGAGGTGGGTACCTTTCAGCCGCCGCATTTCATCACCCCGACTCCAGTCATTGACATTGGGAAGATTCCCGGCATTCCGAAGAACCCGCCATTCAGGAAACCCGTCAGTGACGGAAGAGAGACCTTGGTGGTAACCGTGACGTCGGAAGTCGGTGAGCAACTTCCAACATTGCTGGTGACTGTCATCCCCAGGCCACTGAGCGTCGGTGCGGCCCTTTGTGCCGTGCCGGTGACGTCCAGACTGGAGTCCTGATAGTGGATGGCGGCATTTCTCGCGCCCTCCCTTGCCGCTTCCGTCAGGGAAACCTGAACGTTCAGCACCCGACCAAATTCAATGATTCCGATCAGAATCAGCAGCAGCAGGGGGAGGACAATCGCCAGTTCGACGGCTACTGCACCACGTTCTTTCTTTTTCGCTTTCAAGAACATCTCCCAGAATTAGTTCCCGAATAAGGATGTTCGCCCAGCTTCAAGGTGGACTTTTGTGTTAAGCGGTTTGGCTCCGGTTTCGGCTCTCACCGCAACCGGAGCCAAACGATGAAATCAGAGCTAAAGGCTAGTTGTAACGCCCGCGAACATAGCCTTGATTGCGAGGCCCAGCGGACCAACAGCCGCCAGGACAATCACTGCGATAAGGGCGACCATGATGCCGTACTCCACCATCGTCGCTCCCTTCTCGGAGTTGAACCGCTCCTTGACGCCGGCGATGAATGAGACAACGGAGAGCATGAGAGTTGACATTGGATGAACCTTCCCAGATAAGTGAATTTTTCTACGAATTCCAACCGTCCACATATTCCGTTTGACGGTTTCGGTTTTCGTTAGGACAAGAATTGCGTGTGGGTGGGTTAACAAACAATGCGTAGTGGTACTCGACTTTTCGGGGGCGATTTGCGCGAACTACTCGCAAGTGGGGCCCGAGTACTCGGTTTTTCTGGCTAAGTACTACTCAAGCTACGAGGCGGCAGTGGCCTGTGGGCGTCAAGGGAAGTCTGCGAAGATTGTGAGCATGACAGATACGAGGAGTGCCACCCCAATTGCTGCGGAGAACGTGGGTGCCGGTCCGTGAACCACCGGCGAGGCTTGGTTCCGCGCTGCAACTGCAACAGCCGGATCGTCATTACCTACCCACCACAAAGCCGATCGGTCCCCTGTAGCCCAGTTGGGTCCAACCCAAGTAGCCCAAGTACATCTTCGAGTGGTGCTGAGGGGCCTCGCACAGCCCTTCCGAGGCTGCCCCGAGAAATTGATCGGAGAAAAATGACCCCAAAGATCAAAATGACGCCGCCGGCGGCCGCGCGAAGCATAGAAAGCTGGATGAACATCGGCAACCACGTCGCCGCTATCCGCTCTGAGCCTTTATCCCGCTGATCGACTACCCGGCTCGCGTCACCATCGCCGATGTCTCCGACGAGCAGGACGGATCCCACCTGAGAGACGCTTACCTTCACTCGTGAATTCGGGGGCCTCGCCTACCCGGGTCAACGCGGGCACCTGGCTTTCCGCCATCGCCAGGGATGCATCCCGATCCGCAGGCTTGGCTAGTTTGGTCATGCCGTGAGCGGCGGTCGACGAAATGTCGTATGAGCGCGGCTCCGGGCCGATCGGACGAACAATGGGTTACTCCGGAGCGTGTGGCGCTCGGCACTTTCGAGCTGATCAACCCCATTGAGCGGAGTTCCCGCGTCGGCCACGGAGCTGGGACGATACTCAACGAAGAACGCCGCCGCGGTCAGCCTGTGACGGGGATGGGCGACTTGCCACGCCGGAGCATCGGGAATAGGCAGAAAGAATTAGGGGGTTAACGCCGAAAGGGCGCTCCTTAGCCGGGGAAGCAACGGTTCAACGACCGCAATCTTTCCCAGTTCAGAGCGCCCATGTTCGGTGCGTCGCGCAATTCTTCCGAAAATTAAGACAGATCTGCGGGGTTTGCGAATTTCTGCCCGTCCTCGGACGTGGCCACTGTGTGCCCAAAGATCGTTTCAGCGCGCGCTCTTGCCGAAAGCAATAAGTCTCGACAAGCAATGAAGTGGCCGCCTATACGCTGGCAGTGACTCCTGTGAATATTCCAGCGATTGCCTGCCCCAACGGACCGACGGCTGCCAGGACGATCACCGCGATAAGGGCGACCATGATGCCGTACTCCACCATCGTCGCCCCCTTCTCGGAAGTGAACCGTTCCTTGACACCGGCGATGAATGAAACAACGGAGAACATGAAAGTGGACATTGTAAAACCTTCCCCAGATAAGTGAATTTTCGTACGAGTCCCTGCCGCTCACATACCCCGTCCGGCGGTTGGATCTCGCTAGGACAAGAATTGCCCGTGAGTGGGTTAACAAACAATGCGTGGCGTTACTCGTTTTCCGACTCCCGGACGTGGCAACTACTCGCTCGCGTGGCTGAACTACTTGGTTTTTTGGCTAACTACTACCCCAAACCGCAGGTTGTGGTTGCGCATGAGGAGGAGCGGGTAGCCGGCGAGTGACTAACCGCCAAGAAGTACCACTCCTATTGCGGCAGCGAACATAGCCGGTCCATGAGGCACTTCTGTGGGTTTGGCTCCGCGCTTCAGGAGCAACAACAGCACCGTCATTACCCCGCCAACCACGAAGCCCAGCAGTCCCCCGTAGAACAGCTGAGTCCAGCCCAAGTAGCCCAAGTACATTCCGAGTGGCGCCGCGAGCTTCACATCGCCCATTCCGAGGCCGCCGGGGGAAATTAATCCAAGAATTAAGTATCCGAGGAACAAAATGCCACCTCCAACAGCTGCGCGAAGTAGGGCGGGCCAGTCCGGAACCAGCACAGAGGACGTGGTTAGCAGGACGAGGCCGGCGGAAAGCAGAATCAAGACCAAGGGGTTCGGGAGTAAATGGTGGGCGACGTCCAAGCGGGACAGCTGAACCGCCAGTACTCCTAAGAGCAGGTAAGCGGGGAGGGCAGGTGACAAGCCGAACCGGACCGTCATGAGCGCAAACAACGCGGCCGTCACCACCGCTGTCGTGATCCTCACGGTGTAGGAGGGGAGTCCACCAAGCCGCGGCAGGGATCGGGCTATCAGAACCTCTGCCAGGGGGCTCGTGAGCAGCCCGAGGAGCCCGAGGGCGGCCACAAGCAAGGGCTGGGCGGCAGTTGCTGTCATGGCATCTCCTGGGGGGCTCGGAATGGGTCTCAGCTGTTCACGCTCGTTGCCAGCCTATTTTGACCCTGAAGCTCCTAGCCGCTATTGTTGATAGTCGTTGTGCGTGTCCTTTCTCGATGACACATGCCCGCTTGGGGATCCAGTTGCAGGATCGTTAACTCGACAGGCATATCGAGACTTCGGGATGACTGGTACATAGAGCCCTCACCTCTGCTCCGGTAGCGCATACCTAGTAGGCACACGCTTCAAGCGTGCCGCCTAAAACATGAACGCCAGAACAAGAACGAGGCAAAACCGTGCGTACGTACACCCCGAAGCCCGGCGATATCAACCGCCAGTGGCACGTCATCGATGCCACCGACGTTGTCCTTGGTCGTCTTGCCAGCCAGACCGCAACACTGCTGCGCGGAAAGCACAAGCCGACCTTTGCGTCCCACATGGACATGGGCGACTTCGTCATCATTATCAACGCTGAAAAGGTTGCCCTGACCGGCGCCAAGCTGGAGCAGAAGCGCGCATACCGCCACTCCGGCTACCCGGGCGGCCTGACCTCCGTCAACTACGCGGAGCTCTTGGAATCCAACCCGGTCCGCGCCGTGGAGAAGGCCATCAAGGGCATGCTCCCGAAGAACTCCCTCGCTGCACAGCAGCTGGGCAAGCTCAAGGTTTACCGTGGTGCAGAGCACCCCCACGCAGCCCAGCAGCCCAAGACTTTCGAAATCACCCAGGTCGCCCAGTAGTCCTGGCCACCAACCAACTTTTAATCAAGGAGAATCGTGGCTCAGAACGAAGAACTGACCACCGAGGCCGTTGTGGCTGAGGAAAACCTGACCAGCTACACCTCGGAGAGCGGTCCTGCAGAAGCAGAAGCGCCGAAGAAAGAGCGTCCGGCACTGACCGTTTCCGGCGCCGCAGTTGGCCGTCGTAAGGAAGCCGTTGCACGGGTTCGCATCGTGCCCGGAACCGGCAAGTGGATCATCAACGGTCGCGAGCTGGCCAACTACTTCCCGAACAAGCTGCACCAGCAGGACGTCAACGAGCCCTTCAAGATCCTTGATCTTGACGGCGCTTACGACGTCTTTGCACGTATCCACGGTGGCGGCATTTCCGGTCAGGCCGGCGCACTGCGCCTCGGCATCGCCCGTTCACTGAACGAGATCGACACCGAGAACAACCGCGCCACCCTGAAGAAGGCCGGCTTCCTGCGTCGTGACGCACGCGTCATCGAGCGCAAGAAGGCTGGTCTCAAGAAGGCACGCAAGGCGCAGCAGTACTCCAAGCGCTAAAAATGCTCTTACCCGTGGTGTTGCCGCTGGCGCGACATCACCACGGGGCCCTGAGCGCTTTTTAGCGCTCGGACCCACAAGCGCTAAACCCGCTTGCTCGAAAGCCCGTCCCGCCGTTTGGCGGGGCGGGCTTTCTTCGTACTTTGAACTTACTGGGTGAGGCGATAGAAGGACGTTCCATCGATTATCTCGGGCTGGAAGTTGCTTTCCACCCACTGCACAATGCGCGCAGATTCCCCTCGCCCGTCAGACGTCAAAGGCGGAAGGTTCTGGATCACAAACGATCCGACATTACCCTGGTGGACCATTGTCTGGAATTGCTCCAGTGTCGGGAAAGGATCTGTGCCGTCGAATCCACCCACTGGCAGGATCGCTCTGGAACTGTCCAGCTGATAATTGGCGGCCGTTTCCGAGCCGACAACCGCGGTTGCCCACCGCACGGACGCAGGGCTCGCTTTGATCCTCTCAAGGACTATCGGGGATGGCACGTCGCCGAACATGACCGCGGTGAAGCTGAGGGGCGTCCCGGTCGGCAGTTGAGTTCGATCTGGACTATCTGATCGAATGCCCAGGGTGCTGGGTCCGGCGACAACTCCTGCTCCGACGTGCGGACTAAGGGCCGTGTTTACCGACCAGATAGTAGGACCCAATAAAATTGATGCTCCTATAAATAGGGCTGGTACCGCTTGCGGTTGCCTTTTGACCGGTGGAAGTATCACGATGGCGACTGCCAAGCTACCCGCGACCAACAACACCTGGGGCAGCCAAGGGAATTCCGAGACGGACCGGGATACGGTAGTAAACCCCAGGATCAGGCAGCTAGCCATCACGACACCAGACGCTAGACGGACTAGCCCGCTTGCCAAGCGGCGCATAAGATGGGTGGCCGTAAACGCGGCTAAGCAACTGAGCGCCGGCACGGTTGAGATCGCGTAATAGGGATGGACGATGCCTGTCATCATGGCCAGGACCGTGGCCGAACAAATAAACCATGCGGCGCAGAAGGCCAAAAAAGCCCGCTGTTGCAACGTGCTATGTCGTCGAATGGCGAACCAAATAGTGATACCGACTCCAGCAATCGCGAGCGGGAGAAACCACGCGAACTGGGCCGAGAACTGTGGTTGTAGAAAACGTGTGAACCCAGGGCCAAGCTTCTGGTAGAGATCCGCACTAGGACCCGACAGCGTGTGGCTGGCATCCTCGCCGGTCAACCGGTCGAGCCCGTTGTAACCCAGCGTCAGTTCCCAGATGCTATTGGATCGGGAGCCGCCGATGAACGGCCTCTGAGCAGGATCCGCTTTCTGCGCGATGATGAGCCACCAGCCCGATGCGACTACTGCGGCGAGCAGTCCGGCCCCGAGGTGGAGCAATTTGCGATATACCGGCAATCGGGCGAAAACACCGTACGCAAGCGCGATCGCCGGCAGAATGAGTGCAACCTGTAGCTGCTTCGTGAGAAACCCGGCGCCGATCAGGGCCCCCGCGACGAGCAGCCAGCGCAGCTTCCCTCTGTCGATCGCCTCGAGTGTGGCGTAGGCGGCTCCGATCATGAGGAGAGTCAGCAGCGCATCCGGGTTGTTGTACCGGAACATGACGGTGGCCACGGGCGTTACCGCGAAGAAAAGCCCTGCAAGGAGGCCAGTTGCAGGGTCGGTCCGCTTCTGGACCATCCGATACAGCAAATAGACGCTGAGTACTCCCATGAGAGCCTGCGGCAAGAGGATGCTCCATGAGTTGAGTCCGAAAAGGCGCACCGAAAGCGACATGATCCACAAGGACATCGGCGGCTTGTCAACGGTAATTGCATTGCTGGGGTCGGAGGAACCGTAGAAGAACGCCGTCCAGTCTTCCGAGCCGGCCATGACGGCAGCGGAGTAGTAGGAGTTTGCCCAGCCGTTTCGGTCGAGTCCCCACATGTAGAGGGCAGATGTCAAAGCAAGAAGGCTCAATAGAGCCGGCCGCTGCCACATCGGATTCAACGGATCCCCACGAAGCCACATCCGGAAGATCTGAGAAGGGCCCCCGATGACAGTGCCCAGGGCTGGTTGTCCGGGAAGTCGGCTGGTTTTGTTGCTCACACTGCCAACTGCTTAATGGTGGTCACGCCACGCCGTTCCTCCGTCCGCCGTACCCGGAAGACCCAGATACGAAGCAGGACGAAGCGGACAAGAGTGGCGAAAATATTCGCACTGGTCAGGACCAACAACTCAGTGCCGGGCGATGCATCCGGGTGAATGGCATGTAGCAATACCAGGGACGAAGAGGTGATCACCCAGGCGACTAGGAAAACCACAAGGCCTTGAAACTGTTGCGTGAACTGCCGCTCGGGGCCATGGATCCTGAAGGTGAAGCGGCGGTTGGCTGCCGTGTTCGCAATGGCAGTGAGTAACAAGGCCAGGAAGTTTCCCTGCTGTGGGCCAAACGGGCCCTGGAATAGCAGATACAGCAAAGCAAAAGCGAAAGTGGAGAACGCGCCGACGATTCCGAAACGTATCACCTGGCCGAAGAAACTTGGGCGGGTCGGCGTGGCGATAGGTCCTCGCCCCAGCTCCGCGTATATCGCTTGCAAAGGGATATTTCCCTTCATCATGGAACCGGCGACGCGTACGAGGCCCCTGATATCGTCGACGGCGGTTTGGCGGATATCCACCCTGCTGTCTGGATTGTCGATCCAGTCGACTGGAATCTCGTGGATTCGAAGTCCTGCACGCTCCGCCAAGATCAACAGCTCGGTATCGAAGAACCAGCAGTTGTCCTTCACATACGGCAGCAGCCGATGCGCGACTTCCGCCCTGACTGCCTTAAAACCGCACTGGGCATCGGAAAACTGTACCTGCATGGTCCGTTTAAGAATCAGGTTGTAGCTCCGGGAGATGAATTCCCGTTTGGGACCCCTGACTACTCTCGAAGTCCTGCCAAGCCGCGTGCCGATGCTGACATCCGAGTGACCGGAAAGCAGGGGAGCGATGAGCGGAGGCAAAGCCGCCAAATCGGTTGAGAGGTCGACGTCTACATATGCCAGAACTTTGGCTTCGGACGATGTCCACGCGTCGCGGAGCGCAAAACCCCGCCCTTTAGTCTCCAGGCGCCGATAACTGACATTCGGAACCTCATCAGCGAGCTTCCGCGCAATTAAGCCGGTCGCATCAGTGCTCGCGTTGTCGGCAATCGTGATTTTCCAGCTGTACAACAATTCCCGGGAAAGGTAATCGGTGAGCCGGTAAATGCTTCTTTCGAGTATGGCGGACTCGTTGAAGACGGGGACGATTATTTCGAGCGCCAAGCCCCCAGAGCTAGGTGTCATGCGGCAATCGTAGATACTTGTTAAGGCCCTTTACTAGAGTGGAGGAAAAAGCGCAAGTCGAGTAGCTCCACTCTTGCGATTGCGCAGTCTAAGGGGTATGAGCGTCCTCCGTCACTGCTTCCCTCGGCCCCTACAGCCGTCGTCTAGACTGGGACGCGATGGCTAGATTATTTGGAACAGATGGCGTGCGTGGTCTCGCCAATGGATTGCTCACCGCGGAGCTTGCTCTTCAGTTGGCCCAAGCAGCAGCAGTGGTCCTTGGCCACGAGCGTGCGGCCAACGGAAAGCGGCCCCGTGCCGTGGTCGCCCGGGATCCGCGCGCCAGCGGGGAGTTTATCGCCGCAGCCGTGGAAGCCGGGCTTTCGAGTTCCGGCATCGACGTGTACGACGCCGGTGTACTGCCCACGCCCGCGGCGGCCTACCTCATCGCCGACCTCGACGCCGATTTCGGTGTCATGATCTCGGCCTCGCACAACCCGGCACCGGACAACGGCATCAAGTTCTTCGCCCGCGGCGGCCAGAAGCTCCCGGACGAAGTGGAGGACGCGATCGAGGCCCAGCTCGGCAAGGAACCCGCGCGTCCAGTGGCCGGGGACGTCGGCCGCATCCAGCGTTTCTCAGACGCCGAGGACCGTTACATCGTCCACCTGCTCGGCACCCTGCCGCACCGCCTCGAGGGTCTGAAGGTTGTGCTGGACTGCGCCCACGGGGCGGCAAGCGGCTGTTCCCCGCAGGTCTTCGCCAGCGCTGGCGCCGAAGTTGTGGTGATCGGCGCGGAACCCGACGGCCTGAACATCAACGACGGCGTCGGGTCCACCCACCTTGGCCAGCTCAAGGAAGCGGTGGTCAAGCACGGTGCCGATTTCGGCATTGCCCACGATGGCGACGCCGACCGCTGCCTCGCCGTGGACCACGAAGGCAACGAGGTTGACGGTGACCAGATCATGGCGATCCTGGCCCTCGCACTCAAGAAGTCCGGAAAGCTGAAGGACGACGTCCTGGTTGCCACCGTGATGAGCAACCTCGGACTCAAGATCGCTCTGCGGGATGCTGGAATCACCCTCCGCGAGACCGCGGTGGGGGACCGGTACGTCCTGGAAGCAATGCGCGACGGCGGCTTCAGCCTTGGTGGGGAACAGTCCGGCCACGTGATCTTCTCGGATTACGCCACCACGGGAGACGGCGTCCTGACCGGTCTGCAGATTGCCGCCCAAGTGGCCGGTACCGGTCGAACCCTCAAAGACCTTGCCCGTGCCATGACCAAGCTGCCGCAGCTCATGATCAACGTAAAGGGCGTGGACAAATCGCGCGCCGCCACCGACGAAGGCGTTGCCGCCGCGGTGGCTGCCGCCGAACTCGAACTTGGTGATACTGGCCGGGTGCTCCTGCGGCCCTCCGGCACCGAAGCGCTCGTGCGCGTGATGGTGGAGGCAGCGGACATGGAAACCGCCACCCGCATATGCACGGAACTCGCCGGCGTCGTCGAAGAACGCCTCGCCATTCCGCACGAATTGGCGCTCTAGCCCGAACATCGCAAGACCAGACAGCTGTGGCCCGTCTCTGTGGGGAGACGGGCCACAGCTGTTCGCGCGCCTGACGCTCAATCAACCGCTAGAGGTAGCTCGGCGCCGCTTCAAGCCCGAAGTACTCCTCGAGGGTGCCGATGCCCCGCTTGCTCATATCCGTAGCAGCTTCAATCCCGATAAAGCGCAAATGCCACGGCTCGTAGTAGTAGCCGGTGACGTCATTGAGCATCCAGGGGTACCTGACGACAAATCCGAACTTGTACGAGTTGGCCTTGGCCCACACCGCGGCAGGTTGATCGGCGAAGCAGGGCTCGAAGCTGCACGCCCCGCCGCCGTCGCCGATATCGAACGCCCAGCCAGTCTGGTGCTCCGAGAAGCCGGGACGTGCCGAGGCCGTGTCCGCCGAGGTCTGTCCGCGGGTGCTTGCATAGCCGTTGTACGTGGCGGTCTGGGTCTGAAAGGAACGGTAGCCGGACGCCAAAGTCAGGGTCACGCCGGCCGAGGTGGCTGCCGCGAAGAGTTTCTCGGCCGCTGCCGCGGTGGTGCTGTTGAGCAGGGACGCCTCTCCGCTGACTGCGAGTTGCACGCGGGGCTGCACCAAGTCGGCAGGGACAAACCGCAATGGGGTCAGCGGCCGGTGCTTGTTGACGATGACCCATTGGCTCGCGGGGTCGCTGTGGGAAAACTGTTGGGACAGGGCCGCGGACGGAGCCTTCGACGGCGGTGCGCCCGACGGCGGCTGATCGCTGGGCGCTGCGGAGGGGGCCGCCGTCGTGGTCGCCGCGGCCGGCGTCGGCGCTGGACCTGAGGGGGACGGAGTCGACGTGGGAGTGGCGACCCGGTTATCCGGGGTGCAGGCCGCCAAGGCGGCCATACCCACCCCTGCGGCGAGGAGCGTCGCGAAGGACCTTCGGCTGGGGCCGCAGTTGTAGCACATCCGTGCTAGACCTTTCGGAGCAGCATGCGGCGGATCGAATGGTCGGCATCCTTGGTGAGGACAAGTTGAGCCCTGCCGCGGGTAGGGAGCACGTTTTCCTCAAGGTTGGGTTCGTTGATGCGCTTCCAAATGCCGCGCGCCGTCGCTTCCGCCTCGGCGTCCGAGAGCGTCGCGTAACGGTGGAAGTAGGATTCGGGCTGGGCGAACGCGGTGTTTCGAAGCTTGCGGAAACGGTCCACGTACCAGTCTTCGATGTACGACGTCTTGGCGTCAACATAAATGGAGAAATCGAAGAAGTCGCTCAGCGCCAAGCCCTGCCGGCCGTCCTGCCGGGGACGGGCGGGCGCCAATACATTGAGGCCCTCGACGATGAGCACGTCGGGACGCCGGACCACCACTTCCTTGTCCGGGACGATGTCGTAGGTGACGTGCGAATACCAAGGAGCGCGGACCTCTTCGGCGCCCCCCTTGATGGCACTCACGAAACGAAGCAACGCCCGGCGGTCGTAGGATTCCGGGAAGCCCTTGCGCTCGAGCAAATGCCTGCGCTTCAACTCGGCGAGGGGATACAAGAACCCGTCGGTCGTGATGAGTTCGACGTTCGGAGTGCCGGGCCAACGGCGGAGCATTTCGCGCAGCACGCGGGCAATGGTGGACTTGCCGACCGCCACGGAACCCGCGACGCCGATCACGAAGGGCGTGCGCTGGGTCTGCTCGCCAAGGAAGGTGGTCGTGGCGGCATGAAGCTGCTGTGATGCCTGGACGTAGAGGTGCAACAAGCGGGAGAGCGGAAGGTAGACCTCGCGGATTTCCTTCATGTCCAGGGGATCGCCGAGGCCGCGAAGCCGGATGATGTCCTCTTCGTTAAGCGGCTGCTCCATTTGCGCACCGAGCCGGGACCACGTCTGCCTGTCCAGCTCCACGAACGGAGAGGAGCTGTCGCCGTTCGCTTCATTGCGTTGCAAAGTCACCTTAGAGATTCTGCCCCTCCGCTGGCTGATCCGGAAATACAGCATGAACGGCGGGCAGATTTTGTGTGAGCATGCTCTCCGCAAAAGGTACGTGATTCGGCATATTCCGCGGCGTGGCCTGCCCCCGGGCCTGGATATCCTACGTCCATTTCGCGGGGCAACCGCTAGTCTTGTAGGCATGTGTGGAATCGTAGGTTACGTTGGCAATTCATCCCGCCGGGCAGATGCCGGGCACTCGGCTCTCGACGTCGTGCTTGAAGGACTCCGGCGGCTTGAATACCGGGGCTATGATTCAGCCGGAGTTGCAGTGGTGGCTGATGGAACCATCTCAGCCCGCAAGAAGTCCGGAAAACTGAGCAATCTGTTGAACGAGCTCGACGGAAATCCGCTCCCGGACTCGCTGACCGGCATTGGCCACACACGGTGGGCCACCCACGGCGGACCCACCGACCAGAACGCCCACCCGCATCTGGCCGATGGCGGACGCTTGGCCGTGATCCACAACGGAATCATTGAAAACTTCGCCGAACTCAAGCAGGAACTCATCGCCAAGGGCATCACCTTCGAGTCTGAGACGGACACCGAAGTTGCCGCAGCACTTCTGGGCGACATTTTCCGTAACCAGCTCAACGGGGACTCGTCCAACGGACGGCTCACCAAAGCGATGCAGCTTGCCTGCCAGCGGCTCGAAGGCGCGTTCACGCTCCTCGCCGTGCACGCCGAGCGGCCGGACGTCGTCGTGGCCGCCCGCCGCAACTCGCCCCTCGTCGTGGGGCTGGGAGAAGGCGAGAACTTCCTTGGCTCGGACGTTTCCGGTTTCATCGATCACACGCGCCGCGCCGTCGAGCTTGGCCAGGACCAGATCGTCACCATCACGGCCGACACCGTTGAGATCACGGACTTCTTCGGCGCCCCCGCCCAGGGCAAGGAATACCACGTTGACTGGGACCCGGCTTCCGCCGAAAAGGGTGGCTTCAGCTCCTTCATGGAGAAGGAAATCCACGACCAGCCCGACGCCGTTACCCAGACGCTCCTCGGCCGCTCGGACATCAACGGCCAGCTGACCCTGAGTGAGCTCCGGATCGACCCCGAACTGCTGAAGCAGGTCAACAAGATCATCGTCCTGGCTTGTGGCACGGCTGCCTACGCCGGGATGGTCGCCAAGTACGCCATCGAGAACTGGTGCCGTATCCCCACCGAGGTGGAACTCGCGCATGAATTCCGCTACCGCGACCCGATCGTTGACGCCAACACCCTGGTGGTGTCCATCAGCCAGTCCGGCGAAACCATGGACACGCTGATGGCTGTCCGTTACGCCCGTGAACAGGGCGCCAAGACCATCTCCATCTGCAACACCAACGGATCCACCATCCCGCGCGAATCCGACGCCGTTCTGTACACGCACGCCGGACCGGAGATCGCCGTCGCCTCCACCAAGGCGTTCCTAGCCCAGATCACGGCCGCGTACTTGCTCGGTCTCTACCTCGCCCAGCTGCGCGGAAACATCTTCTCCGGCCAGATCAAGGACGTCTTGGCGGACCTGGGCAAGATTCCCGCCCACATCCAGAAGATCCTCGACAACGCCGGTCCGCTCCGCGAACTCGCCCGCAGCATGAAGGACGAGAAGTCGGTGCTCTTCCTCGGCCGCCACGTGGGCTTCCCGGTGGCGCTTGAGGGCGCGTTGAAGCTCAAGGAAATCGCGTACATCCACGCCGAGGGCTTCGCCGCCGGCGAGCTCAAGCACGGTCCGATTGCCCTGATCGACGAAGGGCAGCCCGTCTTTGTGGTGGTCCCATCGCCGCGCGGCCGCGATTCCCTGCACGCGAAGGTTGTCAGCAACATCCAGGAGATCCGCGCACGCGGTGCGCGCACCCTGGTGATCGCCGAGGAAGGCGACGAAGCCGTGCGTGCATACGCCGAGCACGTTTTCTACGTCCCGCAGACGCCAACGCTCTTGATGCCACTCCTCACGACTGTTCCGCTGCAGATTTTTGCGGCAGAGCTGGCAAAGGCCAAGGGGTACGACGTGGACCAGCCGCGCAACCTCGCCAAGAGTGTGACCGTAGAATAGCCGCATGATTGTTGGCATAGGCGTAGACGTCGTAGACATTGAGCGCTTCGGGCGCCAACTTGAGCGGACCCCGGGCCTCCGTGACCGTTTGTTCGTACCCGCGGAACGCGAACTGAACACGCGGTCCCTGGCCGCGCGTTTCGCGGCCAAGGAAGCGGTGGCAAAGGTCTTGGGAGCTCCCGCGGGCATGAACTGGCAGGACTGCTGGATCGGGCTGGACCAGAACGGCCCCACCATCAAAGTGAAGGGCACCGTGCTGGCAGTCGCCGAGTCCATGGGCGTGAAGCGCTGGCACGTGTCCATGAGCCACGATGGCGGGATCGCCACTGCCATGGTCATCGCCGAATCCTAGCAGCGCAAACAACCATGATCAGCGCCTTCACCGGAACTCAGATCAGGGCAGCGGAACAACCGCTTCTTGATGCCGGCGAGGGCGCTGTTCTCATGCAGCGCGCGGCCTACGGACTGGCTAACGCCGTCGTGCGTGAACTCCGCGCGGAAGGTCGCCGCCTGTATGGATCGAGCATCACCGTGCTGGCGGGCAAGGGCAACAACGGAGGGGACGGACTCTACGCCGCGGCAATGCTCGCGGGACGCGGCATGCGCACGACGGCGGTGCTCACCGCAGGTTCCGCCCATGCTGACGCCCTCGCGGCCTTCCGCGCAGCCGGCGGACGCGTCCATGTCCTGGACGAAGACAATGCCGAAGAACTGGCCGTGCTGGTTGCCGGCGACGATGTGGTCATTGATGCCATCCTGGGTACTGGAGCCAGGGGTGGCATCCGTGGTTCGGCCGCGGAATTGATTGCGGCCTTGGAGGAGCTCAAGCCCGGTCTGGTGGTGGCCTGCGATGTTCCCAGCGGAGTGGACGCCGACACAGGCGAGGTCCATTGGCCGGTATTGACGGCGCGGCTGACCGTGGCGTTCGGGGGAGTCAAAGCCGGTCTGATGGCTGATCCGGGGGAGGGCTGTGCCGGCCGCGTGATCCTCGTGCCCATCGGCATCGAGGAAGGCCTTCCCGTACCCGCCCTGCGTCGTTTCTCTGCCGCTGACCTGGCCGGCGTACTGCCGGACCCGGGACGCCGGGCCCAGAAGTACACCCGGGGAGTCCTGGGCATCGTGGCCGGTTCCGAGCGCTACACCGGGGCTGCGGCTCTCTGTGTCGATGCCGCCTCCGCGGCCGGCGCGGGAATGGTGCGCTACCTCGGTCCGGAAGTCGTGGCGCGGCAGGTCCTGGCACGAACGCCCGAAGCCATCTGGGAGCCGGCCGGGCCAGGCAGGGTCCAGGCGTGGCTCCTCGGCCCTGGCCTGGACGGGGCCGAACAACTCCAGCGGGCCCGCGACGTACTGGCTGCGGCCGCAAGCGCCGGCCAGCCCGCCGTCGTCGACGCCGGAGCCCTCGAGCTCCTGCCGGAACGCTGCCCGCCGAACTGGATTCTCACCCCGCACGCCGGGGAACTCGCTGCCCTTCTCGGCCGGGGCGAAGTGCGCGTCACGCGGGAGGACGTCGAGTCGCGGACCGTGCACTTCGCCCGGCTCGCGGCCGGACACACCGGTGCGGTCGTCCTGCTCAAAGGTGCCACAACGGTGATTGCTTCGCCGTCCGGAGCAGTCTTCAGCCAGTCAGATGGATGCCCGTGGATGTCAACGGCAGGCAGCGGCGACGTCCTTGGCGGCATCGTCGGCGCGCTCGCGGCGGCATACGCGGAATCCGCACTGGACGACGACGGGCCTTTCGCCGCCTTGGGGATCGCCCCCGACGCGCGCTGGGCCGCGGTAGCCGCTGTCGGCGCGAGCATCCACGGAATGGCGGGCAGTGCGGCCTCGGCGGGCGGGCCATTGGCGGCTTCCGATATCGCCCGGGCGGTCCCCGGCGTCTTCCGATTTCTCAAGGAACATCGCGCCGGATGACCACGGAAGTTCCGTGAATGTCACATAGTCTGGCTAGGCTGGCAGAAGGTTATCCGGCACACGAAGGAGAACACATGGACGTTTGGCCAGGATCCGCATACCCGTTGGGTGCCACTTTCGATGGCACGGGAACGAACTTCGCGTTGTTCAGCGAGAAGGCGGAGAAGGTGGAGTTGTGTCTCTTCGACGATGACGGGGAAGAGGTTTCCTACACCGTCAGCGAGGTGGACGGCTATGTTTGGCATTGCTACCTTCCGCATGTCCAGCCCGGACAGAAGTATGGCTACCGGGTGCATGGTCCGTATGATCCTGCCGCCGGGCAGCGGTTTAATCCCAACAAGCTCCTCCTGGATCCTTACGCCAAGGCCATCCACCGGCAGATCGACTGGGATCCGGCGCTTTTCTCGTACAACATGGGTGATCCGGACTCCCGTAACGACAAGGACTCCGCGCCCCACATGATGTTGGGTGTGGTCATCAATCCGTTCTTCGATTGGGACGGTGACCACCTTCCGCGGATCCCGTATCACCGGTCCGTGGTTTACGAGGCGCATGTCAAGGGCCTGACCCAGCTGCATCCGGAGGTTCCGGAGGAACAGCGCGGCACCTATGCCGGTGTCGCCCACCCGGCGGTGATTTCCCATCTGCAGAAGCTGGGGGTCACGGCGATCGAGCTGATGCCGGTGCACCAGTTCACGAACGACGGCATCCTGCAGGACAAGGGGTTGAACAATTACTGGGGTTACAACACCATCGGGTTCTTCGCCCCGCACAACAGCTACAGTTCCAAGGGCGATACCGGCCAGCAGGTCCAGGACTTCAAGGCCATGGTGCGTTCCCTTCACCGGGCCGGCATCGAGGTCATTCTTGACGTGGTGTACAACCACACGGCCGAGGGCAACCATTTGGGCCCGACGCTGTCCTTCAAGGGCATCGACAACTCCGCGTACTACCGTCTGATGGATGGTGACGAGAAGCATTACATGGACTACACGGGTACGGGCAACTCGTTGAACGTGC
>NZ_JARVRG010000007.1:0-120427 GCF_030209795.1 Arthrobacter sp. efr-133-R2A-63 | reverse complement strand
GACATGCCCATCGTTCGCAGCAAGGACTGGGCATATACCCACTATGTCCAGTGGTGGTGGTCGGGGGAGAGCATGTCCCTGCGTGGAAGCCCAGCCGTGTCCCGGGTCCCCACGGGACATGCCCATCGTTCGCAGCAAGGACTGGGCATATACCCACTATGTCCAGTGGTAGTGACAAGGGGTGGGCATGTCCCTGTGTGGAAGCTCAGCCCTGGACGTCGACCCATTCCGTTCCACGCAACTGGAGTCCCGAGGCGCCTGCGGTCATGGATGCAAGCCGCTCACCGGCGTCGGCGATTGCGTTTGCATCATCGGGCAGGGCCACGCGCAGGATCGTCTCTGAGGGCCCGTAGCTTGTTTCGGCCATGACGTAGCCCGCGGAGCGCAGATCGTTTTCCAGCTTTCCGGCCGCGTGGTGGGGCACCGGGATGTCGCACATCCGCAGGCGACGCCGCTGAACCAGGGGAGCGGAGTCCAAAGCGGCCGAGACTGACTCGGAGTAGGCACGGACCAGTCCGCCGGCGCCCAGGAGGATCCCGCCGAAATAGCGGACGACGACGGCGCTCACGTCGCTGAGGTCAGTCACCCCGGGCAGTGTCTCGCGTTTGATGAGCGCCTCGAGCATGGGGATGCCGGCAGTTCCGGAGGGCTCGCCGTCGTCGTTGGAACGCTGGATGGCGCGATCAGGGCCCAGGACGAATGCCGAGCAATGGTGCCGGGCGTCATGGAATTCCTTGCGCAGTCCGGACGCCAACGCGCGGGCGGCATCCTCGTCGGAGGCGCGGCGCAGCACGGTGATGAAGCGCGAACGCTTGATCTCGAGTTCATGGCGGAAACCGTCACCGGGGGCCAACGTTGTGTACGAGGTCGCCCGGCTTTCTTCCTGTTCTGCCACCGACCCAGTCTAGTGTGGAGGGGTGCTGAAGATTGGACTTACCGGCGGGATCGCCTCCGGCAAATCACTCGTGTCCGCCCGGCTGAGGGAGTTGGGCGCCGTCTTGATCGACGCCGACGCTCTGGCACGCGAAGTCGTGGAGCCGGGCACGCCGGGCTTGGCGGGCGTCGTGGCCGAGTTTGGTGAAGACATCGTCGACGCCGGGGGTCGCCTTGACCGTGCACGCCTCGGCGCGATTGTCTTCGCTGAGCCCGATCGCCGGGAAGCACTCAACGCGATCATCCATCCGCGCGTGAGGGAGCGGGCTGCCGGGATGCTCGCGACCGCGAAACCCGGAGACATCGTCGTCCAGGATATTCCGTTGCTGGTCGAAACCGCGCAGGGGAGCAGTTTCCACCTGGTGCTGGTGGTCGACGCCCCGGACGGGGAACGGATCCGGCGCATGACGGAGAACCGCGGCATGACAGCCGAGGACGCGGTCTCCCGCATGGCCGCTCAAGCCAGCAGGGATGAACGGTTGGCGGCGGCCGACATCGTGTTGGACAACTCGGGAAGCGTGCAGGACATCACCGCACTCGTGGACGCCTTGTGGGAAGAGCGATTGGTCCCGTTCGCACGCAATCTTGCGGCCGACCGGCCGGCGCCACGAACCAGCGGCCCCGTATTGTCACCGCCAAACCCCGACTGGCCGGTCCAGGCTGAACGTCTGCTTGCCCGGATCCGGCGGGTATCTCCTGAGGTCCTGGGTGCAGACCATATCGGTTCGACGTCGGTTCCCGGCCTTCCTGCAAAGGACGTCATCGACCTGCAAGTGAATGTGTCCTCGCTGGACGCCGCCGACCGGATAGCCCGGGCCCTGGGCGAGGCCGGCTTCCCGTTGCGGGAGGCCTCAGCCCGCGACACCCCCAAGCCGCCTGACCTGGATCCATTGGCATGGCAAAAACGCTTCCACTGCAACGCCGACCCCGGACGGCCCGCCAATGTCCACGTCCGGGTCCTTGGAAGTCCGGGGTGGCGTTATGCCTTGTTGTTCCGCGATTGGCTCCGCGCCAACCCCGACGCCCTGCGCATGTATGCGGACCTGAAGCACGAGCTCGCCGCGCTCCACGCCGGAGACCGCAGGACCCTGGCGTACGCGGAAGCCAAGGAGCCGTGGTTCACCGAGGTCGCCTGGCCGCTCATGGACTCCTGGGCCGGAAGCAGCGGCTGGCACCCGCCGTCGTACTCCGCGGCGCAAGCCTAGAAAACGCGGACAGTAACTGTCCGCGGGCGGGGGTACATTGGATTCATGAGTCTTGCCCAGGAGATCAACCGCGTCGTCGCGCCCTTTGAGGTCATCAGCGAATTCAAGCCGGCAGGTGACCAGCCGGCCGCCATTGCGGAGCTGACTGAACGGATCAACAACGGCGAAAAAGACGTCGTGCTGCTCGGCGCCACCGGTACGGGCAAGAGCGCCACCACTGCCTGGTTGATCGAGCAGGTCCAGCGGCCCACCCTGGTGATGGTCCAGAACAAGACCCTTGCCGCGCAGCTCGCCAACGAGTTCCGGGAACTGCTGCCCAACAACGCGGTGGAGTACTTCGTTTCGTATTACGACTACTACCAGCCCGAAGCCTACGTTCCGCAGACGGATACGTTCATTGAGAAGGACTCCTCCGTGAACGAGGAAGTCGAGCGGTTGCGGCACTCGGCTACCAACGCGCTGCTGACCCGCCGGGATGTCATCGTGGTGGCTACCGTTTCCTGCATCTATGGCCTCGGCACCCCGGAGGAATACATCGCCGGAATGGTCACGCTCACCAAAGGCGCCGAAATGAACCGGGACGATCTCCTGCGCAAGTTTGTCGGCATGCAGTACACCCGCAACGACATGGACTTCCACCGCGGCACCTTCCGCGTCCGCGGAGACACCGTGGAAATCATCCCCATGTACGAAGAGCTGGCCCTGCGCATCGAGTTCTTCGGCGACGAGATCGAGAACATCTACACGCTGCATCCGGTCACGGGCGATGTCATCCGCGAGGAAACCGAGATGTACATCTTCCCGGCCTCGCATTATGTCGCCGGTCCGGAACGCATGTCCCGCGCCATCACCGCCATCGAGGGGGAACTCGCCGAGCGGCTCAAGGTCCTCGAAGGCCAGAACAAGCTGGTGGAAGCCCAGAGGCTGCGCATGCGCACCACGTACGACCTCGAGATGATGCAGCAAATGGGATTCTGCAACGGCATCGAGAACTACTCGCGGCACATCGATGGCCGCGGCTCCGGCACGGCCCCGCACTGCCTCATCGACTACTTCCCGGACGACTTCCTGCTGGTCATCGACGAATCCCACGTCACCGTTCCACAGATCGGCGCCATGTACGAAGGCGATATGTCGCGCAAGCGCACCCTCGTGGACCACGGCTTCCGGCTGCCTTCCGCGATGGACAACAGGCCGCTCAAATGGGATGAGTTCCTGGAGCGGGTGGGCCAGACCGTCTACCTTTCCGCGACCCCCGGAAAATATGAGCTCGGCAAGGCCGACGGGACCGTCCAGCAGATCATCCGCCCCACCGGGCTGATCGATCCCGAAGTCATCGTGAAGCCCACCAAGGGCCAGATCGACGATCTCCTCGGGGAAATCCGGACCCGGGTGGAGCGCGACGAACGCGTGCTGGTCACCACGCTGACCAAGCGCATGGCCGAGGACCTCACCGACTACCTGCTGGGCCATGGGGTCAAGGTCCAATACCTGCACTCCGACGTCGACACCCTCCGGCGCGTGGAACTGCTCCGGGAACTCCGCATGGGCAGCTTCGACGTCCTGGTGGGCATCAACCTGCTCCGCGAGGGCCTCGACCTGCCCGAAGTGTCACTTGTCAGCATCCTCGACGCCGACAAGGAAGGCTTCCTCCGTTCTGCCACGTCCCTCATCCAGACCATCGGGCGCGCGGCCCGAAACGTCTCGGGCCAGGTCCACATGTACGCCGACCGGATCACCGACTCCATGGCCAAGGCCATCGAGGAAACCAACCGCCGCCGGGAAATCCAGGTCAAGTACAACACGGACAATGGTGTGGATCCGCAACCGTTGCGCAAGAAGATCGCAGACATCACCGATCAACTTGCCCGCGAAGACGCCGACACCCGCGAGTTGCTGGCCGCAGCCGGAAAGGGCGGCCGGACCGGCAAGGGCAAGGGCGCTTCGAAGGTCCGTCAAGACGGCCTGGCCGCGGCGCCGGCCGAAGACCTCGTGGGTCTGATCGAACAACTGACCGAGCAGATGCATGCGGCCGCCGCCGAACTCCAGTTTGAGATCGCAGCGAGGATCCGTGACGAGGTGGGAGACCTCAAGCGCGAACTACGCCAGATGCAGTCCGCCGGGCATGCCTAGGGTAAAGTTGGGCCTACGTAGGGGAGTATCCCAAGCGCTAAGTCCGTCAACACGCAAGGCACAGACGCCTCGCCGGGCCTAGCGGATCGCCGTTTGAGCGTTGATTGCCTATTGAGCATGGACACGCAGGCAGGTCGGAGAGACTTACGCCGTTTTGGCGTACCTGCGAAAGGCATTCTTGATGCAACTCCCCGCCTGGTTTGAGATCGGCTCCTTCGTCGTTCTCGGAATCATCCTCCTTGTCGACCTTCTTTTGGTGATCAAACGTCCGCATGAACCCTCCATGAAGGAAGCAGGCCTCTGGGTCGCCTTCTACGTCACCCTCGCTTTGGTGTTCGCCGGGGCGATGTTCGCGTTTGCCGGCCCGGAGCATGGCAGCCAGTTCATCGCCGGTTGGGTGACCGAATACAGCTTGAGTATCGACAATCTCTTTGTCTTCATCATCATCATGGCGCGGTTCTCGGTGCCCCGTAAGTATCAGCAGGAAGTGCTCATGGTGGGCATCATCATTGCCCTGGTCCTGCGCGGTATCTTCATTGCCCTTGGCGCCGTGGTGATTGAGCAGTTCAGCTGGGTCTTCTACATCTTCGGCGCGTTCCTGCTGTGGACCGCATGGAAGCAGGCCACGGACAACGGCGAAGACGAGGAAGACGCCGCCGAAAGTCCGCTGATTGCCCGCATCCGCAAAGTTGTCCCGATGTCGGAGAAGTTCGACGGCGGCAAGCTGAGGACCACGGTCGACGGCAAGAAGCTGTTCACTCCCATGCTGATCGTCTTCGTGACCATCGGCATGACGGACCTCCTGTTCGCCGTGGATTCCATTCCGGCCATTTTCGGACTGACACAGAGCGCCTTCATCGTCTTCACCGCGAACATCTTCGCCCTGATGGGCCTTCGCCAGCTGTACTTCCTGCTGGGCGGACTCATGACCCGCTTGATCTACCTCAAGCACGCCTTGTCGGTCATCCTCGCGTTCATCGGCGTCAAGCTGGTCCTGCACGCCATGCACGTCAATGAACTGCCGTTCATCAACGGCGGCCACCATATTGACTGGGCGCCGGAGATCCCGACCTATGTGTCCCTGGCGGTCATCATCGGCACCATCGTGGTGGCGGTTGTCGCGAGCCTGCTGACCCCGGCGGCTGCGAAATCCAAACTGGATGCCCGGCTCGAGGAGGACTCCCGCAAGAGCATGAACAAGGTCAGCGGCCACTAACAACCGCCGAGCCATTGACACAGCAGAACTGAGCCCCGGTCAGCGCTTTGGCCTGGGCTCAGTTCTGGCCGCGGGCCATTCCCAGGAGCCGGTTGAAGATTCCTTCCCCGTCTTCGCCGATGCCGTCGTGGTGAAAGTCTCCGGTGGTCCAGGCACGCAGTCCGCGTACCGCCGCGGCGGTTTCCATGGACAGCTGGAAGTCGACATAGATGTCGTCGCGGTACACGGCAGCCGCGACCGGCACGGTGTTCGCTTTCAACCGGGACACATCGTAGAGCGGTTTCCAGTCTTGTTTGGCGGCCAACAGCGCGGCTACTTCCTGAAGGGGCACAAGCGCCGGATCCTGCTCGAAGTACCAGGGGTAGACCATTTCGCCGGTCAGGAGCGGCTCTGCGGCGTCGGGACGGAATTCCGGGAATTCCGAGCCCACCCGCCACGCCGCCCAGTCGGTGGCCTGGCCCTGGCCGTAGATGGACTCGTGCAACACCGCGTACAGCGGATTCGATGCGCGGGAGACCAGCCCGTGGACCTGTTCGAGGAAGGCGTCGGAGAGCCGTTCTCCGTCGGGCGTGGGCACGAACGCATCCTCCAGGAGGGTGTGCAGGGCATCCACCCGGGCGTTTCCGCCCAGGAACGATCCCACCATTTGGAAGCGCTCCGGAGTGAGTGGTTCCCCGCTGGGCAGCCGCTCCTCCGTGGACTCCAGATGCCGCGCAATCCGGGTGACCAGGCCGCGGTCCTCGGGGTACCACGCGAAGTATTCCGCGTTACGTTCCGCAACCCGTTGGAAGGTTGCCCGGTAGACCCGCTCGGCCGGGCCTTCCAACGGCGCCAGCCCGCCCGTGATGAGCACTTCGCTCAAGCCTTCCGGCGCGAAGGACAAGTAGGTCAGCGCGCAGAAACCGCCGAAGCTCTGGCCAAGGACGGTCCACGGCTCCGAGCCCAGCGCCTTCCGGATGAGTTCGGCGTCGGCGACGATCGAGTCCGCCCGGAAATGCGCGAGGTAGCCAGCCTGCGCTGCCGCGTCGCCCCGGAGCGGCAAGGTGTTGCGGTCCGCCGGCGTGGACAGGCCCGTGCCGCGTTGGTCCAGCATCAGGATGCGGAAACTCCTTGCGGCAGCCTTCATCCAGCCGGACAGGGAGGTGGTCCGGGTGCCGCGTCCGCCGGGGCCGCCTTGGAGGTAGAGCAACCACGGCAGCCGGTCCGCGTCCTCTTCCGAGTGCTCGGCAGAGACGATCTCCCGCGCGAAGACGGTGATCGTTTTCGCGTTGCCTGGAGCTTCTTCACCTCCGGACGCCCAATGGTCGAGCGGGACGGTGAAGAAATGCTCGGTGGTGCGGACACCCCGGAATTCGTGCCTTGCCCGGATGGTGTGCGCCGCTTGCCCAACCATGGGCTCAGCGAGACCCCCGACCGTGCGCTCAGCCACGGGCCATGACCTTGTCATCGCTGCCGAAGGCGCCCAGGGCGTCGCCGCTCAGGCGGAACGTGGACCAGCCGTCCATCGGAACGGCACCGAGGTTGCGGTAGAAGTTGATGGACGGTTCGTTCCAGTCCAGGACGCTCCATTCGACCCGCGCATAGCCGCGTTCGACGGCGGTCGCGGCCAGGTGCCGCAGGAGCGCCTTCCCGTGGCCCTCGCCTCGCGCAGCGGGAGTGACGTAGAGGTCCTCGAGGTAGATGCCGTGGACGCCTTCCCACGTGGAGTAGTTCAGGAACCACAAGGCAAAGCCCTGGACATCCCCGGCCGCGTTTTCCGCCATGTGTGCGTACACCCGCGGATTTTCGCCGAACAAAGCCTCGGTGAGCATTTCCGGCGTGTTCTTCACGGCGTCGGGCTCTTTTTCGTAGACCGCAAGCTCGTGGATCATCTGCAGGATCGCGGGAACATCGGATAATGTGGCTGGGCGGATAACACTCATGATTCGAGCTTACTAGGCGCCTAGAGACGGTTGACCGCGGTCACCCTGACCACGGCCGTGCCGCTCTCGTCGGAGGCTGCCAGGTCCACTTCGGCGGACACGCCCCAGTCATGGTTGCGGGCCGGGTCATCGAAAATCTGCCGTACGCGCCAGACGCCGGGTTCCTCGGTGATCATGAGGAGTCCCGGGCCCCGGGCATCGGGGCCGGTTCCGATGTCGTCGTGTTCGTCGAAGTAGTCGTCCAAAGCGTCTTCCCAGCGTTCCGCATCCCAGCCGCTGCCGGCGTCGAGCTCGCCCAGGGCGGCCGCATCCTCGTCCGCGAACAACTCAACGCGCCGGAACATTTCGTTGCGGACCATGACCCTGAAGGCGCGGATGTTGGACGTGAGCGACGGCGGCGCGGGAGGCGGAGCGTCGTGCGGCGTCGGGGCCACCCCGGAGGTAAGCTCTTCCCACTCGTCGAGCAGGCTCGAGTCGACCTGGCGGACCAGTTCACCCAGCCAGGCGATGAGGTCCTCGAGGTCTTCGCGAAGGGAGTCCTGGGGGACGGTCTGGCGCAGGGCCTTGAACCCATCGGCCAGATACCGCAGCACGATCCCTTCGGAGCGGGCGAGCCCATAGAACTGCACGAACTCACCGAAATTCATGGCGCGCTCATACATGTCGCGGACCACCGACTTCGGAGCAAGCTCGAAGTCGCCCACCCAGGGTGCAGCCTTCCGGTACACCTCAAACGCTTCGCCGAGGATCTCCGCCAACGGCTGGGGGTAGGTGACCTCTTCGAGCATCGCCATTCGCTGGTCGTAATCGATGCCATCGGCCTTCATCGCGGCGACGGCCTCGCCGCGTGCCTTCTTCTGCTGCGCAGACAGGATCTGCCGTGGCTTCTCGAGGGTTGACTCGATCACGGACACCACGTCCAAGGCGTACGACGGCGACTCCGGATCCAGGAGTTCGAGCGCGGCAAGCGCGAACGGTGAAAGAGGCTGGTTCAGCGCGAAGTTGGCTTGCAGGTGAACGGTCAACCGCACGGAGCGGCCTTCTTTCTCCTGCTCGGCCTCGGGAATGCGTTCGACCACGCCGGCTGCCAGCAGCTCGCGGTAGATGCCCAAGGCCTTCTTCATGAGCTGCAGCTGGGCGGGGCGCGCCTCGTGGTTTTCGGTCAGGAGACGACGGGCAGCGGCGAACGGGTCGCCAGGGCGCTCCATCAAGTTGAGCAGCATGGCATGGGTCACGGTGAAACTCGAGGTCAACGGGTCCGGCACGGACTCCACCAAACGGGTGAAGGTGGGCTGCCCCCAGGACACGAAGCCTTCCGGCGGCTTCTTCCGCACGACCTGCCTCAGCTTCTTCTGGTCGTCGCCGAACTTGGCGGTGGCCTTTGCCATCGCCTTCGCGTTTTCCACGACGTGTTCGGGAGCCTGCACCACGACCGTTCCGGCAGTGTCATAGCCCGCACGGCCGGCGCGGCCCGCGATCTGGTGGAACTCCCGGGAGTTCAGCAGGCGGGTGCGGACGCCGTCGTACTTGCTGAGCGCCGTCAGGAGGACAGTGCGGATGGGAACGTTGATCCCGACGCCGAGCGTGTCGGTGCCGCAAATGACCTTCAGGAGTCCTGCCTGTGCCAATTGCTCCACGAGGCGGCGGTACTTCGGCAGCATGCCCGCGTGGTGGACGCCGATGCCATGGCGGACCAGCCGGTTCAGGGTCTTGCCGAAGCCGGCGGCGAACCGGAAACCGGCGATCAGCTCGGCAATCTTGTCCTTCTCCTCGCGGGTGCACATGTTGACGCTCATGAGGTTCTGGGCACGCTCGATGGCCTCGACCTGGCTGAAATGCACCACGTACACGGGAACCTGCTTGGTGCTCAGCAGCTCCTCCAGGGTTTCGTGGACCGGCGTTTCCTGGAAGTAGTAATGCAGCGGGATGGGCCGTTCGGCCGAACTCACGGTGGTAGTGGACCGCCCGGTGAGTTCGCTCAGGCCGGCTTCGAAGCGGCTGACGTCTCCCAGGGTGGCCGACATCAGCAGGAACTGGGCCTGGGGGAGCTCAAGGAGCGGCACTTGCCACGCCCAACCGCGCTGGGGATCGGAATAGAAGTGGAATTCGTCCATGATGACCGTGCCGAGCTCGGCCTCCTTGCCTTCGCGCAAGGCGATGTTGGCGAGGATTTCTGCGGTGCAGCAGATGATCGGGGCGTCCTGGTTGACTCCCGAATCACCGGTGATCATGCCCACGTTCTCCGCTCCGAAAATGTCGCAGAGGGCGAAGAACTTCTCGGAGACCAGGGCCTTGATGGGGGCCGTGTAGTAGCTGCGCAAGCCGCGGGACATCGCCTCGAAGTGCGCGGCGATCGCCACGAGGGACTTTCCAGAGCCGGTGGGGGTCGCCAGGATGACGTTGGAACCGGACGCTAGTTCCATGATGGCTTCGTCCTGGGCAGGGTACAGCTGGAGCCCGCGGCTCTCCGTCCATTCGACGAAGCGTGTGTAGATTTCGTCCGGGTCAACGCGTGCGCCGTCGGTGAGCTGCTCAAGAAGTTTCATTGCCTTCCAGCTTAGTGTGGGTGGAGCAGACGACGGAGACCGACGATGGAGCATGCAGTGAAGTGGGATCCAGCCAAGTACGTCGAGTTCGGCAATCACCGTGACCGGCCGTTCTTTGACCTGGCCTCGAGGATCCTGGCGGAGGATCCGCGGCACGTCGTGGACCTGGGCTGCGGCCCGGGGAACCTGACGGCGACGCTCGCGACGCGGTGGCCCCGCGCCGCCGTCGTCGGGCTGGACTCCTCAGCGGACATGCTGGCCAAAGCCCACGCCCTCGCTGCCGCGCACCCTGCTCTTTCGTTCGTGCACGCCGACATCGCCGGGTGGACGCCGGAAGCGGACACCGACGTCGTCGTCAGCAACGCGGCGTTGCAATGGGTGCCGGGCCACTTGACGATGCTCGCCGCGTGGCTTGAAGCGCTGAAACCGGGAGCCTGGTTTGCGCTCCAGGTCCCCGGAAACTTCGGTGCGCCGTCCCACGTGCTCATGCGCGAACTGGCCGCCTCGCCCGAATGGTCCGGGAAGCTGTCCGGCGTGCTTCGCCACGACGACGCCGTCGGGGAACCGGCCGACTACCTGCGGATCATGCTCGACGCCGGATGCGCAGCCGACGCTTGGGAAACGACCTACCAGCAACTTCTGCCGGGAGCCGATCCGGTCCTGGAGTGGGTGCGGGGAACCGGCCTGCGTCCGGTGCTCGCAGCCCTCCCCGAAGCCGAAGCGCGCGCTTTCGAAAACCACTACGCGGCGGCCCTCCGCGAGGCCTATCCACGGGGGCGGCACGGCACGCTGTTTGCGTTCCGCAGGATTTTTGCGGTGGCACAAAAACAGGGCTGAGCCGGCCCAGGTCCAAAGGACTCCGGAAACGCCCTGATGACAAGGATTCGCACTGTGATCTGAACTACAATGGCAACGCGATCCAGGGGCGGCATCGTGTGAAATCCGCGGCTCCGGAGGCCAACGATTGGAGGCAATGTGCTGGCATCCTTGCTGTTGCAGCGCCTGGCTCCCTACAAGAGCCACGTCTTGGCCATCGTTCTCCTGCAGCTTGTCCAGACCGGCGCCACACTCCTCCTGCCCACCTTCAATGCCAAGATCGTCGACGACGGCCTCGTCGCCGGGAACAGCGGGGTGATCCTGCGCCTCGGCGGGTGGATGCTGGTCCTCACGGTCATCCAGGTGCTCGCCGCCGTGCTGGCCGGCTACCTTGGAGCCATTGTCGCCATGAAGGTCGGCCGCGGACTGCGGCAGGAACTGTTCGACAAAATACATTCCCTGCCGGACCAGGACGTGGCGGCGTTCGGACCGGCCAGCCTTGTGGTCAGGACCACCAACGACGTCCTGCAACTGCAGAACATCACGGTGCTCGTTTTGAGCATGCTGGTGGCAGCTCCCGTCATGGGTATCGGCGGCGTGATCCTCGCCGTCGAACAGGACGTGGCCCTGTCCTGGATCGTTTTCGCGATTGTTCCCGTGCTGCTGCTCATCATGCTGTTGATAGTGCGCAAGCTCGTCCCGCTGTACCGCGAGGGCCAAAACCTGGTGGACCGGATAAACGGCGTGCTCCGCGAACAGATCCTGGGGACCGCGGTCATCCGGGCATTCGTCCGCCAGCCCTTTGAGATGAAACGGTTCGAGGCCGCCAACGACGCCTTGACAAAGAACAATCTCCGTTCTGCCCGGATCGTCGCGGCCATGCTTCCGCTCGTCATGATCGTGGTCAACCTCTCCTCCGCGGGCGTGGTCTGGCTCGGCGGCCACCGCATCATCGCCGGAGACATGCAGCTGGGTGCACTCACGGCGTTCATCGCCTACATCATGCAGATCCTCCTTGCGATCATGATGGCAATGTACGTGTTGAGCACGGCGCCCCGCGCGGCTGTCAGCGCCGAGCGCGTCACCGAGGTGCTCAACACGGATTCCGAAACGGTCTTGCCGGGCAACGGTGCCGGCGGGTTGGTCCGCCCCGCGAGGCCCGAAGGCTTGCGCTTCGAGAATGTCGTTTTCGCCTACCCTGGAGCCGAAACGCCCGTACTCGACAGCATCACCTTCCATGCGGCTCCGGGGACCACGACGGCGGTCATCGGCTCCACGGGAAGCGGCAAGTCGACCATCGTCAGCCTGGTGCCGAGGCTGCTCGAGGTGAGCAGCGGAAGCATTTCGCTCGATGGCCGGGACATTGCCGGGGTTCCCCTCGGGGCCTTGCGCGAGCAGCTCGGCGTCGTGCCCCAGGAGAGCTGGTTGTTTCGCGGAACCATCGCCGAGAACCTGCGGATTTCGCTGCCCTCGGCCACGGATTCCCAGTTGTGGCATGCCCTTGAAACCGCGCAGGCAGCGGATTTCGTGAATGAGCTGCCGCAAGGACTGGAAACCATGTTGTCCCAAGGCGGCGCCGGGCTCTCCGGCGGCCAGCGACAGCGTTTGTGCATAGCCCGCGCCATTCTGCGCCCGGCATCCGTCTACCTCTTTGACGACAGCTTCTCGGCGCTGGACACCGTCACGGAAGCAAAGCTCCGTGCCGCGCTTGAGCCGGAACTGCGCGGGGCAACCATCATCATCGTCGCCCAACGCGTCAACACCGTGGTGTCGGCGGACCAGATTCTGCTCATCGACGAGGGCCGCCTGGTGGCGCGGGGGACCCACGACGAACTTCTTGGTTCCTCGGAAACCTACCGGGAAATCGTGGCGTCCCAGCTGGAAACGGAAGAAGCCGCGTGAGCAGCGCAAGCGAGCTCCTCGCCGTCACAGGGAAACCATCGCGGTCGCTCCTCCGCCTGGTGGGCTTGATGAAGCCCGCCCGGGGAATCATGGCAGTGGCGATCCTGTGCATCTGCGGTTTCGTCACCCTCAATGTCGTGGCGCCCAAAATCCTCGGCGACGCCACCGACGTCATCGCGGCCGCAGTGTTCGGGGCGAAGTTCGACACGGCGCGATTTGTCTCCCTGCTGCTCGTGGCCGCAGCCATGTATTGCGTCACGGCGCTGTTCAGCTGGGCGCAGGGCCGCCTCAACGCCCTCGCCGTGCAGCGCCTCGCACACGATCTCCGGGAAGCCGTGGAAGCGAAACTGCACCGGCTTCCCGTGGCGTACTACGACGGCCGTTCCCGGGGCGACGTCCTGAGCCGTGCGACGAACGACCTCGACAACGTGTCGCAGACGCTCAACCAGCTCCTCTCCCAGCTCTTGACCTCAACGTTGATGGTCCTCGGTTCCCTCGGGATGATGCTCCTCCTTTCGCCCCTCCTCGCCGTCGTGTCCCTCTTGGCCGTTCCGGTATCGGCCCTGGCCTCGATTGTCGTGACCCGACGCTCGCAGAAATACTTCGTCCGGCAGTGGGAGGCCACGGGCGACGTGAACTCACTCGTGGAGGAAACGGCAACAGGCCATGAGGCCATCAAGCTTTTCAACGCCCAGCCCGCCATTGCGGCCCGCTTCGCTGCCCACAACGATGGCCTGTACGCCGCCAGTTCCAAGGCACAGTTCGCTTCGGGATTGCTGGTACCGCTCATGGCTTTCGTGTCGAACGCCAGCTATGTGGGGGTTGCGATCGTTGGTGCCCTCCAATTCCTTGCCGGAGCGATGAGTATTGGCGGCATTCAAGCGTTCATCCAATTCAACCGGCTCTTCAGCCAGCCGCTTGGACAGATCGGCGGCATGGCCCAGGTACTGCAATCGTGCGCAGTATCCGCGAGCAGGGTCTTCGAACTGTTGGACGCCGATGAAATAACGGGGGAGCCCGGGGAGCCGGGCGCTGGTTCCCGGGCCGACGCCCGCCCGGGCTTTGATGGGCGGTTTGATCTTCCTGCCGGGAGGGTTGCCTTCGAACGCATCTCCTTCAGCTACCGGCCGGATGCCCCCCTGATCCAGGACCTGTCCTTCCATGTTGAACCGGGACAGACGGTGGCGATCGTCGGGCACACCGGAGCGGGCAAAACCACGCTGGTCAGCCTCCTCATGCGCTTCCACGAACTCGCATCCGGGAGGATCACGATCGACGGCGTGGACATCGCCGGCATGCGCCGTGACGCGCTCCGCCGGAATTTCGGCGTCGTCCTCCAGGACCCGTGGATTTTCACCGGGACCATCAGGGAGAACATCGAGTATGGACGGCCAGGTGCCAGCGAGGCCGAAATCGTGGCCGCCGCCGAGGCGAGCCACGTTGACCACTTTGTCCGCTCGCTGCCCAACGGGTATTCAACCATGCTCAGCAACGGAGGAGATCCCCTCAGCCAGGGCCAAAGGCAATTGCTGAGCATCGCGCGGGCACGGCTCTCCGGGCGCCCCATCCTGATCCTGGACGAGGCGACAAGTTCGGTGGATACCCGCACGGAAGTCCTTATCCGGCAAGCGATGCACAGGCTGCGGAGCAACAAGACGTCATTCGTCATTGCGCACCGCTTGTCCACCATCCGCGACGCTGATCTAATTCTCGTCATGGACCACGGACGGATCGTTGAACACGGCACCCATCATTCCCTGCTGAAGCTTGGCGGGCACTATGCCCGGTTGCATGAAGCACAGTTTGCCTCGGGAGGCGGGGAGCTCGCCGAGATGCCCGTGAGGTCCGCCAAGCATCGCGCCGGCCAGGGCGGCAGGGAAGCCTCATGAGCCCGCTTGAGTTTCCAGGTTCCTGGCGTCCCAACCAGTCCAGCACCGTTGCCCTGTACGAGCAGCTTCGGCTCCGCATCATCGAATTGGCCGACGGCGGCACCCTGGCTGTCGGCAGCAAACTTCCGGCTGTGCGGAGCTTGGCCGAACAGTTGGATGTCGCTCCCCACACGGTGGCCCGTGCCTACAAGGAACTTGAAGCTGCGGGAGTAGTCGCAACCCGTGGGCGCAACGGAACAGTCGTGTGCGCACGGGATGACCGCTGGAGCGCATTGGCGGCAGTCGCTGCGAGCTACTCCGCGGCGGCCAAGGCGCAGGGTGCCAGTTTCGCCGAGGCGGTGCAGCTTCTGGCTGCCGCTTACGACGCCGATTGATACCCGTCAGTAGGCCGTGGGATGCCGCATGGAAATTCGAAGAAGTTTTCGATTAGCATTAGTGGGTGCCTAAAGCCGTAGCTGAAGTCCCCGCCGTCGAATCCTTCGCAAGCGTTTCCGCGCAACCACCCGCCGCGCCCGTAAGACATGACCTGTCCCGGCTCGTGGTCAAGGGAGCGCGTGAACACAACCTCCGCAACGTCGATCTCGACCTTCCCCGTGACGCCATGATCGTTTTCACGGGCTTGTCCGGATCCGGCAAGTCGTCCCTGGCTTTCGACACCATCTTCGCCGAGGGCCAACGCCGGTACGTGGAGTCACTGTCTGCCTATGCCCGCCAGTTCCTGGGCCAAGTGGACAAGCCGGACGTGGATTTCATTGAGGGCCTTTCCCCGGCAGTCTCCATCGACCAGAAGTCCACGAGCAAGAACCCGCGCTCCACGGTGGGCACCATCACCGAGATCTACGACTACATGCGCCTTCTCTGGGCACGTGTCGGCCGGCCGCATTGCCCGGTGTGCCACGAACCGATCACGCGCCAGACGCCGCAGCAGATCGTGGACCAGTTGCTGGAGCTCGAATCCGGCACCCGCTTCCAGATCCTCGCCCCCGTCGTCCGCGGACGCAAGGGCGAATTCGTCGAGCTCTTCAAGGAGCTCACCGCCAAGGGCTACTCACGCGCCCGGGTGGACGGAGACCTCGTCCAGCTGAGCGATCCGCCCAAGCTCGGCAAGCAATTCAAGCACTCGATTGAAGTTGTCGTGGACCGTCTGGTGGTCAAGGAAGGAATCAGCCAACGGCTGACCGACTCGATCGAAACCGCGCTCGGACTTGCCGAAGGCCGCGTGCTGGTCGAGTTCGTGGACCTCGATACCGAAGACCCCGCACGGATCAGGGCTTTCTCCGAAAACCTTGCCTGCCCCAATGAACACCCGCTGGCCATCGACGAAATCGAGCCACGCTCGTTCTCCTTCAACAACCCCTTCGGCGCCTGTGCGGCCTGCAGCGGTATCGGCACCAAGCTCGAAGTCGATGAGGAATTGGTGGTCCCCAACCCGGAATTGTCCTTGAACCAGGGTGCCATCGCGCCTTGGTCCCTCGGCACTGCCACCACGGAGTACTGGAACCGTCTCCTCGAGGGCCTCGCCCTGGAGCTCGACTTCTCCATGGACACCGCCTGGGAAAAGCTGCCGCAGGAAGTGCGGCAAACGGTGCTGCATGGCAAAGACCACAAGGTGGTGGTGCAGTACCGCAACAGGTTCGGCCGGGAGCGCAAGTACAGCACGGGCTTCGAAGGCGCCATCCAGTACGTCCACCGCAAGCACGGCGAAACGGACTCGGATTGGGCTCGCGACCGCTACGAAGAGTACATGCGGCAGATTCCTTGCCCGGAATGCAACGGCGCCCGGCTTAACCCGGCCTCGCTCTCCGTGCTGATCAACGGCAAGTCCATCGCCGAAGTAGCGGCCCTCCCGATGCGGGACTGCGCGGACTTCCTCGGCAGCCTCACGCTCACTGACCGCGAGGCCCAGATTGCCCACCAGGTCCTCAAGGAGATCCAGGCCCGCCTGACATTCCTCCTGGACGTCGGACTCGAATACCTGAATCTCGAACGGCCGTCCGGAACGCTTTCCGGCGGCGAAGCACAGCGCATCCGGCTCGCAACACAGATCGGCTCCGGCTTGGTAGGCGTGCTGTACGTCCTCGACGAGCCGTCCATCGGACTGCACCAAAAAGACAACCGCCGCCTCATCGAGACGCTGACGAGGCTTCGCGACCTGGGCAACACACTGATCGTGGTCGAACACGACGAAGACACCATCCACGAGGCCGACTGGGTGGTGGACATTGGACCCGGCGCCGGCGAGCACGGCGGCCAGGTGGTTCACTCCGGTTCCTACAAGGAGCTCCTGGAAAACACGAACTCGCTGACCGGCGACTATTTGTCCGGACGGCGCAAGATCGACATCCCGGCAAAGCGGCGCAAGTACGACAAGAAGCGCGAGCTCAAGGTCATCGGCGCACGCGAAAACAATCTGAACAACGTCGACGCCGCCTTCCCGCTGGGCCTCTTCACAGCAGTCACGGGAGTCAGCGGTTCAGGGAAGTCCACCCTGGTGAACGAGATCCTTTACAAGGTGCTTGCCAACAAGCTCAATGGGGCAAAGCAGGTCGCCGGCCGGCATCGCTCCGTGCAGGGCCTTGAGCACCTCGACAAGGTGGTTCACGTGGATCAGAGCCCCATCGGGCGGACCCCGCGTTCCAACCCGGCCACCTACACCGGCGTCTTCGACAACATCCGGAAGCTCTTCGCGGAGACCACCGAAGCCAAGGTCCGCGGATACCAGCCGGGACGCTTCTCCTTCAACGTCAAGGGCGGCCGCTGTGAGGCGTGCTCCGGTGACGGCACCCTGAAGATCGAGATGAACTTCCTGCCGGACGTCTATGTTCCCTGCGAGGTGTGCCACGGCGCGCGCTACAACCGGGAGACCTTGGAGGTCCACTACAAGGGCAAGACGATCGCCGACGTCCTCAACATGCCCATCGAGGAGGGGGCCGAGTTCTTTGCGGCATTCACCCCTATCGCCCGGCATTTGAACACCCTCGTCGACGTCGGCCTCGGCTATGTCCGGCTCGGGCAGCCCGCCACCACGCTTTCCGGCGGCGAGGCGCAGCGCGTGAAGCTGGCCTCGGAACTGCAGAAGCGTTCGAATGGCAGGAGCGTCTATGTGTTGGACGAGCCCACCACGGGCCTCCATTTCGAGGACATCCGCAAGCTGCTCATGGTGCTGCAGGGCTTGGTGGACAAGGGCAACACCGTCATCACCATCGAACACAACCTTGACGTCATCAAGTCCGCCGACTGGATTGTGGACCTTGGCCCGAATGGCGGTTCAGGCGGTGGACGCGTCGTGGCAACGGGCACCCCCGAACAAGTTGCCAAGTCGACGGAAAGCCATACCGCTACCTTCCTCGCAGAGATTCTCGCCTAGTCCTGGGTGAACGGCCGGGGAAAATTTCGAGTGCGCTCGAAGAATTCCCTGGCCGGCATGTGAGTTTCAGGCATGCCTCAACTCGTGAGAAACTAACCCGGTGACTCAAACAATGGTGCCCGTAATCTTTGATCTGGACGGCACCCTTGTCGATCCTGCAGGTGGCATAACCGGCGGCATCGCCGCGGCCCTGGGCGAAATGGGCCTCCGTGTCCCGGAACAAGCCGTGCTGGACTCCATGGTCGGACCCAAGCTCAGCGATTCCCTGGAGCACATTGCCGGGGTTCCCGCGGGAAAAGTCGACGAAGTCATCGGGCTGTACCGCGGCTACTACCGTTCCGAGGGAATAGGCCAAAGCCGGCTCTATCCGGGCATCCGTGAACTCCTGGAGTTCTTCGCGGAGTCCCGGCGGCCGGTTGCGGTGGCCACCCAGAAACCACAGGGCCTGGCACGCATCGTCCTGGAGCATCACGGCATTGCCGGTTTCTTCGCCTCCATCTGCGGCGCTTCGGACGACGAGTCGATGGCCGCCAATACAGCTCCGGGCAAAGTGGCAATCGTTGGTGCGGCGCTGGCCACCTTGCATTCCCAGCCTGCCGTGATGGTCGGGGACCGTCACCAGGACGTTGCAGGTGCCATGGCCAACGGACTCGACTGCATCGGGGTCAGTTGGGGATTCGCGCCCGACGGCGAGCTTCGGGAGGCGGGCGCCGTCGCCGTCGTCGACACCGCGGAGCAGCTGCTGAAGAAGATCGAAGAACTTGACGCTGTCCGCGCGGCGGCCCTGAGCGAGGTGCAGAACGATGGAAGCCTTTGATGTCATCCGATGGACCACGCGCGGACTGATCTCCGGCACGTGCAGGCCCACGGTCATCGGCCTGGAGAACGTGCCCAAGGAAGGGCCGTTCATTGTGGCCCCGAACCATTTGTCCTTTCTCGACAGCGTGATCGTCCAGGCCCTGATGCCCCGTCCGGTGGGCTTCTTTGCCAAAGCCGAATACTTCACCACCACAGGCTTCAAGGGGCGCGCGATGAAGGCGTTCTTTCAGGCCGTTGGATCCATTCCTGTGGAACGTGGAGAGCAGGCAGCCAGTGTGCAGGCCCTCAAGACCCTCCTGGACATCCTGGAGAACGGCAGGGGCATCGGAATCTATCCGGAAGGGACCCGCTCCCGTGACGGCTTGCTGTACCGCGGGCGCACCGGCGTCGGCTGGCTCGCCCTGACCACGGGTGCGCCCGTCATCCCGGTCGGCCTGATCGGCACGGACAAGCTGCAGCCGGTGGACCGCAATACTGTCCGTCCGCAGCATTTCACCATGAAGGTCGGCGGGCCGCTCTATTTCGAGAAGACAGGTCCCGACCATTCCTTGCCTGCCCGGCGCGAAGTGACTGACAAAATCATGGATGCCATCGCGGTGTTGAGCGGCCAGGAACGCTCAGCCAGCTACAACCAGAGCAAGTCCGCGGAGTAGCTTCGGCGGGCCGGTCGGCCCGTACGGGGGAGTGCGATTCCCTTACTAGACTGGATGCGTGGCAGATCCAGCGAGTTATCGACCCCAGACCGGAGAAATCCCCACCACCCCCGGCGTCTATCGGTTCCGGGATCCGCATGGCCGTGTCATCTACGTGGGCAAGGCGAAGAACCTCCGTTCCCGGTTGAACTCATACTTCGCCAACCCTGCCGGCTTGCTGCCGAAGACGTATGCCATGGTGCACGCCGCCAGCAGCGTCGAATGGACCATGGTGGGCAGCGAGCTGGAGTCGCTCCAACTGGAATACACCTGGATCAAGGAATTCAAGCCGCGCTTCAACGTGGTCTTCCGGGATGACAAGACCTATCCATACCTCGCCGTGAGCATGGGGGAGAAGCTCCCGCGGGTCCAGGTCATGCGCGGTGAACGCCGCAAGGGAACCCGCTACTTCGGGCCGTACACGGCCGGCGCCATCCGCGAAACCATGGACACCTTGCTGCGGGTCTTTCCGGTCCGCAGCTGCAGTCCCGGCGTGCTGAAGCGGGCCCAGGCCAGCGGCCGGCCGTGCTTGCTTGGCTACATCGACAAATGCTCGGCCCCGTGCGTCGGCCGAGTCACCGCGGAGGAGCACAGGGCGATTGCCGAAGACTTCTGCTCGTTCATGGGCGGCGAAGCGAAACGCTTCATCACGCGCCTCGAAAAGGACATGGGCGCCGCCGTCGCCGAGCTGGACTACGAGCGGGCGGCCCGGCTCCGGGACGACATCGTTGCGCTGCGCAAAGTGTTCGAGCGCAACGCCGTCGTGCTTTCCGAGGACACGGACGCCGATGTTTTCGCCCTGCACGAAGACGACCTCGAGGCTTCCGTGCAGGTTTTCCATGTCAGGGGTGGCCGGGTGCGCGGCCAACGGGGCTGGGTCGTCGAGAAGGTCGAAGACGCCACCAGTCCGGAGCTTATCGAGCACTTGCTGCAGCAGGTTTACGGGGAGGACAGCGACAACCAGGGCCGCATTCCCCGCGAAATCCTCGTGCCGGAGATCCCGAGCAACCACCATGAACTGCTTGAATGGCTCGGCGGCCTGAGGGGCGCCAAGGTGGATATCCGGGTGCCGCAGCGCGGCGACAAGGCTGCCCTCATGTCCACCGTCCGGGAAAACGCCGAGCAAGCGCTGAAGCTTCACAAAGTCCGGCGTGCCGGCGACATCACCGTCCGCTCCCAGGCGCTCCAGGAACTGCAGGAAGCCCTTGAGCTTCCCGTGCCGCTGCTCAGGATCGAGTGCTACGACATTTCCCATGTGCAGGGCACCAACGTGGTTGCGTCCATGGTGGTGGTGGAGGACGGACTCCCCAAGAAAGCCGACTACCGGAAGTTCTCCATCACCGGCGCTGCGGCAACAGACGATACGGCGGCGATGCACGACGTCCTGACCAGGCGTTTCAGGCACTACCTGCAGGACAAATCAGCACAGCTCCCGAAGAGCGGAGAGGTTCCGAACCCCGGCGCCGGGGAACCGCCGTCGGACGACGCCGCCCTCACGGGAGCCAAGGCGAAATTCGCCTATCCGCCCAACCTCGTCGTCGTCGACGGCGGGCAGCCCCAGGTCAATGCGGCCGCGCGCGCACTCGCGGAACTGGGGATCGACGACGTCTACGTCGTGGGCCTCGCCAAGCGCCTCGAAGAAGTCTGGTTGCCGGACAGCGACTTCCCGGTGATCCTGCCGCGCACTTCGCAGGGACTCTACCTGCTCCAGCGCATCCGCGACGAAGCCCACCGGTTCGCCATCACCTTCCACCGGCAGAAGCGCGGCAAGGCCATGACGGTCTCGGCCCTCGACGGCGTTCCGGGCCTCGGCGAGGCCAAACGGAAGGCACTCGTGGCCCATTTCGGTTCCCTCAAGAAGATCAAGGCGGCAACGGCCCTCGAGCTCACGGCCGCGAAGGGGATCGGCCCGGCGCTGGCCGAAGCCGTCGTCAACCACCTGGCCGCAGCAGGTGCCTCCGGAGAGGCTGCTCCTGCAGTGAACATGACCACCGGCGAAATCCTTGAAATTTAGCTAGGGTAATAAGCGGACCGCTCCCGAAAGCGGTCCGCCTTTGGGCCATCCCACAAACTTTGGACCATCTCAGAAACGGGGAAACTTGATGTCAGAGCCAACAGCAGGATCCGGCGCGGAGCAGGACGGTCTGGTACCCGTCAAGCCTGTCGAAGCGGAACTGCTGGTGGTGACCGGCATGTCCGGAGCAGGCCGGAGCACGGCATCGGACGCCCTGGAGGACCACGGCTGGTACGTCGTCGAAAACCTCCCGCCCCAGATGCTCGGAACGCTGGCGGAAATCGTCTCTCACGCGCCCCAGTCCATCCCCAAGCTCGCCGTCGTCGTGGACGTACGCAGCAAAGGCCTCTTCACCGATATCAGGACGGCGCTCGGGGCGCTCAGCGCCAGTGGAATCACCTTCCGCCTCCTCTTCCTGGATGCCAGCGACAACGTCCTGGTGCGCCGCTTTGAGCAGGGCCGGCGCCCGCATCCGCTCCAAGGCGGTGGCCGGATCCTGGACGGAATCGCGGCGGAACGCGACGTACTGAAGGAACTCCGGGAATCGGCCGACGTCGTCCTGGATACCAGTACGTACAACGTCCACGGCCTGGCGACCGCCATCACCGAACTCTTCACCGACACAGGCCCTGTGGCGTTGCGCTTGAACATCATGAGCTTCGGCTTCAAATATGGATTGCCCGTGGACGCCAACTTCGTCGCGGACGCGCGCTTCATTCCCAACCCGCACTGGGTTCCGAAATTGCGTCCGCACACGGGACTCGACGCCGACGTCAGCGATTATGTCCTCGGGGCCGATGGAGTCAAGGACTTCATCGACCGCTACGTCCTTGCCTTGGAGCCCGTCCTCGACGGCTACCGGACGGAAAACAAGCACTACGCCACGATTGCCGTCGGTTGCACGGGCGGGAAGCACCGTTCAGTCGCGGTCGCCGTCGAACTGTCCAAACGGCTGGCGCAATATCCCCGCGTCACCGTCACCACGAGCCACCGCGATCTGGGTCGCGAGTAATGGGGGTCCTCACCGGACCCCTGCCGCTGGTTCCACCGAAGGGCGCCCCGGGCAGCCAGCCTGCGAAGGGTCCCACAGTGGTGGCGCTCGGCGGCGGACACGGACTTTCCGCCTCGCTGTCGGCGCTGCGGCTGCTGACCTCGGAGCTGACCGCGATCGTCACCGTTGCCGACGACGGCGGATCCTCCGGGCGGTTGCGCGAGGAGTACGGCGTCCTTCCGCCCGGCGACCTTCGCATGGCGCTGAGCGCCCTGTGCGACGACACCGACTGGGGGCGCACCTGGCGGGATGTCATGCAGCATCGCTTCAAGACGCCGAGCGGCCGCCAAGGTTCCCTCGACGACCATGCCATGGGGAACCTGCTCATTGTCACCCTCTGGGAGCTTTTGGGCGACGCCGTCGCGGGCCTGAAATGGGCAGGTGCGCTTTTGGGTGCCCGCGGCCAGGTCCTCCCGATGTCCTCCCAACCGCTGAACATCGAAGGCGACGTCCGTGTGCCGTTGCCCGGGGGCGGGTACGAACTCCAGTCCGTCAAGGGCCAGGCCAAGTGCGCCGTTGCCGGATCGCTCGAAAACGTAAGGCTCCTCCCGGAAGATGCGCGCGCCTGCATCGAAGCGCTGACGGCCATCGAGCTCGCGGACTGGATCATTCTGGGTCCCGGCTCCTGGTACACCTCCGTGTTGCCGCATTTGCTGCTGCCCGAAATGCGCCAGGCCTTGTGCGACACACCCGCCAAACGCTGCCTGACGATGAACCTCGCCATGGACACCAAGGAAACCTCCGGGATGTCCGCTGCTGACCACCTGGATGCCTTGCGCCACTACGCGCCGGAGTTCAGCGTGGACGTTGTCCTGGCCGATCCGTCGTCGATATCGGACCTCAAGGAATTCGAACGCGCGGCCGGGATGATCGGTGCCGAGGTGGTCTTGGGTAAAGTGGGGGCGTCGAGCCGCCGTCCAGTCCACGACCCGCTGCGTCTGGCATCGGCGTATCACGATATCTTCGGGAATAGTTAGGAACATGCGATGGCACTGACCGCATCGGTCAAGGAAGAACTTTCCCGGCTGGACATCAAGAAGTCGTCCGTCCGCAAGGCCGAAGTCTCGGCCATGCTGCGTTTTGCCGGCGGACTGCACATCATTTCGGGCCGCATCGTGATCGAGGCAGAGGTTGACCTCGCCTCGACGGCGCGGCGGCTGCGCGCGGCGATCGCTGAAGTCTACGGGCACCAGAGCGAGATCATCGTCGTCTCCGGCGGGGGACTCCGGCGCGGTAGCCGCTATGTCGTCCGGGTAGTGCGCGACGGCGAAGCCCTCGCCCGCCAGACCGGCCTCCTGGACGGCCGCGGACGGCCTGTGCGTGGCTTGCCGTCCGCCGTCGTCAACGGCTCGGCGTCGGACGCGGAGGCTGTGTGGCGCGGCGCGTTCCTGGCCCACGGTTCCCTCACCGAACCCGGCCGGTCCTCATCGCTCGAGGTCACATGTCCCGGACCGGAATCTGCACTTGCCCTGGTAGGCGCTGCCCGCCGCCTCGGCATCCAGGCCAAGGCGCGGGAAGTGCGCGGAGTGGATCGCGTGGTCATCCGTGACGGCGACACCATTGCCGCTCTGCTCACCCGGATGGGCGCCCATGACGCCCTCATGGTGTGGGAGGAACGCCGCATGCGCAAGGAAGTCCGGGCCACGGCCAACCGCTTGGCGAACTTCGACGACGCCAACCTGCGGCGTTCGGCCCAGGCCGCCGTCGCCGCCGGCGCGCGCGTGGACAGGGCCTTGGAAATCCTGGGCGATGACGTCCCCGACCACCTCAAGTACGCGGGCGAGCTCCGGGTGGCCCACAAGCAGGCCAGCCTGGATGAATTGGGCCGGCTTGCCGATCCGCCCATGACCAAGGACGCCATCGCGGGAAGGATCCGCCGGCTCCTGGCCATGGCAGACAAGAGGGCCGGTGACCTCGGGATCCCGGGCACTGAGGCAAATGTGACCCCCGAAATGATGGACGAATAAAGCTCCCGTCCTAGAATCGGGAGAGTGTAGATTTCCGGCCGGTTCGCCGGTCGGATGAACAAAACGAGAGTTACCAACCGGACCCCGGTCCACTGCATTGGAGGATTTCGTGACAGAGTACGTACTGCCCGAGCTCGGCTACGACTACGCAGCACTTGAGCCGCACATTTCGGCGAAGATCATGGAGCTGCACCACAGCAAGCACCACGCTGCCTATGTAGCAGGCGCCAACAACGCTTTGGCCCAGTTGGCCGAGGCCCGCGACAAGGGCGACTTCGCCAACATCAACCGCCTCTCCAAGGACCTCGCGTTCCACACCGGTGGCCACATCAACCACTCCGTGTTCTGGAACAACATCTCCCCGGACGGCGGCGACAAGCCCGAGGGTGAGCTGGCTGCAGCCATCGACGATGCCTTCGGCTCCTTCGATGCATTCCGCGCCCAGTTCACTGCAGCCGCCCTCGGCCTGCAGGGATCCGGCTGGGGCTTCCTCGCCTACGAGCCCATCGGTGGCAACCTGCTCATCGAACAGCTCTACGACCAGCAGGGCAACGTCGCCGTCGGCACCACGCCCCTGCTCATGCTGGACATGTGGGAGCACGCGTTCTACCTGGATTACGTCAACGTCAAGGCTGACTATGTCAAGGCTTTCTGGAACATCGTCAACTGGGCTGACGTCGCGAAGCGCTTCGAAGCGGCCCGCGCGAACGCCACAGGGCTGATTGTCCTCTAGGGACACTCCTGCCGCATCGGTGCGTGACGCGGAATACACAAGGATGTAACAAACTTCACATTCAGGTGAATTTCGCCCAAATACCGGATTGTCTGCCCCCGCAGTTGCGGGGGCAGACGTAGTTAAACGTAAGATGGGTCACGGAAGGCGGTTAGCCTTCAGCAATGTGGCTGGTCGCCCTCCGATCTGATAATCACTTCTGCCCAATGATGTGCGGGAATTGTTAGTTGGAATCAAGATCCGACTCACTAGGTGTGCTTGCAAGAGCACCAAGGAGACTGAATAGTGACCACCCGTATTGGTATCAACGGCTTTGGCCGCATCGGCCGCAACTACTTCCGCGCAGCACTCGCCCAGGGTGCGGACCTCGAAATTGTTGCGGTCAACGACCTCACGAGTCCCGAGGCGCTTGCCCACCTTCTGAAGTACGACTCCGTCGGCGGTCGGCTGACCGAGACCGTTGAAGTCAAAGAGGGCAACCTCATTGTCGACGGCAGCATCATCAAGGTCCTTGCCGAGCGCGATCCTGCCAACCTCCCCTGGGGCGAACTGGGTGTTGACATTGTCATCGAGTCCACGGGCTTTTTCACCAAGGCTGCCGCCGCACAGAAGCACATCGATGCAGGTGCCAAGAAGGTCCTGATCTCCGCGCCTGCTTCCGACGAGGACATCACCATCGTCATGGGCGTCAACCACGAGCTCTACGACCCCGCGGCACACCACATCATTTCCAACGCTTCATGCACCACCAACTGCCTCGGCCCGCTGGCCAAGGTCGTCAACGACGCCTTCGGCATCGAGCGTGGCCTGATGACCACGGTGCACGCCTACACGGCAGACCAGAACCTGCAGGACGGCCCCCACAGCGACCTTCGCCGTGCACGCGCCGCAGCGATCAACATGGTTCCCACCTCCACGGGTGCCGCCAAGGCGATCGGCCTCGTCCTCCCGGAGCTGAAGGGCAAGCTCGACGGCTACGCCATCCGCGTTCCGGTCCCGACGGGTTCCGCCACGGACCTCACCGTCACCGTCTCCCGCGAAGTGACCGTTGAGGAAGTCAACGCCGCTCTCAAGGCAGCTTCCGAGACCGAGCAGTTCAAGGGCATCCTGAGCTACACGGCAGATCCGATCGTTTCTTCGGACATCGTCGGCGATCCCTCTTCTTCGATCTTCGACTCCGGCCTCACCAAGGTCATCGGCAACCAGGTCAAGGTTGTTTCCTGGTATGACAACGAATGGGGCTACTCCAACCGCCTCGTTGACCTCACGGAGCTCGTCGCATCCAAGCTGGGCTAGGGTAGACACATGACTTCTCACACCCTCAACGAACTGATCGCTGAAGGTGTCCGCGGGCGGTACATTCTTGTCAGAAGTGACCTGAATGTGCCGCTCGACGGCTCTACAGTGACCGACGACGGCCGCATCAAGGCCTCCCTCCCGGTCATCGAAAAGCTCTCGGACGCCGGTGCCCGCGTGCTCGTCACGGCCCATCTGGGACGCCCCAAGGGCGCTCCGGAAGCCAAGTACTCCCTCAAGCCCGCGGTAGCGCGGCTTGCGGAGCTCGCGCCATTCAAGGTCCAGCTCGCGGAAGACACCGTCGGTGAGTCCGCCAAGGAGCTGGCCCGGTCTTTGGGCGACGGTGACGTCCTTGTCCTGGAAAACGTCCGCTTCGACGCCCGCGAAACCAGCAAGGACGACGCCGAGCGCGGCGCCTTCGCCGATGAGCTCGTGGCCCTGACCGGTGACAACGGTGCCTTCGTGGATGACGCCTTCGGGGCCGTCCACCGCAAGCACGCCAGCGTTTACGACGTCGCCACCCGGCTTCCTTCCTACCAGGGGGACCTCGTGCACACCGAGGTGGAGGTTCTTCGCAAACTCACCACGGATACCCAGCGCCCGTACGTCGTGGTTCTCGGGGGATCCAAGGTCTCGGACAAGCTCGCTGTGATCGACAACCTCCTGGGCAAGGCTGACACCATCCTCGTCGGCGGCGGAATGCTCTTCACGTTCCTCGCGGCGGTTGGGCACAAGGTGGCGGGCAGCTTGCTCGAAGCAGACCAGATCCCCGTGGTCCAGGACTACCTCAAGCGCGCGTCCGACGCCGGTACCGCCTTCGTCATCCCGACCGACGTCGTGGTCGCCAGCCGCTTCGCCGCGGACGCTGAACACGAAGTGGTTGCGGCAGACGCGATCGAAGACAGCTCGCTCGGGGCTTCCGGCATCGGCCTGGACATCGGACCGGTATCCGCAGCGGCTTTCGCCGAGCAGATCAAGGCCGCCAAGACCGTCTTCTGGAACGGCCCCATGGGCGTGTTCGAATTCGAAGCCTTCTCGGGCGGCACCCGTGCCATCGCCCAGGCTTTGACCGAGACGCAGGCATTCACCGTGGTAGGCGGCGGCGACTCCGCCGCAGCTGTCCGGACCCTCGGTTTCGAGGACTCCCAGTTCGGACACATCTCCACCGGCGGCGGCGCCAGCCTGGAATACCTTGAAGGCAAGGAACTTCCCGGCCTGAGCGTTCTGGACCGCTAAGGCTACACGGCCGGCGGGGCGCCCTTCCTGGAAGGCAAGCGCCCCGCCGGCTTTCCCTATCTCAACGCATCTTTGGAGCACACGTGACAACTTCTGCCAACGGAAACTTCATCCGCAAGCCCTTCATCGCCGGTAACTGGAAGATGAACATGGACCACGTCCAAGGCATCACCCTGCTGCAGAAGCTGGCATGGACCTTGTCCGACGCCAAGCACGACTACAGCCGGGTGGAGGTTTCGGTCTTCCCGCCGTTTACCGACCTGCGCGGCGTGCAGACCCTCGTTCAGGGCGACGAGCTGGACGTCGTCTACGGCGGCCAGGACCTTTCGCAATTCGACTCCGGTGCATACACGGGCGATATCTCCGGGCAGTTCCTCAACAAGCTTGGCTGCGCCTACGTCCTCGTGGGACACAGCGAACGCCGCACCATCCACAACGAGGACGACCAGGTCCTCAACGCGAAGGTCAAAGCCGCCTTCCGCCACGACGTCACGCCCGTCTTGTGTGTCGGCGAGGGCCTTGAGGTCCGCCAGGCCGGCACCCATGTGGAGCACACGCTCGCCCAGCTGCGCGCCGGCGTCGAGGGCCTCTCCGTGGAGCAAGCAGGCGAACTGGTTGTCGCCTACGAGCCTGTCTGGGCCATTGGGACCGGAGAAGTCGCTGGTCCCGAAGACGCGCAGGAGATGTGCGCGGCGATCCGTTCGGAGCTCGCCTCATTGTTCGACGATGCGGTGGCCGCCAAGACCCGCCTCCTCTACGGTGGCTCGGTCAAGGCTAACAACGCGGCAGCAATCATGGCCGAAAGCGACGTCGACGGTTTGCTCGTGGGTGGCGCGAGCCTGGACCCCGCCGAGTTTGCTAACATTGTCAGGTTCGAGAGCCACCTCAGCGCGGCTTAGTCCGTTTTAGGTTCCGCTCCCGTTTTCCGCTCTTCTGAAAGGCCGTCGTGGACGTTCTTCAAGTTATTCTGCAGATCCTGCTGGGCATCACCAGTCTTCTGCTGACGCTGCTCATCCTCCTCCACAAGGGGCGGGGCGGCGGGTTGTCCGATATGTTTGGCGGTGGCATGAGCTCAGGATTGAGTTCTTCAGGTGTCGCAGAGCGAAACCTCAACCGCTTCACCATCGTTTTGGGCTGCACTTGGGGCGTCGTCATCATTGGGCTTGGCCTCATCATGCGTTTCACTTCAGGCGGAGACTCCTAGCACTGCCCGTGTCGGGATCCTCCGATTAGACTAGGCTGCATGGCCTTCACCGCCATGCAGCCGAACTCTCAAGGGGATCGACGATGGTTCATGGTACTTCCGGATTCCGGGGCACACGGGCCGGCGTAACAGCCGGATCGGCCCCGAGAAACCAGCCCGACTCTGTTGTTGGCGAAAGCCTGCCGCGTATTCGTGTTCCCTATTGGTGCGCCAAGGGACATGAAACGCGGCTTGTTTTCGTTAAGCTCCCGGAAGATCAAATCCCGATTCGGTGGGACTGCCCTAAATGTGGCCTGATTGCCGTGCGCGAACAGGGCGAGGCCACCATGGAACGTGCGGACGAGGAAGTCTTCAAGAGCCACCTGGACTACGTTAAAGAAAGACGCTCCAGCCAAGACGCGGAGATTGTCCTGGCCGGAGCGCTCAAGCGGCTACGCGCCCGCGGGATCCTTGCGGATGAGCTGCTGGGGGACACGTGAGGCCGCGTTTTCATCGATGAGCCATAGGGTCCTCGACCGGCCGCTAGGACCGGAGGCGGGAACCTGGACCGGGTTGGCCCCTGCGAGGGCCAGTCCGACAGCCCCGGCCTTGTCCTCGCCTGCCACGACCATCCAGATTTCCTCGGCGGAATTGATCGCGGGCAACGTCAGCGAAATCCTCGACGGCGGCGGCTTGGGGGAGTTCTCGACCCCCACTACCGTACGGTCCTTCACGCGGATACCCGCTTGCTCGGGGAAGAGTGACGCAATGTGCGCATCCGGACCCACGCCGAGGAGCAGGACGTCGAAACGCGGCAACTCACCGGCCTCCTCCGGACGGTTGTCCGAAGCGTCGGCGGCGTGCTCGGCGGCAGCTGCGGCCTTGAGCCGGGCCGCGTAGTCCGCTGCGGCCTCGTCCGCCGTGTCGAACTCGTCCGTTGAACCCGGTTCGTGCACTCGGGCCGGGTCAACCGGCAAGCTGGCAAGCAACGCCTCACGCGCCTGAACGGTGTTGCGGTCCGTGCTGTCCTTGCCAACGAAGCGCTCGTCACCCCACCAGAAGTTCACCCGGGACCAGTCAACAGCCGGCGCTGCTGGCGAGTCGGCAACCGCTTTCAGGGTGCCGATGCCCACGGTACCGCCGGTGAGGACCACAGTGGCTTCCCCGTGCTTGTCCTGGATGTCCACCAGCTTGGTGATGAGCCGCGCTGCGATCGCGGCCATCAGGACGGCGGAGTCGGGATGGATGCTTACTCTGGGGTCGGCGCTCACTGGGACGGTCACTCCTTGCTATTGGTTCGGGGCAGTCCCATAGTAATCACTTCTCCGAAGACATCGTCCGGATCAAGGCGACGCAATTCTTCGGCGAGGCAATCCCGGAGGCTTCGGCGGGGCAGTGAGATCCGCTGGGCGGGCTGGCCCGGCTGGGTCAGTTCCGCCACGGTGAGGCCCGGACGGACCAGCTGGACGTCGCCCGTGGCGCGGCTGAGCCGCACCCTGCGGATGCCTGTTCCCGCCGGGTCGGCGACGATCTGGACCGGAGCGTCGAGGAACAGGGTGAGCCAGGCGGCCAGCAGCAGGGTGCTGGGCGAGTCCGAAGCGCCCTCGACGGCGATGGCCGTGACGGGGGATTCGTCCACCTGGTCCAGGGCTGCCGCGAGCTGGAGGCGCCAGTTGGTCAGGCGTGTCCAGGCGAGGTCGGTGTCGCCTGCCCGGTACGTTTTACGGATCCGGGCCAAGGCCGCCGCGGGGTCGGCTTCGTTGGCGGAGTCCGTGATGCGGCGGTGCGCGATGCGTCCGATCGATGTCTCGCAGGCGTTCTCGGGTGCGCCGTGCGGCCACCAGGCCACGATCGGCGCGTCCGGGAGGAGCAGTGCGGCGACGAGGGACTCGCTTTCCTTGGCGAGCTCACCGTAGCCGCGCAGCACGATGACCTCGGAGGCTCCGGCGTCGCCGCCCACCCGGATCTGGGCGTCGAGGCGGTTGGGCGCTTCGCTGCCTGCGTCCGCGAGGACGATGATCCGGCAGGGGTGTTCGCGGCTGGCCTCGTTGGCTGCCTCGATGGCTTCTTCCTCGAGGCCGGACTTCGTGACGACCACGAGGGTCAGGACGCGTCCAAGGGCGATCACCCCTCCCTGCTCGCGCAGGGAGGTGATCTTCTTGGAGATCTTGGAGGTGGTGGTGTCGGGAAGATCTACGATCATGGCCTTCTCCAGGTTCGTCCGTCGCGGGCAAGCAGTTCGTCGGCCGAGGCCGGGCCCCAGCTGCCGGGAGCGTAGGGTTCGGGCTGTTCGTCGAGTCCGGCCCAGTATTCCTCGAAGGGGTCCAGGATCTTCCAGGACTCCTCGACTTCCTGGTGCCGCGGGAAGAGCGGGGGCTCGCCCAGCAGCACGTCCAGGATGAGGCGTTCGTAGGCTTCGGGGCTGGACTCGGTGAACGAGTGTCCGTAGCCGAAGTCCATGGTGACGTCGCGGACTTCCATCTGCGTGCCGGGAACCTTGGACCCGAAGCGGATGGTGGCCCCCTCGTCGGGCTGGACCCGGATGACTACGGCGTTCTGGCCGAAGTCGTCCTCGCCGTGGCCGCGGAAGAGCAGGTTGGGTGCCCGCTTAAAGACTACGGCGATTTCCGTGACGCGGCGGCCCAGGCGTTTGCCGGCCCGCAGGTAGAACGGCGCACCGGCCCAGCGCCGGGTGTTGATGTCCAGGCGGATGGCCGCGTAGGTTTCCGTCTTGGAATCGGCCGGAATGCCGTCTTCCTCGAGGTAGCCCTGCACGAGCTCCCCGCCCTGCCAGCCGCCGGTGAACTGGCCGCGGGCAGAATGGGTGGACAGGTCCTCAGGGAGCCTGACGGCTGCGAGGACCTTTTCCTTCTCGGCACGCAGGTCGTCGGCATTGAAGGAGATGGGCTCCTCCATGGCCGTCAGGGCCAGCAACTGCAGGAGGTGGTTCTGGATGACGTCGCGGGCCGCGCCGACGCCGTCGTAATAGCCCGCCCGGCCGCCGGTGCCGATGTCCTCGGCCATGGTGATCTGGACGTGGTCGACATAGTTGGCGTTCCAGAGCGGTTCGAACAGCTGGTTGGCGAAGCGCAGGGCTAGGATGTTCTGGACCGTTTCCTTGCCCAGGTAATGGTCGATGCGGAAGACCGCGTCCGGCGGGAAGACGGACTCCACGATGTCGTTGAGCTTGCGCGCGGACTCCAGGTCGTGCCCGAAGGGCTTCTCGATCACTACCCGGCGCCACTGCCCGTCGCCGGCCTGCGCCAGCCCGTGCTTGGAGAGCTGTTGGCAGACCTGCTCGAAGGCCTTGGGCGGAATGGACAGGTAGAAACCATGATTTCCGCGGGTGCCGCGGGTTTCGTCCAGTTCGTCCAGGGTGGCGCTGAGGCGCTTGAACGCCTGGTCGTCGTCGAACTCTCCCTGGACGAAGCGGATGCCCTCGGAGAGCTGGTTCCAGACGGCGTCGTCGAACGGGGTCCGGGAGTGCGCCTTGACGTTCTCCTTGACCTCGTTCGCGAAGTCCTCGTTGCTCCAGTCCCGCCGGCCGAAGCCGACGAGCGCGAAGCTCGGCGGCAACAGCCCGCGGTTGGCGAGGTCATAGACCGCTGGCATGAGTTTCTTGCGGGCGAGGTCACCGGTGACTCCGAAGAACACCAATGACGAAGGCCCTGCGATGCGGTTCAGGCGCCGGTCCCGCGGATCCCGGAGGGGATTGCGGTGGCTTGCCTTTCCGGTGGACCGGTAACCGATTTCAGTTTCTGGCATGTTTGGGTTTGTGCCTTAGCTTTCGAGCGCGCTGGCCTGGCCGGCCAATGCGGCGACGATGTCCTGGAGCTGGGCGACACCGGCTCCGCGGTCGGTGAGGTGCAGCCGCAGGACCGGACGGCCGTGGTCCTCAAGAACCTGGGCATCGCCGGCGGCCTGGGCCGCAATCAGCTGACCGAAAGTGAACGGCCGTTCAGGGATGGCGATGTCCCCGGTTGCGGCGGCCGTCACCTGCAGGAACGAACCGATGGCCGGTCCGCCCTTGTGGAATTGTCCGGTGGAGTGAAGGAAGCGCGGGCCCCAGCCGAAAGTCACCGGCCGGCCGCTGACTCCGGCGAGCTCATCGCGGATGCCTTCGAGCTGCGTGAAGGCGATCCGGTCGAAATATGCCTGGACGCTCAGGTAGCCGTCCGTGCCGAGTTCGCCGAGGAGCGCCTTGACGGCGTCGGCGGCCGTTGCAGCGTCGCCGAGCCACGCACCGCCGCGGACCTCGATCGCGCCGTCGACGAAGCTCGCCGGCGTCGGCTCGGGACGCGCGTCCAACAGGCCGCGTGCGGCGATCTTGGCTGCCTCGACGTCGGGCTGGTCAAACGGGTTGATGCCCAGCAGGCGCCCTGCGACCGAGGTGGCGAATTCCCAGACGAACATCTGGGTGGCCAGGCCGCCTGCGATGGCTGCCTCGTTTTCGCCGAGTTCGACGTCGGATTCCGCACCGACGAGCCGGATCACCAGGACGTCGTCCGCGCCGCTGCTGACCTCGGGAGCGGAAGGACCTGCAACAACGGGCAGAACCCCCGTGCCGAGCTTGCCGGTGGACTCGGCGATGAGTTGTTCGGCCCAGTCCGCAAATCCAACGATTCCGGAACCGTCCTCGACGATCACGATCTTGTTGCGCAGCGGGGTGGTTCCGCCCAGTGCGGCACCGAGCCGGAGCCCGATGTTTTCGGGGGAGTCCTCGTTGAGGATTTCCGCTGCTTCCTCGGCCTCATCCAGGAACGCCTGGATGTCGACGCCGGCGAGGCCGCTCGGGACCAATCCAAAAGCGGTCAGCGCCGAAAAGCGGCCGCCAACGTTCGGGTCGGCGTTGAAGACGGCACGGTAGCCGGCTTCGCGGGACGCCTTGTCCAGCGGGGAGCCGGGATCGGTCACGATGACGATGCGGCTCTTGGCATCGATGCCGGCCTCGGTGAAGGCCCGCTCGAATACCCGTCGCTGCGAGTCGGTCTCCACGGTGGAGCCTGACTTGGAGGAGACCACGATGGCGGTCTCGGCGAGGCGGTCCGCGAGGGCAGCACCGACTTGTTCGGGGTCTGTGCTGTCCAGCACGGTCAGCTCGACGCCAGCGGTGCCGGCAATGACCTCGGGGGCAAGCGAAGAGCCGCCCATGCCACACAGGACAATGCGGGAGACGCCTTCGGCCCGGAGGGCATCCCGGAGTTCCAGGATTCCTTCGACCAAGGGCTGGGAAACGGTTGCCGCTTCCACCCATCCGAGACGGATGGCGGACTCGGATTCGGCGTCCGGACCCCACAAAGTGTGGTCCTTGGCGAAAATCCTGGTGGCAATCCGGTCTTCGACAAGTGCCGGGATGTGCTGCTCGATGGCCTGCTGCGCAGCACCGCTGGCGTCGTAGCTGAGAGTGCTCATGTGGGTTAGGAAGCCTTCCGTGCAGAGGCGAGGGCGCCTTCGACGTCGGCCAGAAGTTCCTTCCAGCTGGCGACGAACTTGTCCAGGCCCTCGGATTCGAGGATTGCGACGACGTCGTTGTAGGAAATGCCCAGCCCCTCCAGGTCGTTGAGGACGCGGTTTGCCTCCTCATACGTGCCGGAGACGGTGTCACCCGTGACGACGCCGTGGTCGAACGTGGCGTCGAGGGTCTTTTCCGGCATGGTGTTGACGACGCCCGCGGCGACCAGTTCGGTCACGTACAGGGTGTCCGGGTAGGCCGGGTCCTTGACGCCGGTGGAGGCCCACAGCGGGCGCTGGGGCAGTGCGCCGGCCTCGGCCAGGACTGCCCAGCGCTCGGTGGAGAACAGCTCTTCGTAGACCTGGTACGCGAGGCGGGCGTTGGCGACGCCTGCCTTGCCCTTGAGGGCCCTGGCTTCATCGGTGCCCAGGGCATTCAGGCGCTTGTCGATCTCGGTGTCCACGCGGGAGACGAAGAAGGACGCCACGGAGTGGATCGTGGAGAGGTCGTGGCCGTTTTCCTTGGCCAGCTCCAGGCCGGACTGGAAAGCGTTGATGACGGCGCGGTAGCGCTCCAAGGAGAAGATCAGGGTCACGTTGACGCTGATGCCCTCGGCGAGGGTTGCCGTGATGGCGGCGAGGCCTTCAAGGGTTGCCGGGATCTTGATGTGGACGTTGTCCTTGTTGACCTTCTTGTACAGGTGCTTGGCCTCGGCGATGGTGCCTTCGGTGTCCCACGCCAGGCGGGGATCCACCTCGATGGAGACGCGGCCGTCCACACCCTTGGTCGCTGCCGCGACCGGGGCGAAGAGGTCGCAGGCATCCGCGACGTCGGTGGTGGTGATCTCGAAGACGGTCTCTTCGACGGACGCGCCCTTGGCGGCCTTTTCGGCGATCACGGCGTCGTAGTCGCTGCCGGCGGTGATGGCAGCGTGGAAGATGGACGGGTTGGTGGTGACACCAACCACGTTCTTCTCGTCGATGAGCTTCTGCAAGGTGCCGCTGGAAAGGCGTTCCCGGGAAAGGTCGTCAAGCCAGATGGACACACCGGCGTCGGAAAGCTGCTGGGTGGGAGTCGTAGTCATTTCTTTAATCTCCTTGGAAATCTGTTCGTTGCTGTCGGATTCGTCTCGGACGCGTTTCAGCTGCTGAGACCCGCGAGGGAGTCCTTGGCAGCAGCGGCGACTGCTTCTGCCGTGATGCCGAACTCCTTGAAGAGGCGCTTGTAGTCCGCGGAGGCGCCGAAGTGCTCGAGGCTGATGGATCGTCCGGCGTCGCCGACGAATTCCTTCCAGCCCAGGGCCAGGCCGGCTTCGACCGAGACGCGGGCCTTGACGGCGGCGGGGAGCACGGATTCGCGGTACGCGGAGTCCTGCTTGTTGAACCACTCGACGCACGGCATGGAGACGACGCGGGTGGCGATGCCTTCGGCCTGGAGCGCTTCGCGGGCGTTCACTGCGAGCTGGACCTCGGAACCGGTGCCGATCAGGATGACCTCGGCCGGGACCGTGGCGCCGTCCTTCGAAGCTTCTGCCAGGACGTAGCCGCCCTTTGCGACGCCGGCGGTGGAGCCGAAGGTGTCACCCTCGGCAACGCCCTCGCCGCGTGCGTAGGTCGGGATGTTCTGGCGGGTCAGCACGATGCCTGCCGGGTTCTCGTGGTTCTCGAGCATGGTCTTCCATGCTGCCGCGACCTCGTTGGCGTCGCCGGGACGGACAACATCCAGGCCCGGGATGGCGCGCAGGGTGGACAGTTGTTCCACCGGCTGGTGGGTGGGGCCGTCTTCGCCCAGGCCGATCGAGTCATGGGTCCAGACGTACAGCGACGGAACACCCATGAGCGCGCCGAGGCGGATCGCGGGACGCTGGTAGTCGCTGAAGATCAGGAACGTACCGGAGAACGCCCGGGTGCGGCCGTGCAGCGAGATGCCGTTCACGATCGACGCCGCGGCGTGCTCGCGGATACCGAAGTGCAGGACCCGGCCGTACGGGTTGCCCTTCCACGCGCCGGTGGAGCGCGAGGCCGGGATGAACGACGGTGAACCCTCGATGGTGGTGTTGTTGGACTCGGCGAGGTCGGCGGAGCCGCCCCACAGTTCCGGAAGGACCGGGCCGATCGCGTTCAGGACCTTGCCGGACGCGGCGCGGGTGGAGACTTCCTTGCCTGCTTCGAACACCGGAAGCGCGGAGTCGAGCTCGACCGGAAGCTTCTTGGCCTCGATGCGCTCGAGCAGCGCAGCGCCCTCGGGGTTGGCGGTCTGCCATGCTTCGAAGGATGCCTGCCATTCGCTGCGCTCTGCTGCGCCGCGTTCGACGACGGCGCGGGCGTGCGCCAGGACGTCCTCGTCAACCTGGAAGGATCGCTCGGGGTCGAAGCCCAGGACTTCCTTCAGGGCTGCGACTTCCTCTGCGCCAAGGGCGGAACCGTGGATCTTGCCCGTGTTCTGCTTCTTGGGCGCCGGGTAGCCGATGATGGTGCGCAGCGAGATGATGGACGGCTTGGACGTCTCGGCCTTGGCGGCGAGCAGCGCGCCGTAGAGTTCATGGACGTCTTCGACGTATTCGCCGGTCTTGGTCCAGTCCACGCGCTGGGTGTGCCAGCCGTAGGCCTCGTAGCGCTTGAGGACGTCTTCGGTGAAGGCCACGTCGGTGTCGTCTTCGATGGAGATGTGGTTCTCGTCGTAGATCACCACGAGGTTCCCCAGTTCCTGGTGCCCGGCCAGGGAAGAAGCTTCCGAGGTGACGCCTTCCTGGAGGTCGCCGTCGGAGGCAATGACCCAGATGGTGTGGTCGAACGGGCTCTGCCCGGCGGGAGCATCGGCGTCGAACAGGCCGCGTTGGCGGCGCTGCGAGTACGCGAAGCCCACCGAGGAAGCCAGGCCCTGGCCCAGCGGGCCGGTGGTGATCTCGACGCCGGCGGTGTGCTTGTATTCCGGGTGGCCCGGGGTCAGCGATCCCCATGTGCGCAGGGCCTCGAGGTCCTTGAGCTCCAGGCCGTAGCCGGAAAGGAACAACTGGATGTACAGGGTCAGCGATGTGTGGCCGGGGGACAGGATGAACCGGTCACGGCCGATCCAGTCCGGGTGCTTCGGGTCGTGGCGCATCAGCTTCTGGAACAGCAGGTAGGCGGCCGGCGCAAGGCTCATGGCCGTGCCGGGGTGACCGTTGCCGACCTTCTCGACGGCGTCAGCGGCCAAAACGCGGACGGTGTCCACTGCGCGCTGGTCCAGGCTTGTCCAAGTCAGTTCTTGCTCTTCCAAATGTGGCACGTAAACCGAGCCCCTCTCTGTGCTGACGGCTGGTGGCGGCACATGGCAAGCCTCGGGCACAGGATGGCGCCCGCTGCGAAGTGTCTACCAGCCGTTCACCATTGAAACGTTGATCTATCATCCAGACATGCAAATCTGAGAATACGCTTTCTCGGAAACCTGCGTGAGCTGATCTGCAGACAGCTTAGCCCGGTTCGCGGCCCCAAATGGTGGGAATCCCAAAAAATGGACGCATATTCCGTTTTATGAATCACCTCGACGGCAAAGCGCCGGTGAACTTTCGGAAACAACGGAAGGTTCGCCGGTGCCGTGGCGTCGGACAGGCCACGGTATGATATCTGGAGGCCACCAGCGGCGCGTGCGCCATCGATTGCATGCATGGATCGAATGCACGCTTCACCCCGTGCCCCGGATTCCGAGGTGCCAGGATGAACAGGCGCCGCCGCTGCGAGAACACCAGAGCAAAGAACAGAGTGACTGCCAACGTGAGCACAACAGATACGCCCCTCAACGCTTCCCCGGCTGTGGGGAAGGGCGGAATGTCCCGTAAGTTCAAGGCGTATCTGGCACTGACCAAACCCCGCGTGATCGAGTTGCTGCTGGTCAGCACCTTGCCCACGATGATCTTCGCCCAACGGGGCTTCCCGTCCATCGGTTTGATTCTGGCTACGTTGGTGGGCGGCGCCTTCGCCGCCGGCAGCGGAGGGGTCTTCAACTGCTACATCGACCGCGATATCGACAAGTTGATGCACCGGACCGAAAAGCGTCCCCTTGTGACCGGGGAAGTCACCCCACGCGAAGCTCTCGTCTTCGCGTGGATCCTTGGGGCCGCGTCCATCGCCATCCTGTGGTTCGGGGCCAACCCGCTGTCCGCTTGGCTGGGCCTCGGTGCGATTGTTTTCTACGTTGTCATCTACACGATGATCCTCAAGCGCCGCACGGCACAGAACATCGTGTGGGGCGGCGCGGCCGGCTGCTTCCCGGTGCTGATCGCCTGGGCCGCGGTGACCAACACCGTCGAGTGGCCCGCCGTCGTGCTCTTCATGGTGATCTTCCTGTGGACGCCTCCGCACTACTGGCCGTTGTCCATGCGTTACGGCGAGGACTACCGCAACGCCAACGTCCCCATGCTGGGCGCCATCGCCGGCGCCAAGGTGGTTTCCGTCCAGGTGGTCCTGTACGCCTGGGCCATGGTGGTGTGCTCGCTGCTTTTGGTGCCGGTTGGCCGCGCGGGCTGGGTCTACACCATCGCCGCCGTCCTCGCGGGCGCCTGGTTCCTGTATGAATCCCATGCCCTCTACAACCGGGCACAAGGCGGCGACGTCTCCAACAAGGGAGCCATGAAGGTCTTCCACGGTTCCATCAGCTACCTGACGCTTCTCTTCATCGCCCTCGCGGTGGACCCGTTCATCGGTTCCCCGATCATCGGCGGCTGACGTTCGCCGTCCCCGCAGGACGCCCGCCCACCTTCAGGGCCGTTTTCCCAAACGCCCGCTCACCTATAGCGGTAAAACGAAAGACCCTCGCTCACGTCGCATGACGTGAGCGAGGGTCTTTCCTTTGGCTTGCCCAGAGGCCATCAGCCGCCAGGTGCTAGAGCTTCGGGCTGAACCGTGCCACATCCGCCGCGTTCGTTGCGGCACCCATGAGCAGGGCGGCACCCAGCATGTGGGCTCCCACGAGGAGGGCGGGAATGCCGTTGTAGTACTGGGTGAAGCCGATGACCGCCTGCAGGACCGTCACGGCGAGCAGCAGCAGCGCAGCTGTGCGGAACAGGCCGGTGATTCCCTTGCGCAGGACGAAGTAGACAGCGAAGACGGCACCCGCCGTGATGAGGTACGCCGGCACCGCGTGGGTGTGCGAGACGAGGTCCCAGTCGAGGTCGTTCCGCGGCGCGTTCGCGTCCCCGGCGTGCGGTCCGGCACCGGTCACGATGACGCCCAAGCACACCGCAACCGCCGAGAAGAACGCGACGGCGGTCATGACTGGGCTCATGGCGCCTGGAATCGCTTCCAACGGCCGCTTCATGAACCGCCCGGTCCGGCCATAGGCGCGGTTGACCAGCAGGGTGGAAAAGACAACCAGGGCCATGGAAACCAGGAAGTGCAGTCCGACAACCCAAGGGTTCAGGTTGGACAGCACGGTGATGCCGCCGATGATGGCCTGTGCCGGAATGCTGGCCAGCAGGCCCACGGCCAGCAGGAACAAGTCGCGGCGTTCCTTGCGGAGGTTCCACAAATACACAAGCATCAGGACCGCGACGGCGGCCAATGCGAACGTCAGCATCCGGTTGCCGAATTCAATGAAGCCGTGGATGCCCATCTCCGGCGTATTCACCAAGGATCCGCTGGTGCAACGAGGCCATGTGGGGCAGCCGAGCCCTGAAGATGTCAGCCGGACCGCGCCCCCGGTGACCACCAGGACCACCTGGCCGATCAGGGACAACATCGCCAGCCTGCGGATCGTGCTGTTGACTTCCGTGGGCAGCTTGTCGGCCAACTGCTGGATGGACTTCGGGAGGCGGGAAGCCGTGCTCACAGTTTTCTCAATTCTCGGTACTCAATTCATGCTGACGGTTCGGTTCCACTGCGGGACACTCAATTCCATTTGAACCAGCGGACGGCGGCCATGCCAGGAACGACGGTCCACAGCAGCAGCACAAGAACATACGGAAGGGAGACGCTGCCATGGAGGAAAGCATCCCTGAGGGACTGCCCCAAGGCTCCTGAAGGCAGGAAATGCACAATGCTCTGCGCCAGGTCCGGCAGACGCTCGGCAGGAACCACGATTCCGCCGAGGGCGCCCAGCAGGATCCAGAGCAGGTTCGTGATGGCGAGGGTTGCCTCAGGCCGGACGGTGCCGGCGACCAGGAGCCCGAGCGCAGTGAAGGCGGCAGCGCCGAGAACCAAGAGGCCGAGGCCCGGAAGCCAACCTTCGGGCCGTGGATGCCAGCCCAGCAACGCGGCGACGGCGCCGATCACCAGGACCTGGAGGATCAGGACTGCCAAGACGGCGATGATCTTGCCGGCAATGAGTCCGGTCCGGCCCAGGGGAGTGGTAGAGAGGAAGCGGAGCACGCCGTAGCGGCGGTCGAAGCCGGTGGCGATGCCCTGGCCCGTGAATGCCGTGGACATGGCACACAGGGCGAGGACACCCGGCGTCGCGATGTCCACCCTGCTGGCGCCCAAGCCGTCGAGCAGTGGCGTCACGGTGAGTCCCACCAGGGCCAGCAAGGGCATGATCACCGCGAGGATCAGCTGCTCGCCGTTCCTGATCATGGTCAGGGTCTCGTAGCGGCCCTGCAGGAGGATCCTGCGCATCAAGGTCGCCGGTCCGGCGTGGGGTGTGCTGCGAACGGGGATTGCACTGGTCATCGGATATCCCTTCCGGAAATGTCCAGGAAAACGTCTTCCAGGCTGCGCGCCTCCAAGCGGAGGGACGCCGGCATGATGCCCTTCTCTGCCCACCAGGCCGTCAGCTTCGCCAGATGCTGCGGCGTCAAGGTGCCCGCAATTGCGTAGCTGCCTGCCCGGCTTTCGGTGACGGTCAGTTCGTGGCCGATGGCCGCGGCAATGTCGAGGCCGGCCGGGGCGTCGAAGAACAGTGTGCGTTCAGTCACCCCGTCCATGGCCTCATGGCCGTGGCTCAACAAGTCGGCGACGGTGCCCTCTGCGACGTTGTGGCCGGCGTCGATGATGTAAACATAGTCCGCAAGCCTTTGCGCATCGTCCATGAGGTGCGTGGTCAGGATGATACCCATGCCGGCATCCCGCAGTTCGGCGATGAGCTCGAAGACGATTTGGCGGGACTGGGGATCGAGTCCAGCGCTGGGCTCGTCCAGGAACAGGACTTCGGGATTGCCGATCAGGGCAGCCGCAAGCGAGAGCCGCTGCTTTTGGCCGCCGGACAAGCGGCGGACGCCGGTGCGGCTGAAGGTATCGATGCCCAAGCGCTCGACGAGTCCGTCCAGCGGAAGCGGATTCCGATACATGCCCGCAATGTGCCGAAGCAGGGGGATGGGACGTGCCGACGGCGGGAGGCCGCCGTCCTGCAGCATGACGCCGACGCGTGAACGGAGGTCTGCGCCGGCGGTGTCGGGATCTTCGCCGAGGAGTCCGATGCGGCCGCCCGTACGTTTCTGGAGGCCTTGGGCACATTCGAGCGTTGTCGTCTTGCCGGCGCCGTTGGCACCCAGCAAGGCGGTGATCTGGCCGCGTTCTGCGAACATTGAGAGGCCGCTGACTACCCGCAGCATTTTGCCTTCAAGGGAAGCCAGCGGGCCAACGTCCTTGATGAGTCCGTCAATGGTGAGGACAGGGGATTCGGGGGATCGCACCAACGTATTCTACGTGAAGTAGTAGGCCTGCGGAGGGCAAGCCGCCGCAGGCCAGCCTTGCCTTACTGGATGCGCGGACTAAATTACGACATGATTGTGTTGTGTATTCCATGAGGAGTTCTGTTTCCGTGCCCGCAGGGCATAGCGCAGTCATACCCGTGCCCGGCGGCACTGCCGTTGGCGTCGCTGATGCAGAAGACCGCACCCGGAACCGCGTTCTCAACGCGGTGTTGGAGCATGGCCCCGTCAGTGCGGCTGAACTCGGCGACATGCTCGGGTTCACCCCTGCCGCTGTCCGCCGGCATCTGGATCATCTCCAGCGTGCAGGTGTCATAGAGGTAAAGCGCGTCGCGAAGGCGGGTGCCGGCGCGGGCCGGCCGGCCCGCCGCTATGTCCTCAGCTCCCAGGGGCAATCGAAGCTCGGCGATGACTACCTGAACATCGCGAGTTCCGCCTTGCGGCGGCTGAGGGACCTCGCAGGCGAAGAAGCCGTCAGGGACTATGCGGTCGAGCGCTTTGCCGAGATGGAGGCGCGCTACGCACCCGAAGTCGACCGCGCGGGTTCCGACATCGCCGCCCGGGCTGTGGCGCTGTCCAAGGCGCTGAGCCGGGACGGGTATGTCGCATCGGCAGCGTCGATCGAGACCAAGGCGCCCCTGCCCGCATCCCTTTCAAGCGTGCAGCTCTGCCAGGGCCATTGCCCCATCCAGCAGCTCGCCGCGGAATTTCCTGTTTTTTGCGACACTGAGACCGAACTGTTTTCCCGTTTGGTCGGCGTCGATGTCCGCAGGCTTTCCACCCTCGCGCAGGGCGGACACGTCTGCACCACCCACATTCCTACCGGCAGGCCTGCCGCCAAGGAGGCCCTCGGGTTTCCGAAGCTGCCGGCCGCGCCCCATGTCGAATCCAACAATCAGTAAGAAAGGCCGTGATGACGGGTCAATTAGCTGAAGGAACAGCAGAGAAAGCGCTAGCTGACGGTGCTGTGATCTCGGAGATTCTGGAGAAGAATCCCGAGCTGCACGGTATTGGCACCTACGAGTACGGATGGGCTGACAAGAACGACGTCGGCGCCAACGCGCGCCGTGGTCTCAACGAAGAGGTAGTCCGCGACATTTCGGCCAAGAAGAACGAGCCGGAATGGATGCTGGACCTGCGCCTGAAGGGCTTGAAGTACTTCGACCGCAAGCCCATGCCTACCTGGGGTGCAGACCTCTCGGGCATCGACTTCGACAACATCAAGTACTTCGTGCGCTCCACCGAGAAGCAGGCTGCCACGTGGGAAGACCTCCCCGAGGACATCCGCAACACCTACGAGAAGCTGGGCATCCCGGAAGCCGAGCGCAGCCGCCTCGTGTCCGGCGTGGCCGCGCAGTACGAGTCCGAGGTTGTGTACCACCAGATCCGCGAGGACCTGGAAAAGCAGGGCGTTATCTTCCTGGACACGGACACCGCGCTCCGCGAGCACCCGGAGATCTTCCAGGAGTACTTCGGCACCATCATTCCGGTGGGCGACAACAAGTTCGCGTCGCTGAACACGGCCGTGTGGTCCGGCGGTTCCTTCGTGTACGTCCCCAAGGGCGTCCACGTGGACATCCCGCTGCAGGCCTACTTCCGCATCAACACCGAGAACATGGGCCAGTTCGAGCGCACCCTGATCATCGCGGACGAGGACTCCTACGTCCACTACATCGAAGGCTGCACCGCTCCGATCTACACGTCGGACTCCCTGCACTCCGCTGTGGTGGAAATCATCGTGAAGAAGGGCGCCCGCGTCCGTTACACGACCATCCAGAACTGGTCCACCAACGTGTACAACCTGGTCACCAAGCGCGCCATCTGCGAAGAGGGCGCCACCATGGAATGGATCGATGGCAACATCGGCTCCAAGGTGACCATGAAGTACCCGGCCGTCTACCTCGTCGGCGAGCACGCCAAGGGTGAGACCCTGTCCATCGCCTTCGCGGGCGAAGGCCAGCACCAGGACACCGGCTCGAAGATGGTCCACATCGCACCGAACACCAAGAGCTCCATCATTTCCAAGTCCGTGGCCCGCGGCGGCGGTCGTGCAGCCTACCGAGGCCTGGTCCAGGTCCGCGAAGGTGCCAAGCACTCCGCCAACACCGTGCGTTGCGACGCCTTGTTGGTAGACACCATTTCCCGTTCCGACACCTATCCCTACATCGACATCCGCGAGGATGACGTGGTGATGGGCCACGAGGCCACCGTTTCCCGAGTCAGTGAGGAGCAGCTCTTCTATCTGATGTCTCGCGGTATGCCCGAGGACGAGGCCATGGCCATGATCGTGCGAGGCTTCATTGAGCCGATTGCCCGTGAGTTGCCAATGGAATACGCCCTTGAACTCAACCGCCTGATTGAACTGCAGATGGAAGGATCCGTCGGTTAGCAATGACTGAAATCACTACTGAAAAGGCCCGCATCGGCGCGCCATCGGCCAAGCCGTTTATCGACGGATTCACCGAAGAGGGCGAGAACCTCTCACCGGTCAACACCGGTACGAACACGTCTTCCACCTCTGAAAAGACGTCGGAGCAGGCACCTTCGGCGGGGCCGCTTGCAGGTGCCTCGGCCAAGAGCCACTCCCACGGCGGCGGCGTTGGAATTCCGGACAGCTCGCGCGCAGGTCGGCTGACCTCGTACAAGCTGGCTGACTTCAAGCCCCTCACCGGGTTGGAAGAAGACTGGCGTTTCACCCCGCTCAAGCGGCTTCGCGGCCTTCACAACGAGGTCCTCTCCGGTTCGGCACCGTCCGTCGCCGTGACCGCCCCTGAGGGCGTCGTCGTCGAGACCGTGGGGCGGGACGACGTCCGCATCGGCTCCGCGGCCATTCCGGAGGACCGCGTGTCCGCCAATGCCTGGGAGAACTTCGCCGAGGCCACCGTCATCACGGTGCCCGCCGAGCTCCAGCTCGACGGCGAAGTGTCCGTCCTGCTGACCGGCACCTCCACTGAAGCTTCCGCCCAGCACATCGTGATCGTGGCAGGCCGCTTCTCGAAGTCCCGGATCGTCCTGGACCACCAGGGCAGCGCGATCGTTTCTGAGAACGTCGAAATCCTTGTCGAAGACGGCGCGGACCTGACGGTCATCTCGCTCCAGGAATGGAACGACGACGCCGTTCACGCCTCTTCGCAGCAAGCAAAGCTGGGCCGTGACGCCAAGTTCAAGCACATCGTGGTGAGCCTCGGCGGCGACGTCGTACGCATGACTCCGTCCACGCGCTTCACCGGGCCGGGCGCGGAAGCCGAGATGTTCGGCTTGTACTTCGCCGACGCGGGCCAGCACCTCGAGCAGCGCCTGTTCGTTGACCACGCCGTGGCCAACTGCAAGTCCAACGTCCTGTACAAGGGCGCCCTGCAAGGCCGCAACGCACACACCGTGTGGGTTGGCGACGTCCTGATCCGCAAGGAAGCAGAAGGCACGGATACCTACGAGGCCAACCGCAACCTGGTCCTCACGGATGGCGCACGCGCCGACTCGGTTCCGAACCTTGAGATCGAAACCGGCCTGATCGAAGGTGCCGGCCACGCCAGCGCCACCGGCCGCTTCGATGACGAGCACTTGTTCTACCTCATGGCACGCGGCATCCCCGAAGACGTTGCCCGCCGCTTGGTGGTCCGTGGCTTCCTCAACGAGATCATCCAGCAGATCAAGGTACCGGCACTCGAAGAGCGCCTCACCGAAGCTGTTGAGCGCGAGCTCGCCGCGAGCGACAACTAATACAAGCCGAGCAGGGAAAACAGACTATGAGCGATCAGCCACAAGGCGAACTGGTATGCAACGCCAACGAGATCCAGGTCAAGCAGGCGCTGCGCATCCTGATCGATGACTACCCCGTAGCCATCGTCAAGGATTCGATGGGACAGATCCACGCCATCGGCGACACCTGCTCGCATGCGGACATTTCGCTCGCCGAGGGTGAAATCGAAGGCTGCGCGATCGAATGCTGGGGCCATGGCTCCCAGTTCGATCTCCGCACCGGACAGCCCTTGCAGCTCCCTGCCTATGACCCCGTCCCGGTCTTCGCCGTCACCCTCGACGGTGACGACGTCTACGTGGACGTGACCAACGTTGTGAACGGCGCGTCAGTACAGAACTACTGAGCGCCAAGTGCCTAAAGACTTACGAAAGAAAGAAGAGCATGTCTACTCTTGAGATCAAGGACCTGCACGTCAGCATCGAGACGGAGCAGGGCACCAAGGAGATCCTGAAGGGCGTCAGCCTGACCATCAAGACCGGTGAGACCCACGCGATCATGGGCCCCAACGGTTCGGGCAAGTCCACCTTGGCTTCCACCATCGCCGGCCACCCGCGCTACAACGTCACGAGCGGCACCATCACGCTCGACGGCGAAGACGTGCTGGCCATGAGCGTTGACCAGCGCGCCCGTGCCGGCGTCTTCCTGGCCATGCAGTACCCCGTAGAGGTTCCGGGCGTCACCATGACCAACTTCCTGCGCACGGCCAAGACCGCAATCGACGGCGAAGCTCCTGCCCTCCGCACCTGGACCAAGGACGTCAAGGCGGCCATGCAGCAGCTGCGCATCGACGCCGACTTCGCACAGCGCAACGTCAACGAGGGCTTCTCCGGAGGCGAGAAGAAGCGCGTGGAGATCCTCCAGCTCGAGCTCTTCAAGCCGAAGTTCGCCGTGCTTGACGAGACCGACTCCGGTCTGGACGTCGACGCGCTCAAGGTCGTCTCCGAGGGCGTCAACCGCGCCCACGCCACGGGCAACATGGGTACTTTGCTCATCACCCACTACACCCGCATCCTGCGCTACATCAAGCCGGACTTCGTCCACGTGTTTGTCGATGGCCAGGTTGTCGAAGAGGGCGGCCCTGAATTGGCCGACCGCCTCGAAGAAGAAGGCTACGACCGTTACGCCACCGGCGCCGGCGCAGCCACCATTGCTGCTGCCGCAGCAGCACAGGCCTAGTTAGGACTCCCGCCATGACCGAAATCAACGCGGCTCGCACCAGCCTCGAGGACGTCGAGGAGGCGCTCAAGGATGTCATTGACCCGGAACTCGGAGTCAACGTGGTGGACCTTGGGCTGCTCTACGGTCTGAAGTACTCGGAGGAGGACGGCGCTCTGCTCATCGACATGACGTTGACGACGGCGGCCTGCCCGCTGACCGATGTCCTTGAAGAGCAGGTCGGCCAGTCCCTCGACGGCATCGTCGACGACTGGCGCCTCAACTGGGTATGGATGCCGCCATGGGGTCCCGAGCGGATCACGGACGACGGCAAGGACCAGATGCGGGCCCTCGGCTTCAACATCTAGGAAAACCCTCGACGACGGCCGGTCACCTTCCGCGAAAGGTGACCGGCCGTCGTCGTACCCGCACAGCGTCATAGAACGGCGCGGACCCGCGGCAGGGGCTAAAATTCGATGATGCCTTTCCTGGACAAACTTCAGCTCTGGGCCGGTGAGCGCCCCGACGACACCGCCGTCGTCGTCGGCGGCAAGCGGCTCAGCTGGGCTGACCTTCGGGACGCCGCAGCCTTGCGCCTGGGCGGGACGCCCGCGACGGCGGTACTCGCCGAAGCGAATTCGCTGGACTTCGTGGTGTCCTACACGGCCGCGGTCGCCGGCGAGCGTTGCTGCGCCGTGCTGGACCCGTTGTGGCCGCCCGCCATGATCGATGAGGTCACCGAGAGGATCGGACAAGCCGGGCCCGCCACCGGCCCGACCGCCACAGGCGACGAGCTGTCAGACGGCGGTCCGGACTCCACGTTCCTGATCGGCCTGACGTCCGGAACCACGTCCGTTCCCAAAGCCTTCACCCGTTCACGGCGATCATGGCAGGTCTCGTTTGACGCCTCCATCGAGTTCTTCGGGCTGACCCCCGAGGACAGGACGCTCGCGCCCGGGCCGCTGTCCGCGAGCTTGAACCTGTACGCCCTGTCGGAATGCCTTTATGCCGGGGCGCCTTTCCACACCTTGGAGACCTTCGACGTCGGCGATGCCCATGCGGCCATCAGCTACGACGGCGTCACCCGACTGGTCCTCGTGCCTACGATGCTGCGCCTCCTGAGCGAACGCGGCCTGGCTGGAGGAGTGGACGCATCCGGCGTGCGCAGCATTATCTGCGCGGGCTCAAAGCTGGACGCCCGCACCCTCGAGGCGGCGAGGCGGTGGGCGCCGAACGCGGCAATCTTCGAGTACTACGGTGCGTCAGAGCTCAGCTTCGTTTCCGGAACGCGGCTTGCTGCCGGGGAGCCGCTCGACGCCGGTGGCACCGGAATCGGTGGACCGTTTCCCGGCGTCGAACTCAGAATCATGGACGACGGCGGCGCGGAGCTGCCCGACGGGACCGACGGGAACATCTGCGTCCGCTCCGGCATGGTCAGCAACGGGTATTTGTGGGGCGACGACGGCCAGGCGCTGCGCTGCCTTGACGGTTGGTACACGGTGGGGGACCAAGGCTATGTGGACTCCGGTGTCCTGCATATCCTCGGCCGCCGGTCCGACATGATCATCACCTCCGGGAGGAACGTCTATCCCCACGAGGTGGAACTTGCCTTGGCATCGGTCCCGGGAGTCTCGGCCGCCGTCGCGGCCGGAATGCTTGATGAAGTCCGTGGCCAGAAAGTCGTGGCCGGAATCGTTCCAGCGTACGGTTCGGTGACGGCAACACAGGTCAAGACAGGCCTGGACGGCCTGCTCGCCCGGGACAAGCGGCCCCAGCGGTATTTCGCGCTGTCGGAATTGCCCGTGACGGACCGCGGGAAGGTCAGCCGCCGGATGTTGCTCGACTGGATTGAGAACAACGATCCGCGGGCGAAGCCCCTTGCCTAGCCGTGATCCGGTCACAGGGCCGGACCCTTCGCGCCAACCCGTGATCATCGCTGCCCTGCGTACACCCATCTGCCGGGCCAACGGACAACTGAAGGCGCTGCGCGCCGAAGAACTCCTCTCCCCGGTCCTGCGCTCACTGCTGACGGCAACGGGTATTGCCGGCTCAGACGTGAACGACGTCGTGATCGGCAATGCCGTGGGTGGCGGCGGAAACCTGGCCCGGTATGCCGCCTTGCACGCGGGACTGCCGCTGGAAGTTCCCGGACTGACCGTGGACCGACAGTGCGGCTCTGGACTCGACGCCATCGTGCTGGCGTCCCGGCTCGTGGTCGCCGGCGGTAATGGCGTCTTCCTCGCCGGGGGAGTGGAGAGCATCAGTACAGCTCCCTTGCGTGCCAGGCGGAACCAAGACCCCGACGGCGAGCCGGACTTCTACACCCGCGCCACGTTCGTGCCGCCCGGGTTCGGGGACCCGGACATGGGGGTGGCCGCTGAAAACGTAGCGCGGGAGTGTGGCGTCAGCCGCGAACAACAAGACGAGTTCGCCTTGCGGAGTCACCAGCGCGCCGTCGCTGCCGGTGCCGCCGGCGCGTTTGCCCCCGAAATTGTCCCCGTGCAAGCAGGGGAGGCCGTGGTGCAGGCGGATGACGGACCGCGGGCTTCACTCAAGGCCGGACTCATGGCCCGCTTCCCGCCGGCATTCGTACCGGACGGCACTGTGACGGCCGGAAACTCGTGCTTCGACGCCGACGCGGCCTCCGCCGTCGTGATCACTTCACTGGAGCGGGCACGTCAACTGGGCGCCCCCGACGGGCTGCTGGTCCTGGGCTGTGACACCGCGGGCGTGGACCCGGAACTGCTGGGCATCGGGGCGTCAGTGGCGGCCAAGCGCTTGCTGGCGGAGCTTGGTCTTGAACCCGGGGAGCTGGACCTCGTGGAATTCAACGAGGCTTTTGCTTCGCAGACCCTCGCGTGCCTTGGCGCGCTGGGAGTGGAACCGGCACGGGCGAACCTCGACGGCGGAGCGTTGGCCCTGGGACACGCTTACGGTGCGTCCGGGGCTGTCCTGGTGACGCGGTTGCTGGCCCAGGCACGCAGGACGGCCGGAGCGCAACCGGGCCGGCAAAGCCTGGCGCTGGCGATGATCAGCATCGCAGGCGGAATGGGCACCGCGGCGATGTTCCGCTACGCGCAGTTGCAGGGCGATTAATCTTCGGCGTCGCCAAGGCCGCGCGCGGCCAGGGCATCGCCGGTCTGCCGGGCATAGGCGACCGTCGTGATGAATACCGGCAGCACCAGGGCACGGGGATTGCGTTCAAGGCCGCGCGCCCGGGCTGCGTCGCGGACATCGGAAAATGCGCCGGCGATGAACGGAAGGCTGCGCAGCATGATCGCGATCGTCAGCGCGAAGCGCTCAGGGTCCGCTCCGAAACGCTTGAACGGCTTGGACAGGGCCACCACTCCGTCCAGCAATGCTTGCACGGGAGTCGTGACCGTCAGTACCGACGCCGCCACGACGCAGACAAGCACATTGAGCACAATCCGCGCGGCGACAGGGCCGCCCAGTTGCCACCACTGGAAAGCGCCGATCGCAAGGAGGATGGGCGTTACGAGCCACACGGAGCGCCCGAGCCGTTTGAAGCCCGCACCGCTCAGCAGGAAGAGCCCGCACATCACTGCGAGGACCACTGCCGAGACAAGCCAATCGACAATGAGGAACGACGCGAGGCCGCAGCCGGCAACCAGCAGGAACTTGAGCCATAGGGGAGTGCGGTGCACGATCGAGTCGCCCCGCACGTAGTTGGGGATCAGGACCCCGTGGCCCCTCACGTCGCCTCCACCTTGCCCTGCGGGGATTCAGCCGCGCACAGCGCGCGGTAGTGTTCGACGGCGGCGGTTGCTCCGCCGTCGAACACTATCCGTCCGCAATCCACCACGAGGGCGCGATCCGCTTCGAGGGCAAGGTCGAGATCGTGGGTGGACATGATGATCTGTTGCTCCAGGCCCGCAAGGGTCCGCCTGAGCAGCTCCCGGTTGCGCAAGTCCAGCAGGGTCGAAGGCTCATCGAGGACCAGCACGGCCGGGTCCACCGCGAGGACGGCCGCGAGGGCGAGCAGTTGGCGTTCTCCGCCGGAGAGCTCATAAATACTCTGGTCGGCGAGGTCCAGGATCCCGAACCGTTCCAGCACGGCTTCCGCACGGTCAGCACGCTCTGTTGAGTTCTTGATGGAGCGCCGCAGGGAGAGTTCCACGTCTTCCCGGCCGGTCGGCATGACCAGCTGCGACAAGGGATCGGTGAAGACGAAGCCCACCTGGCTGCGGACCTGGCGAACGTCCCGAACGCTGTCTGCGCCGTTGACGCTGACGGTGCCTTCGCTGGGAGCCACCAGGCCGTTGAGCAAGCGCAGCAAGGTGGATTTTCCCGAGCCGTTGGCCCCGATGACCGCGATGCGTTGCTCGGTGAGTTCCAACGAGACGTCCCGCAGCAAAGTCTTGGGCGCCGGACTGCCATCAACGGCTACGTGCACAGAGACTTCGCTGAGAATGATGGTGTTCATCTACTGATTGTGCCCGCTCTATTTGACGCGGCGGACCAGGATGTCCGGGAAGGCCTTGTGTAGCGAGACCGCAATGATCGCCGCCAGGACGTTCTTGATGATGTCCCCGGGGTAGTAAGGCAGGTCGGCCAGGAACGCCTTGGCAAAGTCGAACTTGCCGTTGACCATGAAGCCAAGCACTCCGAGGCCGTGGATGAGGACGATGGTGCTGGCCATCGCCGCGGCAAACAGGAAAACGGTGCGGTACTTGACGGTCTTGCGGATCACGATGGCCGCCAACCAGCCGGTTGCGGCCGCCGCCAGCGGAAACGCAATGATGTATCCGGCCGACGGTGTCGCCAGGATACCGAGCCCGCTGCGACCCCCGCTGAAGATCGGCAGTCCCGCGAAACCGAGCAGGGTGTAAAGGCCGACGGCGGCAAAAGCGCGCCCGCCGCCGAGCACGAGGCCGGTCAGGATGACGGTGAGGGTCTGCAGGGTGATCGGCACGCCGAGTGCGCCGACCGGAATACCCGGAATCAGCGTTGAGGCGGCCACGAGGGCCGCGAATACCGCGATGAGGCCGATGTCCGTGGACGTCCATCGGGTGCGGGGGGAGCTTCGTCGCGTGGATGCGGTTTCGGTGCTGCTCATGGTGTGTCCTGTCTCTGCCTTGGGGGCGGGTGAATCCCTGAAACCGACACTACAGAGCAGCCTGACACGGAATTTTGTAGGGTGTCCACGAGCAGCACCGCAAGGCCTTGGGCCCTAGGTACAAAGGCGGCGCTGCTCGCGGGCGGAGTCGTGGCTAAGCTTCGACATCCTCGGCAGCCGGGGTGAAGCCCGCGCGGTCCACCTTGCGGTGGTAATGCATACCGGCGAGTCCTCCCAATGCCGCGGCGATGAGGGTCACCGCTGCCACCACGATGGCGGCGACGATGCCGATGGTGCTGAGCTGTCCTTCATTCACCGGAATCCTCGGGAAGCTGTTCACGCTGGCGAGGATATTGAACCGCGGTCCGGCGAACAAGCCCAGCAAGGCCACCAGCACGGCGACGATAACCGCCCAAAACCAGACCATGAATCCTTGCCTGACGCCGTTGAACCGGGCCATGCGTCCGGCAACGTAGCCGCCGCAATAATAGGAGAGGAACAGGATCACCAGGAGCGCGATGATCCCCGCGATGCCCACGGGCTGCGATGACGCGAGGTTTGCCGCATCACTGGCGTTCGCGTTGTTGGCGAGTCCGACGGCGATCCCCGCGGCTGCGAGGAGGGCGACCAAAAGCACTGCCATTCCGGTGGCGGTCAGCCAGCCGAAAAAGGCGGAGCCGATCTTGATTCCGCCGAACTGCTTCTTTTCGCGGGCGATGACGGTCTCGCGGGTGGCTGCGGCGGGGTCGGTAGCGGCGGGAACTACCGGATAGCTGCTCGTTTCGTCCACGTAACCGGAGCCGCTTCCACGCACATTACCTACCCGCTCGTTCCGTGCTTCAGCGGCGTATGGGACTTCATCCTGGGCGCGCTCGGCCCGGACGTGCTTGCCATCGGATCCTGCTGTACTGCTCATCGAGAGCCTCCCTCGCAATTGTCCTACCTTCACCTAACCACGCGCCGAAAATAGTAGCAAGGGTACTTACTATTTCCTGATCATCCGCGCCCGCCCTTGCCGCTGGCGAGTGTGGGACCTTGTGGGCGGTAGAATCGTAAAGGCCGTTTGTTCGGCCCTTCCACTTCAGCTGCGCCGTGACCTCCGGTGCTGCGGGTGTTCCCCATTGAAAGGCATCCCCCGAATTGATTACCGTCCAGGAACTCGAACTGCGCGCCGGCGCCCGCCTGCTCATGGACCAGGTGAGCTTCCGCGTGGACAAGGGGGACAAAATCGGTCTGGTGGGACGGAACGGTGCGGGCAAAACGACCCTCACCCGCGTCCTTGCCGGCGAGGGACTGCCCGCGGCGGGCAAAGTCGCCCGCAGCGGTGAAATCGGCTACTTGCCCCAGGATCCGAGGACTCCGGACATGGAGCAGCTGGCGCGCGACCGCATCCTTTCCGCCCGCGGGCTCGACGTGGTGGTGGGAAAGCTGAAGCAGGCGCAAACGGACATGTCCAGCGAGGACGCCACCGTTCAGCGCAAAGCCATGAACCGCTACGACCGTCTCGAAGCCGAGTTCCTTGCGGGAGGCGGTTACGCGGCCGAGGCCGAGGCTGCTGCTATTTCCTCCAACCTGGCTCTTCCCGAGCGGCTCCTGAACCAGCCGCTCAAGACCCTGTCCGGCGGCCAGCGCCGGCGCGTCGAGCTGGCCCGGATCCTTTACTCGGATGCTGAGACCCTTCTCCTGGACGAACCCACCAACCACCTTGACGCAGACTCCATCACCTGGCTCCGCGACTTCCTCAAGGGCCACCAGGGCGGGCTGATTGTGATCAGCCACGACGTGGAGCTCCTCGAGGCGACAGTCAACAAGGTTTACCACCTGGACGCCAACCGGGCGCAGATCGACTTCTACAACATGGGTTGGAAGCGCTACCTGCAACAGCGCGAAACCGATGAACGCGCCCGCAAGCGCGAACGCGCCAATGCCGAGAAGAAGGCCCAGGTCCTCATGGACCAGGCCAACAAGATGCGTGCCAAGGCCACCAAGGCCGTCGCGGCGCAAAACATGGCGAAGCGTGCCGAGCGGCTGCTCGGAGGCCTCGAAGCAGTCCGCGAGAATGACCGCGTGGCAGCCTTGCGTTTCCCGGATCCAGCTCCGTGCGGCAAGACTCCGCTCACGGCAGAAGGCCTGAGCAAGTCCTACGGCTCCCTGGAAATCTTCACCGACGTGGACCTGGCAATCGACCGTGGCTCCAAGGTGGTCATCCTGGGCCTCAACGGTGCAGGCAAGACCACCCTCCTGCGGATGCTCGCCGGGGTGGACAAGCCCGACACCGGCGACATCGTCCCGGGCCACGGGCTCAAAGTGGGCTACTACGCCCAGGAACACGAAACCCTGGACCACGAACGCACCGTCCTGGAGAACATGCGTTCATCCGCTCCAGACATGAAGGACGCGGAGGTCCGCGGGATCCTCGGTTCCTTCCTGTTCTCGGGCGACGACGTCGACAAGCCGGCGGGCGTGCTTTCCGGCGGTGAGAAGACGCGACTGGCCCTCGCCACGATCGTGGCCTCGAGCGCCAACGTGCTGCTCCTGGACGAGCCCACCAACAACCTCGACCCCGCCAGCCGCGCCGAGATCCTCGGTGCCCTGCGGAACTATTCCGGCGCCGTCGTCCTCGTCAGCCACGATGAAGGCGCCGTGGCGGCGCTGAACCCGGAACGCGTCGTCCTGCTTCCGGACGGTGTCGAGGACCACTGGAACGAAGACTACCTGGACCTCATCACCCTCGCTTAGGGGAGCGGGTCAGGGCATTTCCCACGGCACGGAGGCAAGCGGGCGGCCTAGTTCGATGTAGCTTTTCAGATTGGACAGGACCGCCGACCAGCCGCGGCTCGCAATGGCGAGCTGTTCGTCGTCGGCAATGTTCCTGTGGTGGACGGTGAGCCGGGCAATACCGTCATGTGATTCGATGGTGAAAGTGACCACATCGGGCTTCACCACCTCCGGAACCGAGGGATCCTCCCACGTGTTCACGAGGCGCGCCGGCGGCGTCGCTTCGAGGATGGTTCCCACGACGTCGGCAGTTCCCGAGCCATCCGTGCGCTGGTGCTCCCAGCGTGAACCTGCCTTCCAGTCCGAGACATTGGCATGGCCCCAGTACTCCGCGCTTTGGGCTGCATCCGTCAGGGCCGTCCAAATCTGGTCCGGGGTGCCTTCGATGTACGTGACGTAGGTGTATTCAGCCATGCTCACCAGCCTAGCCGCAGGGCGGGCCGGATCAACGCCTCAGCGGACCTTCAGGGGCTGGGCGGCCGTAATCCGTTGGAGTTCGCCGTAGCTGATGGAGAACATCGAGTTATGGTCACCCGCGCCTGCCCAAAGAAGTGGGTGCTCCTGGAGCGAGATGTCGAGGATCGTTCGTATGGGCTGCGGGTGTCCAAGGGGAGCTACGCCGCCCACGGCTTGGCCGGTGTGCTCCAGCACGAACTCAGGGCTGGCACGGCGGATCCTGGCTGTTCCCAGGGAGGCTGCCACGAGGGCGGTGTCCACCTTCGCGGCCCCGCTCGCGAGGATCAGCAGGGGTGCGCCGTCAAGTTCGAAGACCAGGCTGTTGGCGATGGCCGCAACATCGCAACCGAGCAAGGACGCTGCCGCAGCCGCGGTGGGGACTTCGTCGTCGAAAGTCCGCACCGTGTCTTGTGCTCCGGCGGCGGTCAGCGCCGACTTCACATTCAGGACGGGGGCGGGGGCCGCTTCAGTACCCTTGTGCATCCAGGATCGCGTCTTCCTCTTCTTCGGCCGTCGGCCGCTTCGATTTCCGGGGTGCGGGTGCCTTGCGACGAGGCATCGCGCCGAGTTCTTCCTCTTCCTCGTCCTGGGCGTCGATCAGCGCGTTCCGCGCCTGTTGCCTGGCCGCGTAGCCGAAACCGACGAACATCAGCACGCCGAAGGCGAACCATTGCAAGGAGTAGGAGAGGTGGGTGCCCTCGTCCGTGGCCGGTTTGGCGAACGGCGCGGGCATCACCTGGGCAGCCGGCGATTCCGAGGCCAACTGCCCGTAGGCGCCGGTCAAGATGGGGTAATGGAGTTCCGCGGCGTAGGCAGGAAGATCGATCGATTGCAACTGGCCGTCTACCGCGCCGCGGCCCAGGTTGGCTTCCGAAGCCTGCAAACGTACGACGACGGTGACGTCGCCGGCCGGCGGGGCCGGGATGCTGTCCGGGTGGCCGGGAGTCTTGTTTCCGATGGGCAGCCACCCGCGGTCCACCACCACGGCGTCGCCGCTCGACAAGCGGAACGGGACCACTACCTCGTATCCGGGTTGGCCATTGAGGGGACGGTTACGGACAACGCGTTGGCCCGAAACGTCATAGCTCCCATGGAGTTCCACCTGCGCCCATTCCCGTTCAGGGTCCAAGGATTGGAACTGTGCCTTGGCAGCCGAAAAGGGAAGGGGGGTGGCCGAGTAGTTGTTGACGACTCGATTGATTTCCGCCAAGGTCTCTGCCCTGCGGTCCATCTGCCAGCGGCCCAGCAAAACGCAGCCGGTGGCAAAGATCAGGGCCAGAACGAAGTAGCCCAGCCACTTGCTGGAAAAAAGAAAACGGTACATTCAGCGGGCCTCGCCTGTGTCTGTGGTCTTGTCGAAAGGTACTGTCTCTTTCCACAGGCCTCGGGTCTGCAAGTAGTCCTCCAACCATTCCCGGTGCTCATCGCAGGACAACCACACCTTGCGGCGCTCCGGAGTATGGATACGGGGATTGTTCCACAGGAGCTGCCACGTGGCAGCCGCGCGGCATGCCTTGCGCGAACATACAGCCGCGGGCGAGCCGTCGGGCCCGGCGTGCTGTTCATTCTCCAGCCCCAGCCCGCCCAAAGTGAAGATGTTCATGAAGCCGCCTGTTCTTCCCCGCTGAACGGATAGGTGCGTTTTACGCCGCCGGTGTAGTCATCGGGTTCCGGGCCGGTAGCGTCCCCGCTGCCAGCGTCGTCGTCGATGAGTTCGCCCTGCAAAACGGTGACGGGCGCCGCGGGCGGTTCCCCTTCTTCTGCAGGCGACGCTTCCAGCTCCACGGCCGGGACGTAGTCCAACAAGGCATCGCTGTGGACTTCGGCTTTGTCGCTGCCGTTGGCGATCACCACGGCAATCCAGGGCAGGAACACGGCACCGGCAACGGCGATGATCTTGAACCAGCCGTCGACCACGAAAATGAGGATGAGGCACACCAAGCGGATACCCATCGCCACGGCGTACTTGATCATCCGTTCGCGCATGTCGTCCGAGTGGGCGGCAGCGGCGTCGGTAATGCTGTGCACCACGGGGTCGCCCGAAACGGCGTCCGGACCCCCTGGCGCCTGCAGGGGACTGCTATCTCTTGTCACGGCTGATTCATCACGCTCCAACGGCTCCCCTCAATTCTCTCACCCCGGAACGGGCCTCCCAAACCGCGCCGGGCGCAGCTACCCGCGGCCACGGTCTCCCGGCGGCTAAGATCGATGCAGGAAATCACCCACTTTCAAGCGGCATATTGCTGCCGCGGAACTCTGGAGACCAGCATGTCTGAAGCAGTATCAAACGCCCGCAGTGTCCTGATCACGGGCGGAAACCGCGGCATCGGCCTGGCTATCGCAGAGGCATTCCTCGCCAACGGCGACAAAGTTGCCGTGACCTACCGCAGTGAAACACCCCTTCCGGAGGGCATCCTCGGCGTCAAGGCAGATGTGACCGACGAGGCCTCCCTCGATGCCGCGTTCAAGGAAGTCGAGGCGGCCCACGGGCCTGTCGAGGTTTTGGTAGCCAACGCCGGAATCACCAAGGACACGCTTCTCCTGCGCATGAGCGAGGACGATTTCACATCCGTCATCGACACCAACCTCACCGGTGCCTTCCGGGTCATCAAGCGTGCCTCGAAGGGCATGATCCGTTTGCGCAAGGGGCGGGTTGTGTTGATCTCCTCCGTGTCGGGCCTCTACGGCGCCCCGGGACAGATCAATTACTCGGCCTCGAAGGCGGGCATGGTGGGCATCGCCCGTTCCCTGACCCGGGAACTTGGCAGCCGGGGGATCACCGCGAACGTGGTGGCACCGGGTTTCATCAACACGGACATGACCGCGGAGCTTCCCGAAGACACCCAGAAAGCCTATTTGGCGAGTGTTCCGGCCGGCCGCTTCGCCGAGGCATCCGAGGTCGCCAACGTGGTCCGGTGGATCGCCAGCGATGAAGCCGCGTACATCTCCGGTGCTGTCATCCCCGTGGATGGCGGCCTGGGCATGGGGCACTAGGCCAGGGTTCCCGCTGGCATGATTGACTCGGGACTTATGGAACGTGGATGTTTTGCACAGGTCGGATGTTTTGAACAAGTTGGACGCTTTGAATAAAGGAGCACGAATGGGACTGCTGGACAACAAGACGGCAATCGTCACCGGTTCTTCGCGCGGCATCGGCGCTGAAGTAGCCAAGATCCTGGCCGGCGAGGGCGCTGCCGTCGTCGTCAACTACCGCCAGAAGGCCCCCCGGGCCAACAAGGTAGTGGGCGAGATCCAAGCGGCCGGTGGCCGTGCCGTCGCCGTCGGCGCGGACCTGACCACCCAGGAAGGCGTCCAGGCGCTGGCCAGCGCGGCCATGGAGGAATTCGGTTCGCTGAACGTCCTCGTGCTCAACGCTTCCGGCGGCATGGAATCCGGCATGGAAGAGGACTACGCCCTCAAGCTGAACCGCGACGCCCAGATCAACATGCTCAACGCCGCTGTTCCGCTGATGCCGGAGGGGTCCCGCGTGGTGTTCGTCACGAGCCACCAGGCGCACTTCGTCGAGACCGTTCCCACGATGCCCGAGTACGAGCCCGTAGCCCGCAGCAAGCGCGCCGGCGAAGACGCACTGCGTGAACTGCTGCCGCACCTTGCCGACAAGGGCATCTCGCTCGTGGTGGTTTCCGGTGACATGATCGAAGGCACCGTGACTGCGACCCTGCTGGACCGCTCCAACCCGGGCGCCATTGAGGCCCGCCGGGCCGAGGCAGGCAAGCTGTACTCGGTGGAGGAATTCGCCGCCGAGGTGGCGAAGATGGCCACGGCCGACGTTGAGAGCGGCCACACCGAATACGTCGGCGGCGCCGACTACTTCGGCAGGAGCGCTTTTTAGATTGCAAACACGAAAGAGCGGCCGGGACTGTCTCTGAAATACCCAGTCCCGGCCGCTCTTTCGTTGCGTGTGAAATGCCGCCTAAACGCCGGCGATATGCCGGACCGCGTCCAGGTACGGCATGTTGATGGCGGCGTCCGCTACCGCCCGGACGGCGGGCTTGGCGTTGAATGCCACACCGATCCCGGCCGCGCCCAGCATGTCGAGGTCATTCGCGCCGTCGCCCACCGCGATGGTGTGCTCCAGGGCGATTCCCTCGGCAGCCGCCCATTCTCGGAGGTACTTCTCCTTGGCGGCGCGGTCGATCACGTCGCCAAGGACCTTGCCTGTGAGGAAGCCGTCAACGATTTCAAGTTCATTCGCGATCCAGTAGTCCAGCCCGAGTTCCTCCGCGATAGGCCGCAGGATCTGGTTGAAGCCGCCGGACACCACCGCCACCGTATGGCCGGCCGCCTTGAAAGCGGCCACGAGTTCCGCTGCACCCTCGCTCAGGCGGACCTCGGCGCGGACGGCGTCGACGACGGCGGACGGCAGGCCCGCGAGGACCGCCACCCGGGCATGGAGGCTTTGTGCGAAGTCCAGTTCGCCGCGCATCGCGGCCTCCGTCACGGCCGCTACTTCTTCGCGTTTCCCGGCGTGTGCGGCCAGCAGTTCGATCACTTCCTGCTGGATCAGGGTGGAGTCCACATCCATGATCAGGAGCTTGCGCGAAGCGTCACGCAGTGCGTCGGTGACGATCGCGGTGTCCATGCCCGGTGCCGCCGCCTCGGAGACCCTGCGCCGGATGCCTGACAAGTCGGCGACAGTAGCCCCGTCAACGGCCAGGCCCATGGTGTAGACCCCGAAGCGCTCGTCGCCGGATTGCGACTCCGACGTGAAGGAAGCCCCCGAACCGGACAGCACCCTGCGCAGGTGTTCAAGCTCCGGAAGGGACAGATTCACGCCATAGCTGACGGCGGTCAAGTTCGAACTCATGGCTGCAATCTTAGCGAGCGGGGAACCGCCGCCCGAACTCGTGTTTCATTCACGCCGTCGCGCAAACCATGTGACCGGAGTTCCAGTTATCTATCGCCCCTATTTTTGTCCTAGTGTCTACTCCTATGAGCGATGTTCTTGAATTGGCTTCCGTCAGTGTTGTCCGAGGCACCAAGACCCTGTTGGACAAGGTTGACTGGCAGGTCAATGAAGGCGAGCGCTGGGTCATCCTCGGTCCCAACGGTGCCGGCAAGACCACTCTCCTCCAGATCGCGGCCGCCCGGATGCACCCCACGAGCGGGAAAGCCGGGATCCTTGACGAGACGCTGGGCCGCGTGGACGTCTTCGAGCTCCGCCCGCGCATCGGCCTTTCCTCCGCAGCCTTGGCCACCCAGATCCCGGAGCAGGAAAACGTACTGAACGTTGTGGTCACCGCCGCTTATGGCGTGACCGGCCGCTGGCGCGAAGGATACGAGCGCGACGACGAGCGCCGCGCCTTCGGCCTTCTCAACGAGTGGGGGATGGGCCCGCTGTTGAACCGCTCCTTCTCCTCGCTTTCCGAAGGTGAGCGCAAGCGGGTTCAGATCGCCAGGGCGCTCATGACCGATCCTGAGCTGCTCCTGCTCGACGAGCCGGCCGCGGGCCTGGACCTTGGCGGACGCGAAGAGCTCGTCCACAAGCTGGGTGAGCTCGCCCGCGACGAGGACGCTCCCGCAATGGTCCTCGTGACCCACCACCTTGAAGAAGTTCCTCCGGGATTCACCCACGCCATGCTGCTTCGCGACGGCGGCGTGGTTGCCGCGGGACCCATCGAGGAAGTCCTGACAGCAGAACACCTCAGTAACACCTTCGGCCTGGCCCTGGACGTGACCGAGAACTCCGGCCGCTACACGGCCACCGCCCGCCGCTAGGCCGGGCAGCGAGAATCAGTGGAGATCCTTAGCGGCATCCTGGTCTTTTTCGCGGGCTTGTGGGCCGGAACCATCAACAGCGTTGTCGGCTCCGGCACGCTCGTGACGTTCCCGGTCCTCATTGCCCTCGGCTACGCACCCGTCACGGCGACCATCAGCAACGCAATGGGGCTTGTCGCAGGCAACGTGACGGGAGCCTGGGGCTACCGCCACGAACTCAAGGGCAGGGGCAGCCAACTGCTGCGCCTCTTGCCGGCGTCGCTTCTTGGCGGGATCACGGGTGCCTGGCTGCTGCTGCACCTCCCGGAGAAGGTCTTTTACTACGCCGCCCCCATCCTGATCGTCGTCGCGCTGCTCATGGTGCTCTTCCAGCCCAGGCTCCAACGGTGGGTTCAGGACCGGGCAGGCAACCCCGAGCACGCCATCCACGACAAGCGCCACACCGTGGTCCTGGTGGTCCTGGTGTACCTCGCCGGGGTCTATGGCGGTTATTTCGTGGCGGCCCAGGGCATCCTGCTGGTCGGCATTCTGGGTGTCTTCATGACGGGCACCATCCAGAACGCCAACGCCATGAAGAACATCCTTGTGTTGGCCGTCAACGTGGTGGCAGCGTGCTCCTACCTCCTGTTTGCCTTTGGCCGGATCGAATGGCCTGTCGTGGCCGTCATCGCGGTCAGTTCATTGACCGGCGGACTGGTGGGCTCAAAAGTGGGACGGCGTTTGAAGCCCCTCGCGCTGCGCATCGTAATCTTCGCGCTCGGCATCGTGGCCCTCGGCTTCATGGTCGCCAACCTGCTGAAATAGGAACCTAGTGACCTTCCACTACCTCGAAACCGCTGACGACCCGCGTGTTGCCGACTACACCCAACTGACGGATGTCCACCTCCGCAAGCTCCGCGAGCCCGTCGAAGGCATGTACATCGCAGAATCGTCACGGGTGCTGAGACGCGCCCTCGCGGCCGGCCACCAGCCCCGTTCCTTCTTCCTGGCAGAGAAATGGCTGGAAGACCTCGACGACGTTTTCCAACAGTTCCCCGAGGTACCGGTCTATATCGGCAAGGCTTCCCTGCTCGAAGAAATCACGGGATTCCATCTGCACCGCGGTGCCATGGCTGCCATGCATCGGCCCGCGCCGGTGCCCCTTGAGGAACTCCTGGCCGGGGCACAGCGCGTGGCGGTCCTCGAGGACGTCGTCGACCACACGAATGTCGGCGCCATCTTCCGTTCCGCGGCCGCGCTCGGAGTGGACGCCGTGCTCGTGTCCCCGCGCTGCGGGGATCCCCTGTACCGCCGCAGCGTCCGGGTGAGCATGGGCACTGTGTTCCAGGTTCTCTGGGCGCGGCTCGAGTCCTGGCCGGGAGACCTTGAACGGCTCAAAGAGCAGGGCTTCACCGTCGCCGCCATGGAGCTGACCGACGACGCAGTGGACCTCGACGATCTTGCCGCCGGCAATCCCGGAAAGCTCGCCCTCGTCCTCGGCACTGAAGGCGCGGGCATGAGCCCGGAGACGCTCGCCGCCGTCGACCTCGCCGTAAGGATTCCCATGCGCGCGGGCGTCGACTCGCTCAACGTCGCTGCCGCCTCGGCCGTGGCCTTCTGGGAACTGCGCCCGCGCGACTGACGCGGTTGGTTCAAGCAAGGTGTGGTTTCCGCTATGATTGATTGTTGGCCCGGCACTGGGTATCTGTTTCAGTGCGCGGACCGAATCCATTCATACCTGGCAGCTGGCAAAATCCAGCTGCGTGAACAAAAGGTCCCATTATGAAGTCTGATATCCACCCGAAGTACGAAGCTGTTGTATTCAACGACCTGGCTTCCGGCGTCAAGTTCCTGACCAAGTCCACCGTGTCTTCTTCCAAGACCATCGAGTGGGAAGACGGCAACACCTACCCGGTCATCGACGTCGAAATCTCCTCGGAGTCCCACCCGTTCTACACGGGCAAGCAGCGCATCATGGACTCTGCAGGCCGCGTCGAGCGCTTCAACGCTCGCTTCAAGGGCTTCGGCGGCAAGAAGTAAACAACTTCACCTCCAAGCTTCTGTGAAAGCCCGCACCCGCCGGACCTCCGGTGGCTGCGGGCTTTTGCGTTTTCCGGCAGGATGGAAGCCATGACTTCCAGCATGGCATTCCAAGATGCCGAACCCCGGCTCCATGGCGAGTACAAGGTCCCCGGCGGCAAGCTCGTGGTGATCGACCTCGACGTCGTGGACGGGCGGTTCGCGCACGTCTCGCTCAGCGGGGACTTCTTCCTGGAACCGGACGAGGCTCTCCTGGACATCAACCGGGCGCTCACGGGCCTTCCGGAAAGTTCGACGCCGGTGGAGATCTCCGCAGCCGTCTCCGCCGCATTGCCCGCGGACACCGTCCTGTTCGGCTTCTCAGCCGACGCGGTCGCCGTCACTGTCCGCAGGGCGCTGTCCAAGGCCAGCGGGTGGGCGGACCACCAATGGGAGGTCATCCCGCCGTCGGTCCTTCCCACGCACCTCAACGTCGCGTTGGACGAGGTCCTCACCGAGCAGGTCGGGGCCGGGCTGCGCAGCCCCACCTTGCGCTTCTGGGACTGGGAAGAGCCGTCAGTGGTGATCGGCAGCTTCCAGTCCTACCGCAACGAGGTGGATCCCGACGGCGTGGCGCGCCACGGCATCACGGTGGTCCGTCGCATCAGCGGCGGGGGAGCCATGTTCATGGAAGCCGGGAACTGCATCACCTATTCGCTTCATGTGCCGCAGAGCCTGGCGGATGGCATCAGTTTTGCCGATTCCTATGCCTTCCTGGATGCATGGGTCATGGCCGCTTTGGAAAAACTGGGCATTTCGGCGTTCTACGTCCCGCTCAATGACATCGCCACCGAGCAAGGCAAGATCGGCGGCGCCGCGCAAAAGCGCCTCGCCAACGGCGGAATGCTGCACCACGTCACCATGAGCTATGACATCGACGCCGACAAGATGGTCGAGGTCCTGCGCATCGGCAAGGAAAAGCTCTCCGACAAAGGAACCCGCAGCGCAAAGAAGCGCGTCGATCCGCTCCGGCGGCAAACCGGACTGGCGCGGACGGACATCATCAAAGCCATGCAGGAGGTTTTCACCGAGCGCTACGGCGCCGCGGAGTCCCGCATCACCGACGCCGAACTGGCAATAGCCCGGGAACGGGTGCAGTCAAAGTTCGGTACCGAAGAATGGCTGCACCGTGTTCCTTAGCCGGCCACCTGGAAGCCGGCCGCTTGGGCCGTCAGGGCCCGGAACAAGTGGCTTCGCTGCTCGATGACGATGCGCCGGAGCCCGCGCGGAGCCGCCGTGTGGGCGCTCAGCCACTCGTCCGTGCGCCGGAGCACCGGATGATCCGCCGGAGCCATGCCGTCCCGCAGATCCTGGGTTGTGGGGAACAAGCCCCGCACAATCCGGCTTGCGATCTCGATGCTCCGGGACTGCCAGACATCCTCCAAGCAGGTGAAGTACGGTTCCGTGAAGCCATCCAGGAGTCCGGACGGTGCAAGGGCGAATCCTGCGATGGTCGCGCTCAGAATCTCATTGGAGAGCCCGGTGTCGTTGACGGCGGCATTCCATGCGGCCGTCTTGACGTCGGCATTCGGACGGGCAGCCGCGGCCAGGGCATGGCCTTCGCGTCCCGACGCGGTGCGGTCCACGGCGAGCTCGGCATCCAGTTCCGAGAGCGTGGCCGCTCCGTTGGCTGCCAATGCTTGCCACAGGCTCCACCGGAGATCCGCATCCACCGTGAGGCCGTGCACTGTCACGCTTCCGGAGAGAATGCCGCGGAAGTACTCAACATACGCGCCGTCATGGCGCGACAACTCCGCCAGGGTCCTGGCCCACGCGAGTTGCTGGTCGGAACCCGGCTGGGAGGTCCTCAGCTGCATCGCGCTAGCCGCCATCAGGCCCTTCCGGACCTCATCGCGCTGCGGAGCAGGGACGTAACGCTCGACGGCGGTCACGGCGTTGCCCAGGACGTTGAGGAGCACGCCGATTCCCGGTTCGGCCGGGGCGAAGCGTTCGACGGCGGTGACGTACAGCGCCGCCGGAGTGACGGCGTCGCGCGCCGAATCCCACAAAGCAGTCCAGCACAAGGCCCGGGCCATAGGGTCGCTGAGGCGGTCCAGGGAGGAACGTACCGTTGCCTCGGACCCCGCATCCAGGCGGACCTTGGCATAGCTGAGGTCCTCGTCGTTGACGAGAAGGAGGGCCGGGCGCGGTTTGCCCGCGAGTTCCGCGACGGGGGTGTCGGCACCGTCGGCGTCGAGCTCGATGCCCTCCGTGCGGAGCAACCGGCCGTCGTCGTCAAAGGTGTAAAGACCGATCCTGAGCCTATGCGGCCGGTGTTCCTGCTTGCCCGTGACGGGATCCACGGAGTCCTGCCGCAGGGTGACCGCTGCCATGGCATCGCCATTCCCCGAGATCTCCGCCGCAAGGGTGGAGATGCCCGAGGTCTGCAGCCATTGCCGGGCCCAGGTTCCAAGGTCCCGGCCGGATGCCGCGCCCAGGGCTTCGAGGAGGTCGGCGAGCGAGGTGTTGCCGTACTCATGATCCTTGAAGTAGCGCCGCGAGCCGGCAATGAACGCCTCGAAACCGACGTAGGCTACCAATTGCTTGAGCACGGACGCGCCCTTGGCATAAGTAATGCCGTCGAAGTTCTGCTTGGCGGCTTCCAGGTCCGGAATGTCGGCGACGATCGGGTGGGTGGTGGGCAACTGGTCCTGCAGGTACGCCCAGGACTTGCGCTTGTTCGCGAAATTCACCCACGCGCTGTCCCAGTCCGTGGCCTTGTCCACGCCGAGTGTGCCCATGTAGTCGGCGAAGGATTCCTTGAGCCAGAGGTCGTCCCACCAAGTCATGGTCACGAGGTCGCCGAACCACATGTGGGCCATCTCGTGCATGAGGGTGTTGGCGCGGGCCTGGTACTGGGCATCGGTGGCCCGCGAGGTGAAGACGTACTTCTCCGTGAAGGTGACGAGCCCGGGATTTTCCATCGCGCCGAGGTTGTACTCCGGCACGAACGCCTGATCGTACTTGCCCCACGGGTACGGGTAGTCGAAGAGATCGTTGAAGAAGTCCAAGCCGTTCTTCGTCAGCCGGAAAAGTTCCGCGGCGTCGAAGGACTCCTGCATGGATGCGCGGCAATAGAGCGCCAGCGGAACCTCAAGGTTCGTCCCGTCGTCGAGCGTCGTGCTCCAATGGTCCTCGGCGCGGAAATAGGGACCGGCGAGAACGGTGGTGATGTAGGTGGACATCCGCTTGGTGGTGGCGAAGTCCCAGCGGCTCGTGGCCGGATCGCTCGTCAATTGCGTCCGGGAGACCTCGGCGCCGTTCGAAGCCACCTGCCAGGCGGACGGTGCCATGACGTGGAAGGTGAATTCGGCTTTCAGGTCCGGCTGCTCGAAGTTCGCGAAGACGCGGCGGGCATCCGCCGGTTCGTATTGCGTGTAGAGGTAGCACTGCCCGTCTGCGGGGTCGACGAAGCGGTGCATGCCCTCGCCGGATCTGCTGTAAAGGGCGGTTCCGGTGACCGTGACCTGGTTTTCGGCCTGGAGATTGTTGAGGTGGATCCTGTCGCCGTCCACCACCTCGGCGATGTCGAGTCCTTTTCCGTTGAGGAAGACGCTGTGCACGCCGCCGTGGATGAAATCCAGGAACGTGGAGGAGCCGGGCTCCGCGGAGAAGTTGATGACGCTGCGGCTCGTGTACCCCGGCACTCCGGCATCGGAGGCTTCGCGGACGTCAAGGGAGACATCGTAGCTGTGGGTGCTGATCAGGGCTGAACGGGTGGCGGCTTCGGCGCGCGCCAAGTTGTGATTCGACACCCCGCTATCTAATCATGAGCAAGACCGCACCCAAGCCCAGGAGGGCGATAAGGAACCAGGAGCAAAGCGCTACGAGCACGGCACGGCCGCCAGTATGCAAGAGGGTACGGACGCGGACCGCGGAACCCAGCCCGAACAAGGCCGAGGCGAGCAGGATGTCCTGCAGCCCTCCCGCGGCGTCCAGCACGCCAGGGCCCAGACCGCCCACGGAACGCACGGCCACCATCGCGATGAACCCGAGCACGAAGAGAGGGACGATCGGCGGGAACTTACCGCCGTCGTCGTCGGCCTCGGCGCCGTTGCGCGACTTCAGCCTCATGGACGAGCGTTGCGCAAGGCCCGCTCCGGCGACGACGGGGGCCAGCAGGACCACCCTGGTCAGTTTCACGACGACGGCGAGCGCCAGCGCCGCCGGGCCGGCGGTCTGGGCGGTAGCTACCACTTGTCCGACGTCGTGGACCGAGGCGCCGGTCCACGCCCCGAATTGTTCGGGGCTCAGGCCCAAGGGGTGCATGAGCAGGGGCAGGACGCCGATGGCGAGCGTTCCGCACAGGGTCACCAGGGCAACGGGCAGGACCGTGTCCTGGTGTTTGATGCGGCGCACCGCGGCCATCGCTCCGATCGCCGAGGCCCCGCAAATGGAGAAGCCGGTGGCTATCAGGAGGGCGCCATCGCGCGGAAGCTTTACCAGCCGGGCCAGCCCGTAGGTGCCTGCGAAACTGAGGAGCACGACGGCGGCAATCAGGACGAGCGCAAACCAGCCGAGGTTGAGGACATCCACAACGCTGACCTTCAGTCCCAGCAACACGATGCCTGCCCGCATGTGGTGCTTGCCGGCGAAGTCGAGGCCCGGGCGGGCGCGTCCGGCAGCCCAGGTTGCTGTGCCCGGTATATTTGCAGCTAACAAACCCAGCGCTACAGCGGCTGTCATGGCAGGGATGGGGGGAAGCAGGGCATGGACACTGAAGGCAAGTCCGGTGGCTGCCACTGCCATGACGATCCCGGCTCCCCATCGGGAGACGGGGATCGGCAAACGCTTGGGGTGCATTCGTCAACCTTGATGCATGCAGGCGCTGAAATGCGAACCGGGTTCACACTTGGTGTCGCAACATGCAGAACGCGAAATGCGTTCGTAATCGAAAAGGTGATTGTCTGAATCCCATGTCAGAGCTATTCCGGGATTACTCCGAGGCCGCCGTCCGTTCCGGCGCCTACGACGAAATGTTCGCCCCAGGCACCGTTGCCCGAAAATCATACGGCCAGGTGGACGGCGCACTCCGCGAGCTTTCGCTTGCCGATGTGAGCGCCCGCGCTGAGTCGATGGCGCGGACCTTCCTGGACCGGGGCGTGACCTTCGATTATGCGGGGGAGGAGAGACCCTTCCCGCTAGATATCGTGCCGAGGGTGATTCCGGCTGATGAGTGGGATGTGCTTGAACGGGGGGTAAAGCAGCGCGTCCGCGCGTTGGAGGCGTTCCTGGATGATGTCTACGGCCGCATGACGGTGGTCGCTGACGGCGTCGTGCCGCGGGCATTGGTCACCACGAGTGCCCATTTCCATCGGGCGGTGCATGGTTTCGAGCCGGCGGGAGGCGTGCGCGTGCATGTCTCCGGTATCGACGTGGTCCGCGATGCGGCCGGCACGTTCCGGGTGCTGGAGGACAACGTCCGCGTGCCTTCGGGCGTGTCCTACGTGTTGGAGAACCGCCGGGCGATGGCAAAGGGTTTGCCGGAAGCGTTCGGGCAGCAGCACATCCGTCCGGTCGAGGAATACCCGCGCCGCTTGCTCTCGGCATTGCGCAAGACGGCCCCCTCCGGGGTGGACGACCCGACCGTGGTGGTCTTGACCCCCGGGGTCTTCAACAGTGCCTACTTCGAACACACCCTGCTGGCCGGGTTGATGGGCGTCGAACTGGTCGAGGGCAGGGACCTCATCTGCCGCGGAAACCGGGTCTACATGCGCACCACCGCCGGTGAGCAGCGCGTGGATGTGATTTACAAGCGGATCGACGACGAGTTCCTGGATCCGCTGCAGTTCCGCTCCGATTCCATGCTCGGTTGTCCGGGACTGGTGAACGCGGCCCGGGCAGGCGGAGTGACCATCGCGAACGCCGTTGGAAACGGGGTGGCCGATGACAAGCTGGTCTATTCCTACGTGCCTGACCTGATCCGGTACTACCTGCACGAAGAGCCGGTGATCGCCAACGTGGAGACTTTCCGGCTCGAAGAGAAGGAAGCCCGCGAGCAGGTCCTCGACCGGCTCGAGGAACTCGTGGTCAAGCCGGTCGACGGGTCCGGAGGCAAGGGCCTGGTGATCGGTCCGGATGCTTCACGGGACGAGCTGGATGCTTTGCGGAAGCGGGTGCTGGCGGATCCGCGAGGTTGGATCGCGCAGCCCGTGCTGCAGCTTTCCACCGTGCCCACCCTCTCGGGAGACCGCTTCGGGCCCCGCCACGTGGACCTGCGTCCATTCGCAGTGAACGACGGCGACGACGTCTGGGTGCTGCCGGGCGGACTGACCCGGGTGGCACTGAAGGAGGGCTCGCTGATCGTGAACTCTTCACAGGGTGGTGGTTCCAAGGACACGTGGGTACTCTCGGACTCCCCGCAATTGCCCGCGGCAGAGCTGCCCCGTTCGGCCATCACGGTCCGTGAACAGGTCTCGGTCTGGCCGGTCGAAAGCAACTGGCGGGACCGCCAATCGGACCAGCAGCAGTGATCGGTCACGCCGTGGTGCCGGAGCAGGACACATCCATCGTTACAACGCAGGACCCGAAGGAGGCACAGCCACATGCTGAGCCGTATTGCTGAATCCCTTTTCTGGATCGGCCGTTATGTGGAGCGGGCCGACGGAACGGCCAGAATCCTGGACGTCCATCTCGAACGCCTGAACCACCTTCCGCTCGAGGAACAACGCAGCGTGGCGAGGGAACTCCTGGCTGTCATGGGAGCCCGGCCGCAGAGCGAGGAGTTCGGCTTGCCGGAGCTGCTTCACGCCCTCGCTTATGACAAGACGAGTGCCACCTCCATTGCCGGGTCCCTGGGGGCTGCGCGGGAGAATGCGCGGCGTGCGCGCGAGACCGTGTCCTCCTCATTGTGGGAGAGCCTCAACACCACGTACTACGGGCTGAACCAGCATCGCAAGGATGTCGTGGGGACGTACCGTTTCTGCAACTGGGTACTGGAACGCACCGCCATGGTCAGGGGCCTCGCGGACACCACAGTGAGCCACGACGAAAGCTGGCTCTTCCTGGTCCTCGGCCGCTCGCTCGAACGGGCCGATATGACCGCGCGGATGCTGTCCACCAGGGATGTCCTCTCCGCGGGAATGTCCTGGGTGAACATGCTGCGTTGCGCCGGGGCCTACGAGTCATTCCTGCGGACCCGCCGTGCGGCCTTCGGAGACCAGCACGCTGCCGAGTTCCTTCTGCTGGACCGTTTGTTCCCGCGCTCCATCGTCTTCGCCCTGCGCGACGCCGACGAGTGCCTCGCGAAGTTGGATCCCTCGGCACAGCGGGTGGGCTTCATCAATGACGCCCGCCGGATCGTCGGCCAGGCCCGTACCTTCCTTGAGTTCCACCGCACGGACGATCTCATGTCCGAGCTGCCCGAGCATATGGACCGGGTGCAGAAGGCCGTCACACAGGCGTCCGACGCGATTTCCCGTAAGTACTTCAATCAGGCGGATGAACTGGCCTGGGTGGGAGAAGTTTCATGACCCGGCTGAGCATCGTCCACAAGACGGCCTACAAATACAACCGCCGCGTGACCCTGTCGTACAACGAGGCGCGCATGACCCCGCTGACCGATCCGCAACAAGTGGTGCTTGAGTCCTCGCTGAAGATCACCCCGTCGCAGGCTGCGGTGAGCACCTACCGTGACTATTGGGGCACCCGCGTCACCGCCTTCGATATGCAGATGCCGCACGAGCGCCTCGAAGTGGTGGCCACCACCACCGTTGAGGTCCACCGGGTGGAACGGATGGCCCTGGACGAAGAGATCGTCGGCTGGGATGTGATGGCTTCCGACGAGATCCGGGACCAGTTCAGCGACTGGTTGCCCCAGTCGCAGCTCACCGGTCCGGGGGAGGAAGTCCTCGGGATCATTCCAGCCGTCGTGGCCGGCAAGAATCCGCACGAGACGGCCATGGCCATCTTCGAATGGATGCGCGGCGAAATGAGCTATGTGAAGGGCACCACTGGCGTTACCACCAACGCCGAGGAAGCCTGGAACCAGCGTCAGGGAGTCTGCCAGGACCTGGCGCACTTGGCCATCGGCTCCCTCCGCAGTTGCGGCATCCCTGCCCGGTACGTGTCCGGTTACATCCATCCGCGGCCCACGGCCGAGATCGGTGAAACAGTCGCGGGCCAATCCCACGCGTGGCTGGAATGGTGGGACGGCGAATGGCGCAGCTGGGATCCCACCAACCACAAGCCTGCCGGAGACCTCCACGTCACCGTGGCGCGCGGCCGGGACTACCGGGACGTGCCTCCCCTGAAGGGCATCCTGTCCGGGGGCGGCGGCTCGGGTCTCACCGTGACCGTCGAGATCACCCGGCTCACCTAGGAGGCACGCGGCCCTCCGCCTGGTCTTACCAGGGGGAGGGCTTGTAGTCCTTCAGGAAGACGCCGTACTGGTCTTCGCCGTTTTCGCCCATCACGATCGGATCGTAGACACGCGCCGCACCATCGACCAGGTCGAGCGGAGCATGGAAGCCTTCCTCCATGAGCCGCACCTTGGTGTAATGCGGGCGTTCATCAGTGATCCATCCGGTGTCGACGGCGGTCATCAGGATCCGGTCGCTGTCCAGCATCTCTTGTGCGCTGGTCCGGGTCATCATGTTCAACGCGGCTTTTGCCATGTTGGTATGCGGGTGCCCCGGGCCTTTGTAGGCGCGGGAGAACTGCCCTTCCATGGCAGAGACGTTCACGATGTACTTTCGGTGTGCCGTGGAGCGCTTCATGGCGCCCCGGAGCCGGCTGACCAGCAGGAACGGCGCCGTGACGTTGCAGAGCTGAACCTCGAGCATCTCGAGCGGATCGACTTCGTCCACCACTTGGGTCCAGCTGTTGATGGCCGCAAGGTCGGGAACCAGGCCGCCGGCGTCGATCGCGGTACCTGTCGCGATCCGCGCCAACGACGCGGAGCCCGTGGACAATGCGAGCGAGGTAATCGCATCACCTGCCAGCACGGGATGATCGGTGACGCTTTGGGTGATGGCCAAGGGGTGCTTGTCGTGGGCATGGCCGAAGGTGACCAGCTCCGGACCGCCGTTGGCTGCCTGCAGGGCCTCGGGCAGGGGCTCATCCTCGGCATCCACCAGGGGCTTGTACGCATTCCCCGAACGCCGGACAGTCTGGGCGGCGTTGTTGATGATGATGTCGAGCGGGCCGGCTTCGTTGAGGGAGTCCGTGAGCGCCATGACCTGTGAGGGATCCCGGAGGTCAATGCCCACAATCCTGAGCCGGTGCAGCCAGTCCACGCTGTCTTCCATGGCGGCGAAACGTCGTGCCGCGTCCTTGGGGAAGCGGGTGGTGATGGTGGTGTGCGCGCCGTCGCGGAGCAAGCGGAGGGCGATGTACATGCCGATCTTGGCCCGCCCGCCCGTCAGGAGGGCACGGCGTCCGCTGAGGTCCGTGCGGGCATCGCGCTTACTGTGGCTGAAGGCCGCGCATTCCGGGCACAACTGGTGGTAGAACGCGTCTACTTGCGTGTAGTGCTGCTTGCAGATGTAGCAGGGCCTGGACCGGATGAGGTGGCCCGCGATTTCGCCCGTGGCCGAGGTAGCCAGCTTGTTCCCGCGGGTCTCGTCGTCGATCCTGTCCGGGGCTGCGGTGGCAGTCAACGCAATGACAGCACGATCGGCTTCCGCGATCTCGTCCCGCTTGGTGACCCGGCGGTGCCGCTTGACGGCCTTGAACATCTTTCCCGTGGCACGACGGATGGCGACGTAGTCCGGGTGCTCCTCGTCGTAGGCGTGGATGGTGTTCAAGACCTTGAGGCAGGCCTGGATCTCTTCAGGCGTCAAATCGGCGGGGCTCATTGGGTCAATTTTACAGGGTCGGGCACAGCAAAGCCTCCCGTGCGGCAGTGGCGGGAGGCCTGCTGCCGCCCGGGAGGCCGGGGGGCTGTCCTGGTTCCGGGGTTCCGGGTCAGACCTCTACCGAGGAAGCCTGGATTTTCGTGACCTGCTCCGCGGAGTCCCTGATGTCGGGGAACTTCTCGGTGGCAGCCTTGATCGCCTCCGGCACCGAGCGGCGGTATTCAGCCGCCAGGGCGAGCTCGGAGGCCTCCGGCTCTGGTACCACCTGGTCCTTTGCGAGCACGGTGATTCCGGATTCGGTGACCTTGAAGCCGCGGGCCCGGTCGAGGTCGGGATCCAAGCCAATGGCAGCCCCGGCGGGCACTTTCACGTTTTTGTCGATGATGGCTCGCTTGACCACGGCACCTGCACCGATGCGCACCTTGTCCATCAGCACCGAGTCCTGGACCCTGGTGGCCGGTCCTACGTAAACATCGTTGGACAGCACGGACCCTTCCACGATTCCGCCGGAGATTACCGAGCCACTGGCCACGATGGAGTCCAGCGCGGTGCCCACGGTGCTGTTCTCGCCCCGGACGAACTTAGCCGGCGGTGAAATACTCTGCCGCGTGTAGATGGGCCATTCCGAGTTGTACAGGTTGAATATCGGAACGGGTGAAATCAGGTCCATGTGGGCGTCATAGAACGAATCGATGGTTCCAACATCGCGCCAGTACGTGCGGTCGCGCTCTGTTGAACCGGGAATATCGTTGAGCGTGAAGTCGTAGACGCCCGCCTCACCCTGTGACACGAAGTAGGGGATGATGTCGCCTCCCATGTCGTGTTTGGTGTCCAGGCGCTCCGCATCGATGCGAAGTGCTTCCACCAGGGCGTCGGCGTCGAAGACATAGTTGCCCATGGAGGCAAGGAACTGCGAGGGATCAGCGGCGAGGCCTTCCGTTTCGGCAGGCTTCTCCACGAACGCCGAAATTTTCTGCGGATCGTTCTTGTCGACCTCGATCACGCCGAACTGGTTGGCCATGTTCAGCGGCTGTCGGACGGCCGCAACTGTGGCCTTGGCGCCGCTGGCCACATGCTGTTGGACCATCTGCTGGAAGTCCATGCGGTAAACGTGGTCCGCACCGACAACGACAACAATGTCGGGGTTGGCGTCGTGAATGAGGTTCAGGGACTGGTAGATGGCATTCGCGCTGCCGAGGAACCAGCTCTTGCCCACGCGCTGCTGGGCGGGAACCGAGGCCACGTATCTTCCCAGCTGGGTGGACATCCGCCAGGTCTCGGAAATGTGGCGGTCAAGACTGTGCGATTTGTACTGGGTCAACACCACGATCTGGAGGTACCCGGAATTGACCAGATTCGAGAGAGCGAAATCGATCAATCGATAGCCCCCCGCAAACGGCACCGCAGGTTTTGCCCTGTCTGCCGTCAATGGCATAAGGCGGTTTCCTTCGCCGCCAGCCAACACAATTGACAATACTTTCTTCAACGCCATGGTGTTTGCTCTCCCTGTACGTCTTTGTAGCCCCCGAAAAAAGCCCGGGTTGCCGGACCCTTTCACACTAGAACACATACTCCGGAAGGACTACGTTAGGTAGCGTGCGCGTAGACATTGTGACTAAAGAGTTTCCACCCGAAATCTATGGCGGGGCCGGTGTGCATGTTGCCGAGCTCAGCCGCGTCTTGGCGAAGCATGTGGATCTGCAGGTGCGTGCCTTCGGCGCGCCCCGTGATGCGGACTTCCACGGTGCGACGGTGACGTCGTATTCCACTCCGGATGATCTGGGGGCTGCGAATGCCGCCGTCCAGACCCTCGGGGTGGATTTGCGCATCGTGCCGGACATCGCCGGAGCGGACCTGGTCCACTCCCATACCTGGTACGCCAACATGGCCGGCCACCTGGCGTCGCTGTTGCATGGGATACCTCATGTGCTCAGCGCCCATAGCCTGGAGCCGTTGCGGCCGTGGAAAGCGGAGCAGCTCGGTGGTGGCTACGCGCTGTCCTCATGGGTTGAAAAGACCGCCTATGAGGCCGCGGCGGCCATCATCGCCGTCTCGGAAGGCATGCGGAAAGACATCCTGCGCAGCTATCCGAACGTGGACCCGGCCAAGGTGCGAGTGGTACACAACGGCATCGACGTCGAGATGTGGCAGCCGGACCACGGCGAAGACGCTATTCGCGCCCTCGGCATCGACCCCGCGAAGCCCAGTGTGGTCTTCGTGGGACGCAACACGCGCCAGAAGGGTGTTCCGTACCTCTTGAAGGCGGCCGCGAGCCTCCCCGACGATGTGCAGCTTGTGCTTTGCCTGGGTGCGGCGGACACCCCGGAACTCGCAGCGGAAACGGCCCGGCTCATCGGCGACCTGCAGAGCAAGCGCGACGGGGTCCTGGTGATCGAACGCATGCTTCCGCGGCATGAGCTCATCCAGGTGCTAAGCCATGCGACGGCCTTCGCCTGCCCGTCGATCTACGAGCCCCTCGGCATCGTCAACCTCGAGGCCATGGCCTGTGGCGCAGCCGTGGTGGCGAGCGCAACGGGCGGCATCCCCGAGGTGGTTCAGCACGGCGAAACGGGACTGCTGGTGGAGCTGGAGCAGGTCACGGACGGTACCGGCACCCCGCTGGATCCCGAGAAGTTCGTCGCCGATTTCGCCGCTGCCCTCAACGAGGTGGTGTCCGATCCCGCACGGGCCAAGGTCATGGGCGCCGCGGGCCGCGTCCGGGCGGAGGAGCACTTCTCCTGGGAGTCGATCACCGAAACAACCCTCGAGGTGTACCGCTCAGTCCTCGCCCCCTGACCCACCAGCCCAACTAACTCGCAGTTAACGTCGTTTTGAGGGCTCATAACGACAACAAATGCGAGCTAGTTGGGAAAGAACGACGGCGGCGCCGGGCCCCTCAGCGGGGGTGCGGCGCCGCCGTCGTCGTTAAAGGATTCGGCAACTGTTCACCGGCCGGTCACGGCAGGATGCTAGCCGGCTTTCCTCCCCTTCAAGGCGAGGAGGCTCTTCTCCTCGGCGGGGGCGTTGCCGCCTGCCCGTTGCGCCTGGAAGTAGCCGCGGGCCTCGTCCTGTCGGACCTTCTCGGCCCCCGAGGCGATGGGCGCCCGCAAGTGCTCCTGACCGTAGCCGAAGGAATCGACCAGGTCGAGGGCGTGGGGACGGATCTTGACGAGCAGCCGGTTGATGTAGGCCCCCACGGTGCGTCCGCGCTGCATGGAAAGGCGGCCGTTCATGAGGTACCAGGAGAGGTGCTTTTCGATGAGCGAGAGGCCGAACAGGTCGCGGAGCCAGGTCAGCACTTTCAAGGTATCCGGATCGCCGACCTTGCCGAGGGCTTCCGTGAACGCTTCCCATTGCAGCAGTTCGGCGTGGGCCTGGGCGGCTTCAATCAAATCGTCCTGGTGCTGGTTGAACAATGCGGCGCCCTGATGCTGCGGGAGCTTGTTCGCACCCTTGAGAGCAGAGCCCACCTCAGCCACCATGGACTGCACCCGGTCTGTCAGGAGCGTGCGTTGGCCTTCTTCGTCGCGCAGGGCCAGAGCGGCTTTCTGGACTGATCCGGTGTCTGCCACGAACTGTGCCACTTGCCGCAGGCCGGTCCGGTTGATGGCGACGTCGGCAGCCTGGGCAGCCACGAAGCGGGCCAGCACGCCAAAGTCGACGTTGCGGAACTCCTTGGCGTAGTCGGCCAGGAGGCGCTTGGCGACGAGCTGGAGAAGCACGGTGTTGTCACCCTCAAAAGTGGCGTAGACGTCCAGGTCCGCACGGAGCGAGGCGAAACGGTTCTCGATAAGGAATCCGGCGCCGCCGCAGGCCTCGCGGCACTCTTGCAGCGTGTCGAGGGCGTGCCAGGTGCTCATGGGCTTGAGGGCCGCCGCGAGGGTCTCGAGGTCCTGGCGGTCGGCGTCGGTGTCGTGACGGCCGGAGAAGACGTCGTCGAATTTTTCGAGCAGCTGCTCGTGCGCGAAGCTCGCCGCAAAGGTGGTGGCAAGCCGGGTGAACAAGCGGCGCTGGTGCCGCTGGTAGTCCAGCAGGACCTCCTCGTCGGTAGGGGAAGAAGCGTTGAACTGGCGCCGTTCGGCGGCGTACCGGATCGCGGTGGTCAAGGCCACCTTGCTGGCGGCGACGGCGGCTCCGTCGAGGGAGACCCGGCCTTGCACCAGGGTGCCGAGCATCGTGAAGAATCGCCGTCCGGGGCTCGCGATGGGCGAGGTGTACTCGCCTTCGGGGGAGACGTTGCCGTAGCGGTTGAGCAGGTTGGTGCGCGGGACACGCACATCGCTGAAGTGCAGGCGGCCGTTGTCGATCCCGTTCAAGCCGCCCTTGACGCCGTCGTCGTCGCCGCCGATTCCGGGCAGGAACTCCTTGGTGTCCGGGTCCCTCAGCTCGACATAGAACGCGTGGACGCCATGGTTCACGTTGCGGGTCACCAGTTGGGCGAACACGACGGCGGCCAGGCCGTCCTCGGCTGCGTTGCCGATGTAGTCCTTCCATGCGGCGCGGAACGGGGTGTTGATGACGAACTCCTGGGTGGCCTCGTCATACGTGGCCGTGGTGGCGATGCTCGCCACGTCGGAGCCGTGTCCGGTTTCGGTCATGGCGAAGCAGCCGGGGATCTCCAGGCTCATGATCCCGGGCAGCCAGGCGTTCTGGTGCTCCTCCGTGCCGAGGTGCATCACCGCTGAACCGAAGAGACCCCATTGCACGCCGGCCTTGATCTGCAGTGAGGGATCCGCAGTGACGAGCTCCTCGAAGCCGGCGATGTTGCCGCCGTGGTCATCCGACCCGCCGAGGCTGGCGGGGAAAGCCCGGTGCACGGCATTGTTGTCCACGAGGTACTTCAGCTGCCCGAAGACGCGCTTGCGGTGTTCGGTATGCGTCAAGCCTTCGATCTTGTGCACCTCGGGGCGGCCCGCGAGGTCACGCGCCGTGTGGCGAATGTGGGCCCACTTGCCGAGCAACAGTTCGCCAAGGGCCGCGACGTCCACGGTAGGGTCGGCCGCAACGGGCTGCGGGGTTGACGGCGTTCCGGCGGACGCCCGGCTGGAGGAGGTACGGTCCACTACTTCAGTCATCGTGATTCCTTCTTTGGTTCCGAACAACGTGGAGTCATTGCTGATATTCAGGGGAGTTGATCTTGAGTTCCGGGGCGATTCCCACGCACAGCCAGTCAGTGATCCGGGCCGCCATCGTTTCCTGGTCGGGTTTTGCGGCGGAGGCAGGGCTGCCGAGCCACCTTTCGCCGGCGTTGCGGACCAACCCGATGGCCGCGGTGGGCCAGTAGTCGATCAACGCTTCCTTTTCCGCCCCCAGGTGTTCGCGCATCGGCCGGGCGATCATGGCACTGATCGACTCGAAGAAGTGGCCGAGAGCTCCCGAGGCGGCAATGGCGTCTTGCGCCGACGGTTCCCCTTGGGAAAGCCGCGTGATGAACGCGTAGACGGCGGGGCTGGACTCCGCCATCTGCAGGTATGCGGAGACCATGGCGAACAAGCCTTCGCGTGGAGTCTGGGCGCTTTCGGCCGCTTCCTTCATCCGCCGTTGCATTTGTCCCAGTACTACTTCGCCCATTGCCTGCTGGAGGCCGGCTTTGTCCCCGAAGTACCGGTAGTACACCGACTTGGAGGTACTTGCCGCGGTCGCGATGTCTTCCATGGAGGCGTCGCTGCCCAGCGCATGGACGGCCTTGCGGGCGGCCTTGATGAGGTCGCGTCGGCGTTCTTCGCGGTGGGCCTGCCAGCGGGCGGCGCGGCCGTCGACGGCGGGAGCCTCGCCGTCCGCGGGGAGCGGAGGGCCGGCGTCGTTTTCGGCAGGAAGTCCTAGGCTGGGGATGTTCACGATACTCAGCGTATCAGGTACGCTGGGTATCAGTAACCCGATGTGATCATAAGGAGAAACGCATGCCTGCAGCAGCACATTCCGCGAGCGCACCACACGAATCCCCCGCAACCCAGGGCACGCTCCGCAGGGCCGTGGTGGTTGGCGGGAACAGGATTCCCTTTGCCCGGACCGGGGGCGCCTACACCAAATCATCGAACCAGGACATGCTGACGGCGGCCCTCGACGGACTGATCGCACGTTTCGGGCTTCAAGAGGAGCGGATCGGTGAGGTAGCCGCCGGAGCCGTCCTGAAGCACTCCCGCGACTTCAACCTGACACGCGAAGCGGTCCTCGGTTCGGCCCTTTCCCCGGAGACGCCCGCCTACGATCTCCAGCAGGCGTGCGCCACCGGTCTTGAGACCGTCCTGGGCCTCGCCAACAAGATCAAGCTGGGCCAGATCGACTCGGCCATCGCGGGCGGCGTCGACTCTGCCTCGGATGCCCCCATTGCCGTGAGCGAAGGCCTCCGCGAAGTCCTGCTCGACCTCCATCGCGCCAAATCCCTGCCCGATCGGCTCAAGGTCCTCTCGCGGCTGCGTCCCAAGGACCTCGCCCCGGATGCTCCGAACACCGGAGAACCCAGGACCGGCCTGTCCATGGGGGAGCACCAGGCGCTGACCACGGCCCAGTGGAAGATCAGCCGCGAGGCGCAGGACGAGATCGCGTTCAATAGCCACCACAATCTCGCCGCGGCCTACGAACGTGGCTTCTTCGATGACCTCGTGACTCCGTACCGGGGGCTGAGCCGTGATTCGAACCTCCGGCCCGACACGTCCATGGAGAAGCTGGCTACCCTCAAGCCCGTCTTCGGCAAGAGCCTAGGCGCGGAGGCGACCATGACGGCCGGCAACTCCACCCCTCTCACGGACGGTGCCTCCACGGTGCTCCTCGGCAGCGAGGAATGGGCGGACGCCCGGGGCCTGCCCAAGCTGGCCGTAGTCGTCGACGGCGAGGCTGCCGCCGTCGATTTCGTCCACGGCAAAGACGGACTCCTCATGGCTCCTGCCTTTGCAGTGCCGCGGCTCCTGGCCCGCAACGGGCTGTCCTTCGAAGACATCGACTTCTTCGAAATCCACGAAGCCTTTGCGGGAACCGTCCTGAGTACGCTCGCCGCGTGGGAAGACGAGGAATTCGGCCGCACCCGGCTGGGATTGGACGGTTCACTCGGCAAGATCGACCGTGCCAAGCTCAACGTCAACGGCTCGTCCCTCGCCGCCGGCCATCCCTTTGCCGCCACTGGCGGACGCATCGTCGCTTCGTTGGCGAAGATGCTCCACGAGAACGGTCCGGTGAACGGTCGTCCGGCCCGCGGACTGATCTCCATCTGCGCTGCCGGAGGGCAGGGAGTCGTGGCGATCCTTGAGGCGTACTCCGCTCCGGAAGGTCGGTAACCGGCGTGACCGACAAGTACACACAGTTTGTGAGCCACGGGATCGGCAAGGACCTGGCGAAAAAGCTCGGCCTGCCCCAACCTGCCGTACTCCGGAGGTACCAGCCGGGAGAGCCGCTGGTTCCGGGACCCGTCCTGGTGCTCGGGAGCAGCAACGGCAAGACCGCGGGCTCCGACGAATTGGCTGCCGCCCTGGTGGGCTGGGGCCTCGACGTCCGGCGTTCGGCCTTGCCCAAGGAAAGGCTGGGGGCGATCATCCTGGTGCTCGACGGCGTCGAACATCCCGATGAGCTTGCCGGACCCGTTCTCACCGCGGCCCCGTCGATCCGGGATTTGGCCCGCAGCGCAAGGGTCGTCACGATCTCCCGCACCTCCGCCTCCGCGGCCAATCCGGCCGTTGCTGCCGGCCGGCAAGGAGTCGACGGACTGCTGCGGTCGCTGGCCAAGGAACTCCGGGCAGGTGCCACGGCCAACGGCATTCTCCTCGGGGACGGCGCCGGCACCACGAGCCCCAGCACGCTCGGGGCGCTGCGCTTTTTCCTGTCCGGTCGGTCCGCATTCGTGGATGGCCAATTCCTGACGGTCACGTCGGGCACGGGCCGGCTTCCCGCCGACGCCGACAAGCCTTTGGCGGGTAAGATCGCCGTCGTCACGGGCGCCGCCCGCGGCATCGGAGCGGCGATCGCGCGGACCCTGCACAGGGACGGTGCGCGGCTCGTGGTGGTGGATATTCCGGCTGCGGGGGACCACCTCGCCGAGGTCGCCAACGAGGTCCATGGCACTGCACTGCAATTGGACATCACGGCTGAGGACGCCGGGAAGCGCATCATCGACCACGCCGTGGAACGCCATGGCGGACTCGATATCGTCATCCACAATGCCGGCATTACCCGGGACAAGCTCCTGGCCAACATGGATGAGGGCCGCTGGAATTCCGTCATCGGCGTGAACATCGCTTCGCAGTTGCGGATCAACGAGGCACTCCTGGGCTCGGACCTGCTGCACAAGACCCCCCGGATCGTGTCCGTGGCGTCCACGAGCGGAATCGCCGGCAACCGCGGGCAGACCAACTATGCGGCTTCCAAGGGGGGAGTGATCGGCATGGTCAGGGCCACGGCGCCCTTGCTCGCAGAACGCGGCGGCTCCATCAACGCCGTCGCGCCCGGCTTCATCGAGACCGACATGACCGCCCGGATCCCCTTCGCCACCCGGGAGGTGGCCCGCAGGCTCAATTCGCTGCAGCAGGGCGGCCTGCCCGGAGACGTGGCGGAGGCAATTGCGTTCCTGGCATCGGATGCGGCCGCAGGTATCACGGGTGAAGTCCTCAGGGTCTGCGGACAGAACCTGGTGGGTGCATGAGCACGGAACAACCCCTCATCCTGGGAGATCTGCCGTCGCTCTCGAAGCTGTACGTGAATGCGGCGGCGACGGCGGCGCGGCGGAGGTTGCTGGGGTTCCCGGCTGCCACCGCCCTGCCCCAGGGGAGCCACGAGGTCCGCGGGGTGCGGGCCGACGTCGCGAACCTCACCGAGTACCAGCACCTGATCGGGGAGACCGCGAGTGACGCGCTGCGGGCCGGCTTCATCCACGCCCTCGCGTTTCCGGTCTCCATGAGCGTGCTGAACCGGGACGACTTCCCGCTTCCGTTGCTGGGGATGATCCATTTGAAGAACCAGGTGGAGCAGTTGCGGCCCGTTCAATTCAGTGAACCGCTCGACGTCCGGTCCTGGGCCGATAACATGCGCGGCCACAGGGCTGGAACCCAGCTGGACGTCGTCGCCGAAGTCCGCTCAAGCAATGACGGGGCGCTGCTCTGGCGCGGCATCTCGACGTACCTCGCCAAGGGGGTCTTCCTTCCGGGATTCGACAAGGCCGCCGAGGCCGCCGCGCCAGCGGAGTTCAGGGCGCCCGCACCAACCGCAGTCTGGCAGCTCGGCGTGGATACGGGCCGCCTTTACGCTGCGGTATCCGGAGATTTCAATCCGATTCACCTGAGCCTCCTCTCGGCCAAGGCGCTGGGCCTGCCGCGGTCAATCGCGCACGGCATGTACCTCGCCTCCAGGGCCTTGGCCGACGTTGGCTCGGTGAAGGCGGAAGCGTTCCGCTGGGACGTGAACTTCGAGGCACCCGTGTACCTCCCTGCGCGGGTGGCCTTGGAAATCGGCACGGTCCACTCCTCGTCAGGTTCGTGGGAGCGTTCGGACTACGTCGCCTGGAGTCCGCGAAGCGGCAGGAGGCACTTCAGCGGCTCCGTGACGGCCCTGTAAGGCTCCGGTCTCGGGTTTCAGGAACGGCTACGACGACGGCGGTCACCCACGTGGGCGGCCGCCGTCGCCGTCCCCCGCGGAGCGAGGTCGGCAGTCCTGGTCACTGCCTCGAATGAATGAGCGGCAATGCAATTCAATAAATGTGATGAACGCCGCATTAGCGTCCGAAAAAGCAAATTCAAAGTTAAACAAACAAGGCCTGGAATTATCATAATTCCAGGCCTTGCAATTGTGCGCGGAGGGGGACTTGAACCCCCACCCCCTTTCGAGGACTAGCACCTCAAGCTAGCGCGTCTGCCATTCCGCCACCCGCGCAGGTGGTGTTCGGAGCGTTCGTTCTGCGCCTCTCGGCGCTTCTCTTTCCTCCGAAGCAGCGAGAAAAACTCTAACACGGTTTCTGGGAAATAAAAAAACCGGAGCGCGAGACGGCGCCGTCAACGGCAATTGGGGCCTGCCAATCGGCGCCAAAACGCGGGAAAGCACGCGGCCAAACGGGCATGCGGTGGGTAGGCTGAGGGAAGCGCGCGGGGAGCGTCAGCACCACCTGCCTTCCCGCCGGAGTACGTCCATCCCAGCAAGCAAGGAGAGTTCCATGACTGATATCCGACCCGAGGACGAAGTAGTCCGGATCTGCCAGGAACTCATCCGCATAGACACCTCGAACTTCGGCGACGATTCCGGTCCCGGGGAGCGCGCCGCAGCTGAATACACGGCGGCGTTAATTAATGAAGTGGGATTGGACGCGGAAATCTTTGAGTCGGCTCCAGGCCGGGCCAATGTGGTCACGCGCATGGCGGGCGAGGACCCCTCGGCCGGCGCCCTCGTGGTGCACGGCCACCTCGACGTCGTTCCGGCCCTCAAAGACCAGTGGACTGTTGACCCCTTCAGCGGCGAACTCAAGGACGGACTCATCTGGGGACGCGGCGCCGTGGACATGAAGGACATGGACGCCATGATCCTCTCGGTCATGCGTGACTTCGCCCGCACGGGACGCAAGCCCAAGCGCGACATCATCTTCGCGTTCTTCGCCGACGAGGAAGCCGGAGGCAACCACGGCGCGCGCTACGCCGTCGAGCACCGGAGGGAACTCTTCGACGGCGCCACTGAAGCGATCTCCGAAGTGGGTGGCTTCTCGGCCACCATCGGAGGCCAGCGCACTTACTTGCTCCAGACGGCGGAAAAGGGCCTTTCCTGGCTGCGCCTCGTGGCACACGGCAGGGCCGGGCACGGTTCGCAAATCAACACGGACAATGCGATCACCCGCCTGGCCGGGGCTGTCTCCAGGATCGGCGAATACCGCTGGCCGATTGAGCTGACCCCCACCACCCGGCAGTTCCTCGACGGCGTGACGGAACTGACCGGCGTCGAGTTCGATCCGGACAATCCCGAGACACTGCTCAAGGAACTCGGCACCGTAGCGCGCTTCGTCGGAGCTACCCTGCAAAACACCTCGAACCCCACCTTGTTGAGCTCCGGGTACAAGCACAATGTCATCCCCGAATCGGCGGAAGCGCTGGTGGACTGCCGCACGCTGCCCGGCCAGCAGGAGTTGGTCTTCGAAACCGTCAAAAAACTCGCTGGGGACGGGGTGGAGGTCAGCTACGTCAACAAGGACGTGTCCCTGGAAGTGCCGTTTGCCGGCAACCTGGTGGACGCCATGATCGACGCCCTGCATACGGAAGACCCCGGCGCCAAGGTCCTGCCTTACACCTTGTCCGGCGGCACCGACAACAAGTCGCTCAGCAAGATCGGCATCACAGGCTACGGATTCGCCCCGCTGATGCTTCCGGAAGAGCTCGACTTCACGGGCATGTTCCACGGGGTCGACGAACGGGTTCCGGCCGATTCGCTCAAGTTCGGATCCAGGGTGCTCAACACCCTGCTCAGTAACTACTAGGGAGAACCCCTTGATTCCCGAGGAGATCCTGCCGGACGAGCTGCTCGAGCGCATCCGGGCGCGGGCCGCAGGCTATGACCGGAACAACGTGTTCTTCCACGAGGACCTTGAGGAGCTCGCCGCGGCGGGATGCCTGAAGATCTTCGTTCCGGAGTCCGACGGCGGACTGGGGCTCGGGCTCGAAGCCGCGGCGGCGCTTCAGCGCCGGCTTGCCACGGCTGCTCCGGCCACGGCATTGGCCGTCAACATGCACCTGGTCTGGACCGGCGTCGCGCACGTCCTGGCGGCCCGTGGCGACAGCTCCCTTGACTTTGTGCTGAAGGAGGCCGGACAGGGCGAGGTCTTTGCGTTCGGGATTTCCGAACCGGGTAACGACTCCATGCTCTTTGATTCAGGCACGACGGCGGAACCGCAGCCGGATGGCGGGTACAGCTTCACCGGGCGGAAGATCTTCACGAGCCTGTCGCCGGTGTGGACCCGCCTCGGCATCTTCGGCAAGGACAGCGGCGCACGGGAGGGGAGCGGTGAGCTGGTATTCGGCTTCCTCCACCGGGACTCGCCAGGCCACGAGACACTGGATGACTGGGACACCCTGGGCATGCGGGCGAGCCAGTCGAACACCACGCTTCTCCACGGTGCCGTGGTGCGGCCGGAGCGGATCTTCCGGAAACTGCCTGTAGGACCCAATCAGGATCCGTTGATCTTCGCGATCTTCGCGTGCTTCGAAACACTACTTGCCGCGGTCTATACGGGCATTGCGGAGCGGGCATTCAAGCTGGCCGTCGATGCCGTCACGCGCCGGACCTCGGCCAAGTACGGCGGCCGAAGCTTCTCGCAGGACCCGGACATCCGCTGGAAGATCGCTGACGCCGCCATGGCCATGGATTCCATCCAGCCCCAGTTGGCCTCGGTGGCCCGTGACGTGGATGCCGTGGTTGATCACGGGGCGCAGTGGTTTCCAAAGTTCGTGGGCCTCAAGGTGCGGGCCACGGAGAACGCCCGGAGCATGGTGGATGTGGCCATCCGGGTTTCCGGAGGCTCAAGCTACTTCCGCGGCTCGGAACTCGAACGGCTGTACCGCGATGTGCTGGCCGGGATCTTCCATCCGTCCAACGATGAATCAGCGCACACCACGGTAGCCAACGCGTGGCTGGGCCCGCTCGAAAGCTGAAACGCTCGGAAGCTGGAGCGCGGGACCCTGAAATAACGGCTGTGCTGCTATACGGTGCGCTGCACGTTGAGTACCTTGCGGCGCAGCCAGAACCGGCGACCGCCGCCGATATAGAGGATGCTCCGCTCCAGTTCCCACTTGCCGTATTCGGAGTGCTCCACGAGCCGACGTCGCGCCTCGGGCAAGGAATCGTCAGGGCTGACGGTCAGCACGAGATACTCGTACTGCCTTGCGTAGTCCCGCTGACGCTCCACTGAACTGCTCAGAAATTGTTCTCTCATCCCTCTCCATTTTCGTCTTTTTCGGGCTAACGTGAAGTCATGAGCATCGATCCGCGTGTCGCGCTTCAGTCATTGACAGCCGCCTTGGAAGAGCACCTGATTGCCGCTTCCGCCCGCCGTGGCGAAGGAGATCCCACCGTGGAGGCAGCGTTTTTTGCCGTCGCAGATGCCTTTGAGGTATATGAGGACTCACTATACGAGGCCTACTCGGAAGTCACACCCCTTCAGGTGTTCGACGACGATGAAGAGGATGACGACGAGGAGAATAATGAACTCCTCGATGAAGACGAGCTGGAGATCCTTGATCAGTGATGCAGGCTCAGTAATGCAGGCCAGCAATGGGGGGCCGGCAGCGCCGGAGTAACAGCTAGGTCAGACCGCTGAAACGTCCTCCAATGCCCGGGAAATCTCAGCGGGAAGGGGCGCCAGCTGTGCGTCGAGCAGTTCCTTGAGCTGGACCGCATTGCGTGCTCCGACCACGGCCGTGGAGACGCCTGGGCGGGAGAGCAACCAGCTCAGCGAGACGTCCACGGCGGACCGTCCCAGGCCACGAGCGGCCATGGCCACCGCTTCGACGATCCGCGCCCCCCGCGCGTCGAGGTACTTTTCGACGTAACCGCTGAGGCGGCCTTCGGCCGCACGTGATTCAGACGGAATCTGCCCACGGTACTTGCCGCTGAGCACCCCGCGGCCGAGGGGGCCCCACGCCATGAGTCCGAGTCCTGCGTCTTCGACGGCGGGCACCAGCTCGTCTTCGGGCTTCCTGTGCAGGAGCGAGTACTCGGATTGGTTGGCCACCACGGTGAACCCTGCGACAGCCGCGGCCTTGGCGGTCTGCCAGCCGTTGTAGTTGGAGATGCCGACGTACCGTGCGCGTCCCGAGCGCAGCGCGAGGTCAAGGGCGGAGAGCGTTTCGTCCAGCGGGACGTTGCCGTCCCAGGCCTGCGCGAACCAAATGTCGACGTAGTCAGTCCGCAAACGGGCAAGGCTCGCGTCGAGGGCGGACAGCATGGCTCCGCGGGAGGCGTCCACGCTGCGCCGGCTGTCCGACGTCGAGATCCCCGCTTTCGTGGAGAGGGCAACCTCCGATCGCGACACGACGTCCCCCAGCATGGAGCCCAGGAGTGCTTCGGCTTGTCCGCCTGCGTAGGAGGCCGCGGTATCGATCATGGTGCCGCCCGCGGCGATGAACGTATGGAGCAACTCCCGTGCATCCTGCTCGTCCGTTTCTTCCGCCCAGGACATGGTGCCCAGGGAAAGGGTGGACACCCGAAACCCGCTGTTGCCGACGTAACGCTGCTGCATAGCTGATAGCTTACGGGGAGTTCGCCTAGATCATGACGTAGGGTCTATTCACGTGAACTGGATAGAAGCAGCCTTCCTTGGCCTCGTGCAGGGCCTGACAGAATTCCTACCGATTTCTTCAAGCGCGCACCTGCGAATTGTCGGCTCGTTCCTGCCCAATGCGGCGGATCCCGGGGCTGCTTTCACCGCCATCACGCAACTGGGTACCGAGACGGCCGTCATCGTCTTCTTTTGGCGCGACATCGTCAGGATTGTCCGTGCCTGGTTCGGATCGTTGCGCGGCAAGGTCTCCAGGGATGATCCCGACGCGCGGATGGGGTGGCTGGTGATCCTCGGCAGCCTTCCGATCATCGTTCTCGGCCTGCTCTTCCAGGACCAGATCGAATCCGTCCTGCGTAGCTTGTGGATCGTGGCCACCATGCTGATCGTCTTCGGCATGATCCTTGCGGTAGCCGACGCCGTGGGCCGGCAGGAACGCGAGCTGAGCCAATTGACCTTCAAGCATGGCATCCTTTACGGCTTGGCTCAGGCGATGGCGCTCATCCCGGGCGTCTCCCGCTCCGGGGGAACCATCACCGCCGGCCTGTTGATGGGGTACACCCGGGAGGCGGCTGCACGCTATTCGTTCCTGCTGGCCATACCCGCGGTCTTCGGCAGCGGCCTCTACCAGTTATACAAGGTGGTGTCGAAGGAAGGAATCACCGGGCCTTTCGGCTTGCCGGAAACAGCCTTGGCCACGGTTATCGCCTTTGTTGTGGGCTTCATCATCATCGGCTGGTTCCTCAAATTCATCTCCACCCACAGCTACCGCGTCTTCGTGTGGTACCGCATTCTCCTGGGACTCGCCCTCTATGTACTGCTCGGTTTCAATGTCATCAGCGCCTAGCACTATGGTTGAGGCTGTGAAATCGTGGATCTCCCGCCCTGTGCCTGAACTACCCGGCAGCATGCCCTCTTTGAGGCTGTTCGATACCGCCCTCAGGGCCGTGGTGGAGGTCGAGCCACGCGCGGAGCAATCCATGTACGTGTGCGGCATCACCCCCTACGACGCCACCCACATGGGACACGCGGCGAGCTATGTCGCCTTCGACCTGCTCAACCGGGCATGGCGGGACAGCGGCCAGCGGGTCGCGTACGTCCAGAACGTCACCGACGTCGACGACCCCCTGCTTGAGCGCGGCACCGCCACCGGCGTCGATTGGCGCGAGCTGGCGGCGAGCCAGATCGAGCTTTTCCATACCGACATGGACGCCCTCAACGTGCTGGCCCCGAACCATTACATCGGCGCAGTGGAGGCGATCCCGATGATTGTCCCGGCCATTGAGAAACTGATCGCGGACAAACTCGCCTACCGCGTGCACGGTACCGGCGGCGAGCCCGACGGCGACGTGTATTACGACGTCGAGGCAGCCGGCAAAGCGTCGGATAGCCCGGACGCGTGGACGCTCGGGGACATCTCCGGGCTCGGTGAAGTGGAAATGCTGGAGCTTTTCGCCGAACGCGGCGGCGATCCGGGCCGTTCCGGGAAGCGGAATCCCCTTGATCCTTTGCTGTGGCGCGTTGCCCGCGACGGCGAGCCGCACTGGCCCGGCGCGAGCCTCGGTGACGGACGTCCGGGCTGGCACATTGAATGCACCGTCATCGCCCAGAAGTACCTGCCGGCTCCCTTCACCGTGCAGGGCGGCGGATCGGACCTCGTCTTCCCGCACCACGAGATGGGTGCCGGACACGCGTATTCGCTCAGCGGCGTTCCCTTGGCGCACCACTATGCCCACGCCGGAATGGTGGGCCTCGACGGCGAAAAGATGAGCAAGTCCAAGGGCAACCTGGTCCTCGTGTCCAAGCTTCGCGCCGCAGGCGAAGAACCTGCCGCAATCCGCTTGGCGATCCTGGCCCACCACTACCGCTCGGATTGGTCCTGGACCGATGAAGGCTTCGCAGAAGCCAAGGAACGGCTCAAGACGTGGCGGGCGGCCCGGGATATCGCTCCCGAGGGGACGGCGGCGCAGCTGCTCACTCGGATGCGTGCAGAGCTCGCCAACGACCTCAACGCTCCCGGCGCGGTTGCCGCCGTCGATGCCTGGGCCGCTGCGGCCCTTGGCAACCCGTCCAACGCGAATCCGGGCGCCTTCGATTCCGCGCTGGTAAGCGACGCGATCAACGGATTGCTTGGCGTCGAGCTCTAATATCCAAACAACGCGGGGTCGCTTACGGCCCATAATGTCCCTTTGGACGGGCCGTAAGTGACCCCGCGTTGGCTTAGATGCGCACCGCACCCCCGGAGACGGCCCGTCAGGGCTTGTCCTTGCCCCTGCGCTTCAGGTAGCGCTCGAATTCGCGCGCTATGGATTCGCCACTGGCCTCCGGGAGGTCGGCCGTGTCCTTGGCCTCTTCGAGCTGCCGCACATAGGCGGCGATTTCCGGGTCTTCCGTGGCAAGTTCGTCCACTCCGCGCTCCCACGCCTCGGATTCCTCGTTGAGGGCATGGGTGTCCAAGGGCACCTGGAGCAGATCCTCGATCCGGTTCAAGATGGCCAGTTGCGCTTTGGGGGACGGTGGCTGGGCCACATAGTGCGGCACGGCTGCCCACAATGACACCGTGGGCAACCCCGCGAGCAGCGCGAACTCCGCCAGCACACCCACAATGCCTACCGGCCCCTCGTACTGCGACGCCTCAAGGTTCAAGCGCTGCCGCAGTCCGCTGTCGTCCGAGGTAGTGCTGACGGGGATCGGCCGGCTGTGCGGTACGTCGGCCAAAAGCGCGCCGATCAGCACCACGTAGTCAACCTTGAGCGTCTCGGCGTGGACCAGAAGCTCGGCTGTGTAGGCGCGCCAGCGATAGGAAGGCTCGGTGCCGAGCACGAACACCACGTCGACGTTGCTGTCCGGGACGCTCGCCTTGTAAAGGCGCGTGGAAGGCCATTTCACTTTGCGGGTTCCGGCGGCCGTGCGTCGAACGGTCGGCCTGGTGAACTGGAAGTCGTAGTAGTCGTCGGCATCAACGGATGCCACTTTCTTTCCTTGCCACAACTTGTTCAAGTAGTGGAGGGAATCGCTGGCCGCCTCGCCGGCGTCGTTCCAACCTTCGAAAGCCGCGAGCATCACGGTGATGCGCTGGCCTTCGGCTACAGGCTGGAGAAGGCGCTCAGGCTCGGGTGTTGTGGCCTGTCCGTCAGGGGCTCCGTCCAAACTGTTCATTCACTCACCCTACGTCCAACACCGCCACCCATGCATGGCGTGAAGTGACCGGCGTGGCCACACTTCGCCCCCGGCGTAGAACGGCAATTGCCTTCCGTCGTTCCACGTAGACTTTAGGCATGCTTGCTTCAGCCACCCAGCCCTTTGTAAAAGCCGAGCTCAAAGCCGCACTATGGGACATGGATGGCACCTTGGTGGACACCGAGCCATACTGGATTGCCGCGGAACGCGCCCTCGTGGAGTCCCATGGTGGCGCCTGGAGCCATGAACAAGCCATGCAGCTCGTAGGGCAGTCGCTGATGCATTCGGCCGGCATCCTCCAAACGGCTGGGGTGAACCTGGAAAAGCGCGAGATCGTCGACTCCTTGAGCGCCCGGGTCATCGACCGTCTCCGCGTCGAGGTGCCGTGGCGGCCCGGTGCCAAGGAATTGCTTGACGAACTGTTTCAATCAGGCGTCCGCTGCGCCCTCGTGACCATGTCGGAAGGCCCCATGGCGCGGGAGGTCGTGGCCAACCTCTCCAAGCCCTACTTTGAGTTCCTCATCACGGGAGACACCGTGAGCCAAGGAAAACCCCACCCGGAGGCTTACCTTGCCGCCGTCGAGCGACTCCAGGACACAGACCCCGGGCTGACCGCAGACCATTGCGTCGCACTCGAGGACTCGGTCCCGGGAGTTGCGTCCGCGATTGCCTCAGGCGTGGTGACTGTGGGGATCCCGCACCAGATGCCGCTGCCGGAGGATCCCCGCCGGGCAACCTGGGACACCCTTCAGGGCAGGACGGTCGCCGATCTGGAAGCGCTTGTTGCCGCCAGGGCCTCCGCGAATGCGCCGGCCGGGACTCTCCTTGGACGGGCGAACTAAGTGAGCACTCCCCGGAATGGTGGCCATAGCACTCGTCGCGGCAGTAAAGACGGGATTCCCCTCGGCCGGATAGCGGGAATCCCCGTGTACCTCGCTTACTCCTGGTTCATCATCGCGGCGTTCACGGTGATCGCGGTTGGCCCGGTCGTATTCGTGCAGCACCCCTCTCTGGGGAACGGAGCGTACTTCGTCGCCTTTGCCTATGCGGTGCTCCTGGCCCTGTCCGTGCTGGTTCACGAGCTCGCCCATGCCTTGACCGCCAAGGCCTTCAGCTGGCCCACGGAGAAGATCGTTTTGAATCTCTGGGGCGGCCACACCCAGTTCGAGAGCTTCATTTCTTCTCCTGGCCGCTCGGTGGTTGTTGCTTTGGCAGGACCCGCCGCGAACTTTGTCCTCGCGGCGGCCGCCTGGCCACTGGTGGTGGCCCATGCGTTTAGCGGGGTGGCGGAGGAATTGACGAACAGCTTCATGTGGGCCAATTTGCTGATCGGCATTTTCAATGTGCTCCCGGGCCTGCCCCTGGACGGCGGGCGCTTGGTGGAGTCCGCGGTATGGAAAGTGACGGGCAGCCAGGAAAAGGGGACAGTGGCGGCTGGCTGGGCCGGAAGGCTCGTCGCAATCGTCCTGGTTGTATGGCTCGTCGCCCCGCCTTTGCTGAGCGGCAGCACCCCAAATTTCACCTTGATGCTCATCACCATCCTTGTCTGCAGTTTCCTGTGGATGGGTGCCTCAGGCGCTATTCAGCAGGCGACGCTCCGCGGACGCCTCCCCTCGGTGAGTGCCGCCGCCTTGGCCGAACCCGCCGTCGGGATTCCGAACTCGGCGACTGTGGCGGATGTCCTGGGCGTGGCACCTTACGGCACTCCCGCCGTCGTGATCTGCGGACCGGATGGCCGGCCGCAGGGCCTCGTTGATCCGGCTGCCGCCGCCGCCGTGCCGGCTTCCGAGGTATCCATAACCTTCGTGACCGCGGTTTCCACCCCGCTCGCGGACGGGGCATACGTGCCCTGGACGTCCAGCGGCCAGGAACTGATCCAGTATTTGGCGCAGCTCAGCGGCGCCGAATACGCGGTCGTGGATGAAGCCGGCACAGTCATGGGCCTGCTGCGGCAGCAGGCCGTAGTGACAGCCATTACAGGTAAAGTAGCCCGACGGAGCGGACGCCCGTAGGACCTTCCCGGTAGAGTTACCTGCCGGCCGTGAATTAACCCGGCCGCGCATCACCAAGCAGTAACTGTGGCAACAAAAGACGGCCCAGCCGTACAGGAGCGAGGAAATCCCCATGAGCAGCGAAACCGCCGCCAACTTCACGGCCACCGGCGCCGCCGACACCGCCCTTCAGCCGACGGGTGCGGCACGGCGCCGAGGGCCGTTCCGCGTGGGCGAGCGGGTTCAACTCACGGACGAGCGCGGCCGGATGAACACCATCACCTTGGAGGAAGGCGGAGCCTTCCACACGCACCGCGGCTTCCTCAACCATGACGAAATCATCGGCCAGGTTGATGGCTCCGTAGTCGCCAACAACATCGGCCAGCAGTACCAGACGCTCCGGCCGCTGCTCTCGGACTTCGTGTTGTCCATGCCCCGCGGCGCAGCAGTGGTCTACCCCAAGGATGCCGGGCAGATCGTCACGATGGCCGATATCTTCCCGGGTGCACGGGTTGTGGAAGCCGGCGTTGGTTCGGGCGCCCTTTCGATCTCCCTGCTCCGCGCAGTGGGGGACAACGGTTACCTGCACTCTTTCGAACGTCGCGAAGAGTTCGCGGACATCGCCCGCGGCAACGTGGAAACAATTTTCGGCGGCCCGCACCCCGCCTGGAAGATCTCGCTGGGCGACTTCCAGGAGGAAGTGGTCCGCAGTGAAGAGCCCGGATCCGTGGACCGTGTGGTGCTGGACATGCTCGCTCCTTGGGAATGCCTCGACGCCGTAGCCACCGTCCTGGCCCCCGGCGGCGTGTGGATCAACTATGTGGCCACGGTGACCCAGCTTTCCCGCACTGCCGAAGCCATCCGCGCCGACGGCCGGTTCACGGAACCGGACGCCTGGGAGTCCATGGTCCGTGGCTGGCATCTTGAGGGCCTCGCTGTCCGCCCCGACCACCGCATGGTGGCCCACACCGGCTTCCTTTTGGTCACCCGCCGCCTCGCCGACGGCGTGACCGGAATCTCCGTCAAACGGCGTCCGTCCAAGACCGAGTTCAGCGAAGAGGACTTGAACGCGTGGACACCGGGCGCCGTAGGGGAGCGCGCGGTTTCCGACAAAAAACTGCGTCGGGCGGCACGCGATGCGATTGCCGGCACCCACGTCAAGGACGACCCCACGCCTGCTTCCTGAGGAAACATCACAAACTGGTCCGCATTCCGGATGTCACAGGTTTCCCGACGCTTTTGAGGGCTAAGGTCTATTTATAGAAAGCGGGAAGGAGCTGATGCTTCGTGGATACGTCGAACAATGACTTCGGGCGAACGACGCCGGAGGAGCCAGCGAACAAGGCTGTGACTGAGGGAAAAGCGGGACACGGGGGTGGAGCAATCCAGCCGGTGGACGACTCCGCGGAACTCACCGTCGCGGAACGCCAGATCAACATCCTTCGAGACAAGCTGCGCCACATCGACCGTCAGCTTGCCGCCGCCACCCAGAACAACACCAAGCTCGTGACCATGCTGGAAACGGCGAAGGCCGAAATCCTGCGGCTCAAAGGAGCCCTCGAGCAGGACGGCCAACCGCCGTACAGCTTCGGGACGATCCTGCAGATCAATCCGAGGCGCCAGCCAACGGCAGGCAGCACGGGCCAGGCGGCCACTGAGGAGTCGGTAGACATCTTCAACGCCGGCCGCAAGATGCGCGTGGGCGTCAGCCCGCTCGTGAACCTCAACCAGCTGGCCGTCGGACAGGAAGTCCTCCTCAATGAGGCCCTGCTCGTGGTGACCGGACTGGGGTACGAACGGGCAGGCGAACTGGTCACGCTCAAGGAGATGCTCGGCACGGACCGCGCCTTGGTAGTGGGCAGGGCCGATGAAGAGCGCGTGGTGAGGCTCTCGGGTGCCTTGCAGAAAGTGCACCTGCGGGTCGGTGACGCCCTGTCCCTCGATTCCCGCACCGGCTATGCCTTGGAGAAGGTTCCCCGGGCAGAAGTCGAAAACCTCGTCCTCGAGGAAGTCCCGGATATCACCTACGAGGACATCGGCGGCCTGGGCCCGCAAATCGAACAGATCCGCGACGCGGTGGAACTCCCGTTCCTGCACCCGGACCTGTACCGCGAACACGGGCTCAAAGCACCCAAGGGCATCCTCCTGTACGGGCCTCCGGGCTGCGGCAAGACGCTGATCGCCAAAGCCGTTGCCAACTCGCTGGCCGCCCGCGCCTCCGAACGCGCCGGCAACGTGGACCTGAAGAGCTACTTCCTGAACATCAAGGGACCTGAACTCCTTGACAAGTACGTCGGCGAAACAGAGCGGCACATCCGCCTGATCTTCGCCCGCGCCCGGGAGAAGGCTTCGGATGGCAGCCCCGTGGTGGTGTTCTTCGACGAGATGGACTCGCTGTTCCGCACCCGCGGCACCGGTGTCTCTTCCGACGTCGAAACAACCATCGTTCCGCAGCTCCTGAGCGAGATCGACGGCGTCGAACGGCTGGACAACGTGATCGTGATCGGCGCTTCGAACCGCGAAGACATGATCGACCCGGCTATTCTGCGGCCCGGCCGCCTGGATGTGAAGGTCAAGATCCAACGGCCGGACGCCGAAGCGGCCGCCGATATTTTCGCCAAGTACATCACCACCGACCTTCCTTTCCACGCGACGGATCTGGCAGAGCATGGCGGCGACGTCCAGGCCACGGTCGACGCCATCATCCAGCGCACCGTTGAAGCGATGTATTCGACGGAGAAATCCAACGAGTACCTCGAAGTCACGTACGCCAACGGCGATACCGAGATGCTCTACTTCAAGGACTTCAACTCCGGTGCCGTGGTCCAGAACGTTGTGGACCGGGCCAAGAAGTACGCCATCAAGGACCTCCTGCTGACCCAGCAGAAAGGCCTGCGGATCGACCACTTCCTGCGCGCCGTCGTCGACGAATTCCGCGAGCACGAGGACATGCCCAACACCACCAACCCGGATGACTGGGCACGCATCTCAGGCAAGAAGGGCGAACGCATCACCTACATCCGCACCATCGTCCAGGGCAAGGCCGGCCAGGAGCCCGGGAAGTCGATCGAAACGACTCCCAACACCGGCCAGTACCTGTGACGGCCCGGCCGGAAGGCCTGCCTTCGGACAGGCTTCCCGTCGGCGGGGCCATGCGGGTCATGGGATCGGAAACCGAATACGGCATCCATTCGCCCTCCGCGCCGGGGGCGAACGCCACGATGATGTCCGCGCGGATCATCCAGGCCTACGCCAACCTGACGCGGCAACGGGCGGCCGGCGGCGCCGAGACCCGTTGGGACTATACGGACGAAGAACCCCTGCATGACGCGCGCGGTTGGACACTCGAGCGGAGTGCCGCCGATCCCAGCCAGCTGACTGACAGGCCCCCGGTGCTCGACGCCGAGGCCGTCGCGCTGGCGTACGGACGCCAGGAACTGGAAGCCGACGGCGGCGACGAGTCCGGATCGCTGCTCATGAACATGGTGCTCGGCAACGGGGCCCGGCTGTACGTGGACCATGCCCATCCTGAATATTCCAGTCCCGAGGTCACGAATCCCCGTGACGCCGTGGCCTGGGACGCGGCCGGCGACCTCGTCGCCTTGGCCACCGTTCGGAAGGTGGCCGCCGATCCCGACCTGCCGCCCATCAACCTGTACAAGAACAACACCGACAACAAATCGGTGTCCTATGGGTCCCACGAGAACTACCTCATGCCGCGCTCGGTGCCTTTCGGGGACATCGTCCGGGGCCTGACGCCGTTCTTCGTCACCCGCCAGGTCATCTGCGGAGCCGGTCGACTCGGCAAGGGCCAGGACGGTTCAACTGCCGGATTCCAGATCAGCCAGCGGGCGGACTTCTTCGAAGCCGAGGTGGGACTGGAAACCACCATCAGGCGTCCGATCATCAACACCCGGGATGAACCGCACGCCACCGCGGACAAGTACCGGCGCCTGCATGTCATCATCGGCGACGCCAACCTGAGCCAGGTGTCGAACTACTTGAAGTTCGGCACCACGGCTTTGGTCCTGAGCCTTATCGAAGCCGGCCAGGCTCCGAAGATCGAAGTACATGAGCCTGTGGCCGGCCTGCAGGCCATCAGCCATGACACCTCCCTGACCGCCACCGTCAGGCTTCTTGACGGACGGCGGGTCACCGCGCTGGATATCCAGTGGATGTACTACGAGGCAGCGGCCAAACTTGGCCAGGAGACCGGGGTTTCCGATTCCTTCAGTGGAGACGGCCATACCCGTGACGTCCTGGAGCGGTGGGAGTCGACGCTGGGGCTCTTGGGGAGCAACCCCGCGAGTGCCGCGTCTTCCGTCGAATGGCTGGCCAAGATGTCCCTGCTCGATGGCTACCGGAACCGTGACGACCTGGAATGGAACGACGCCCGCCTGGGGCTTGTCGATTTGCAATGGTCCGACGTGAGGCCGGAGAAAGGCCTGTATTACAGGATGCTTTCCCGCGACCGAATGGAGACGATCGTCGACGACGCCACGATCAGCCGCGCCGTCGTCGAACCGCCATCGGACACCCGGGCGTATTTCCGCGGGAAGTGTGTTTCCAGCTTCGGCAAGGATGTGGTCGGCGCCAGCTGGGATTCAGTCATCTTCGACGTTCCCGGCATCGGGAAACTGCAGCGGGTACCCACGAGGGAACCCCTCCGCGGCACCGAAGCACTCACCGGTCAGTTGTTTCGGAAGCATGCCACAGCCGGTGCATTCCTGCGTGAATTGCTCGGCCTGGACCCGGCCCCGCCCGCCTGAACGGGCAGCTGAGGAACGGCCGCCAAACGGGCCCGACAAAACCGCAGCGTCACGGCCCGCCCCGTGGCAGTATGGCATTACAGGAAGTCCCCGTTGCCGGGGATGGACAGAATGGAGAAGGAAATGGCAGCTCAGGAGCAGCAGCAACCGCAGTCGCGGGACGTCGAGACAGAGGCCGACGCCCCCGAGGCACCGCCCGCAGCGCCAGAGGCACAGTCCTCGGTCGCCACGCAGGGCGTTGACGATCTCCTCGACGAAATCGACGGCGTACTTGAGTCGAACGCCGAGGAATTCGTGCGGGCATTTGTGCAAAAGGGCGGTCAATAGCCAGCCGCCAGCCAAGCCAAGGGCCCGGCCGGCGCGAGGCCGCCGGGCATCGGATGTCAGAGTCGAAGGAGCGCAGCAATGCAGGATCCATCAGCCGGCCACCTGGCCACCCAAGCAACGTCTTCGTTCATAGAGCATCTGCAACGCTCCAGGCCTGAACTCCTTCCCTTCAACCAAGCGCTGCCTGCGGGACAAATTCCGCCGGTGCCCCATGCCACGACAATCGTCGCCCTGAGTTATCCAGGCGGCGTCCTGATGGCGGGGGACAGGCGTGCCACCATGGGCAACGTGATCGCCAGCAGGCATATCGAGAAGGTCTTCCCGGCCGACGAATATTCCGTCCTGGGAATTGCCGGGACAGCAGGCCTGGCTATCGACATCACCCGGTTGTTCCAGGTTGAACTGGAACACTACGAAAAGATCGAGGGCACACTGCTGAGCCTGGACGGCAAAGCCAACCGGCTTGGAGCCATGATCCGTGGAAACCTGCCCATGGCGATGCAGGGCCTTGCGGTGATCCCGCTCTTCGCTGGGTTCGACCAGTCGGCCGGCGTGGGACGGCTTTTCTCGTACGACGTCACCGGCGGACGATACGAGGAATTGGAGCACCATTCGGTCGGATCCGGTTCCGTCTTCGCACGTGGCGCCTTGAAGAAGCTGTGGCGGCCGAACCTCACTGAAGACGAGGCCGTCGCCGTCGCCGTCGAAGCCCTCTACGACGCCGCCGACGACGACTCCGCCACCGGCGGTCCGGACCCCGTCCGGCAGCTCTGGCCGGTGGTGTATACCGTCAACCGCGCCGGCGCCCGCCGCGTGCCGGAACGGGAATTGGCGGCGATCGCAGGATCCATTGTTGAATCGCGCGCAGTTGCCGGACGGGAGGCCTGAGATGACCCAGCAGTTCTATGTTTCGCCCGAGCAACTGATGAAGGACCGCGCGGATTTCGCGCGGAAGGGCATCGCCCGCGGCCGTTCCGTCGTCGTGATCAGTTGTGCTGACGGCATCGCGTTGGTGGCGGAGAACCCTTCGCCGTCGCTCCATAAGATCGGTGAGATCTACGACAAGATCGCGTTCGCCGCCGTGGGCAAGTACAACGAGTTTGAGAGTCTTCGCCAAGCAGGCGTCCGCTACGCCGACGTCCGCGGCTATTCGTACGATCGCGAGGACGTCACGGCCCGCGGCCTGGCCAGCGTCTACGCGCAGAGCCTGGGCGCAGTCTTCACCGCGGAACAAAAGCCCTTCGAGGTGGAGCTCGCAGTCGCAGAGGTCGGGCATACGCAAGCCGGCGACCACCTTTATCGGCTGACTTTCGACGGTTCGATCGCCGACGAGAACGGTTTTGTGGTGATGGGCGGCTTGGCCGAGCAAGTAGCCGAGACCGTGGCCGGCGGTTGGAAGGCCGACCTCAACCTGGCCGGCGCACTCCGCCTGGCGGTCAAGGCGCTGGCCACGGACAAGGAAGTCGACGCACTGCCCGGCACCGCCGTCGAGGCCGCAGTCCTTGACCGGAGTCCGGAAAGCGGACGCGGTTCCCGACGGGCCTTCCGGCGGCTCCGGGCGGACGAAATCACGCAGCTGCTGGCAGGGGAGGCCTGAGATGGATAAAAGAATATTCGGGATTGAAACCGAGTTCGGCATTTCGTATTCGAGCCCGGACTCGCGGCCATTGGCTCCCGAGGAAGTCGCCAGGTACCTCTTTCGGAAGGTGGTGAGCTGGGGACGTTCCTCCAACGTCTTCCTGACCAATGGCTCGCGCCTGTACCTGGATGTCGGTTCGCACCCGGAGTACGCCACTGCGGAATGCGACGACCTCGCGCAATTGATTGCCCACGACCGGGCCGGGGAACTCATTCTCGACGACCTCGTCGATGAAGCGCAGGCGCGGCTTGCGGCGGAGGGATTCAACGGAACAGTCTACCTGTTCAAGAACAACACCGATTCCGCCGGCAATTCCTACGGCAGCCATGAAAACTACCTGATTCCGCGGCGCGGCGAGTTCTCGCGGCTCGCCGAGATCCTCATTCCCTTCCTCGTGACGCGGCAGCTGATCGCCGGCGCGGGCAAGGTCCTCAAGACGCCCCATGGGGCCACGTTCGCGTTCTCCCAACGTGCCGACCACATTTGGGAAGGCGTGTCCTCCGCGACGACGAGGTCCCGCCCGATCATCAACACCCGTGACGAGCCGCACGCCGACGCCGAGTTCTTCCGCCGTCTGCATGTGATCGTCGGTGATTCCAACATGTCCGAAACCACCGCCCTGTTGAAAGTGGGAACGGTGGACCTGCTCCTGCGCATGATTGAGGCCGGAGTGATCATGCGGGACATGCGCATGGAGAACCCGATCCGCAGCATCCGGGAAATCTCCCACGATCTGAGCGGTAAGGCCTTGGTGCGCCTGGCCAACGGCCGGCAACTGACGGCCCTGGACATCCAGCGCGAGTACCTCGCAAAGGTCACCGCCTTCGTGGCATCAAATGGAGCCCACAATCCGCACGTGCCGCTCATCCTGGATCTTTGGGAGCGGACGCTCGACGCGATCGACAGCGGCGACACCAGCGGAATAGATACCGAAGTTGACTGGGCCATCAAGAAGAAGCTGATGGACGGCTACATGCGCCGCCATGGAATCGGCCTCGACTCCTCGAGGATCGCGCAACTGGACCTGACGTATCACGACATCTCGCGCAAGCGCGGGCTCTTCTTCCTGCTCCAGTCGCGCGGTGCGGCGAGGCGCCTCGTGGCCGACACGGACATCAAGGATGCAGTGGATGCGCCGCCGCAGACCACCCGGGCAAAACTGCGTGGCGACTTCGTCCGGCGCGCCCAGGAACTCGGGCGTGACTACACCGTGGATTGGGTCCATTTGAAGTTGAACGACCGCGCGCACCAGACGATTTTGTGCAAGGATCCCTTCCGCAGCGTCGACGAGAGAGTGGATGCCCTGCTGGACTCGATGAGCTGACTCCCAGCTTCACCAGCTACTCTGGAGGTTGGCCTTTTAACAGGCCGCTACGCGCATGGCCGAGCCCGGCCCGGCCATGCCCTCCTTTTGCCCCGACGAAAGTTCAATTTGTGCGACGTCTACTAGCAATTCTTATCCCCGGCCTTTTGCTGCTCACCGCCTGCGGCGGAAGTCCAGCAACAACAGCAACCCCGGAGCCCACCAGCCAGTCCGCCGGCGATGTCGCCAAGCTGGATTCCCTCAAGGTCTCCGACAATGGAGACAAGAAGGCCCCCGGCCTGGATTTCACCAAGCCGTTGGACGTAACGCAGCCGACCATCAAGATGGTCAGCGACGGCACCGGTGACAAAGTGAAGGCCGGACAGGTGGCGCAGATCACCTACATTGCCGTCGACGGCAAGGACGGCAAGACACTCGAAGACACCTTCCCGACAGGGTCGCAGCCGGTCGAACTGAACGACCAGCTCAAGACCGGCAGCGCTGTGCTTTACAACGCGCTGGTCGGTGCGAAGGTCGGCGCCGACATCGCTTTTGCCGTCCCGGGAACTCCGGCTTCTGCTGAAGCAGCGGCAACGTCATCCCAGCTGGTGGTCTTCAAGGTCACCGGCGTCAAGGACGCAGTCAAACCCTTGGACAAGCCTGAGGGCGACACCGTGACTCCGCCCGCCGGTCTCCCCACGGTCAAGGTCGACGACAAGGGAATTCCGCAGATTTCCGTTGACGGTGCGAAGGCGCCGTCGGCCCTCGTCGCCCAGGACCTCATCAAGGGCAAGGGCGCAGTCGTCAAGGAAACGGACACCCTGACGGTCAACTACGTCGGCGTCACCTTGGCTGACGGCAAGAAGTTCGACTCGAGCTACGACAAGGGCCAGACCGCCAGCTTCGCGCTGAACGGCGTCATCAAGGGCTGGACTCAAGGCCTGACGGGCAAGACCGTCGGCTCCCGTGTCCTCCTGGTCATCCCCAAGAGCCTCGCATATGGCGACGCGGCCGCAGCCCAGGGCCAGCCTACGGGCGACCTGGTCTTCGTCGTGGACATCCTGGGCGCCCAGTAGCCTTCCGCAATTATCCGAAACACCGTAGCTATCACATTGAGGAGTACCCATGTCATTTGGTCAGCGCGATTACGACCGCACCAAGCCGGAGATCGACTTCCCGGAGGGCGACGTCCCCACGGAACTCGTTATCAAGGACATCATCGTTGGTGACGGCGCCGAGGCCCAGGCCGGCGACACCGTCTCCACCCACTACGTCGGCGTTGCTTGGTCCACCGGCGAGGAATTCGACGCATCCTGGGGCCGCGGCGCGCCGCTGGACTTCCGAGTGGGCGTCGGCCAGGTCATCCAGGGCTGGGACCAGGGACTGCTCGGGATGAAGGTCGGCGGCCGCCGTCGCCTCGAGATCCCCTCCGAGCTTGCTTACGGTTCCCGCGGCGCAGGCGCGGCCATCAAGCCGAACGAAGCCCTCATCTTCGTGGTGGACCTCGTGGCAGTCCGCTAGGTTTCACAGCATGGGAAGGCGCGTCTGCAGCCGGAGAAATCCGGCTGCAGACGCGCCTTCCGCCTTTGGCGGCGGAATTTAGTAACGTTGCAAGGGTGTCCGCATCACGTACCGAACGACTCCTGAACCTGTTGATTGCCCTTCTGAACACGAGATACGGGCTGTCCCGGGCCGTTCTCAGGCAGAAGGTCTATCACGACGCCGGCGGCAGCGACGTCGCGTTCGGACGCATGTTTGAACGCGACAAGTCAGACCTGAAGCAGTTTGGCTTCGAGATCGAAACGCTCTTCGACCACGGATTCGGCGCGGACGATCCCGCCTCGACCCGATACCGCATCGGCAAGGAGTCCAATCGCCTGCCGTACGTGCAGCTGACGCCGGCGGAGGGCACGGTCCTGCTCCTGGCCGCGCAGCTATGGGAGCGCGCGGCGCTCGGCTCAGCTGCGGCAAGCGCATTGCGGAAGCTGCAGGCTTCCGGCGACCTTGCCGACGTCCAACTCCCTGCCGGTGTCCAGCCGCGCATCAAGCCCGCAGGCCAGGCTTTTGACGACATCATCATGGCCATGAACGGCCGGCACCCCGTGAGTTTCGGCTACCGTGCCGCCAGCACCGGCAAGGACGAACGCCGCACCGTGGAGCCTTGGGGCCTCGGGAGCCGGTTCGGCCAGTGGTACGTGGTGGGCTTGGACAGCGCACGCCAGGCGAAGCGGTTCTTCCGGCTGTCCCGGATGACGAGCGATGTCCATGTCGAGACCGGGCATCACTGCGAGACACCTCCGGGGTTCGATATCCGCGCCGAACTGGACAGCCTCACCGAACTTCCTTTGCAGGAGGCCCACCTCGACGTCGCCGAAGGCCGTCTGCTCGGTCTTCGCAAGCGCGCGGTGAGTGTCACGGGGACGGCTGCCACCAGCGGCTCCCCAGGCGGCTGGGACCGGCTGTCGGTGCCTTTTCGGGACAGTGAGCTGCTCGCCGAGGAACTGGCCTCCTACGGTCCCCACGTCCGCGTCGCGGGACCTCCGGAGCTGCGCGATGCCGTGATCCGGCGGCTTGAGGCGGCCGCTGCGTTCGCCTCGAGCCCCGCCGTCGAGGTCCGCTTCTCCGGCGCCGGCCCGGCGCCGCTGGCCCGTAAGCGGACCTCCGAAGACCAACTCAACCGCATGCTGCAGCTGGTCCCTTTCCTTGTCCACAACCAGGGCCTGCCGATCCAGGAAGTGGCGGACCGCTTCGGTGTGACCCGCGAGGAACTCGTGGCCGACCTGACCATACTGATTTGCTCCGGCCGGCCCGAGGGTTATCCGGACGACTTGTTTGACATCGATTGGGAGAACGAGCACGTCTACATCCGCGAGCACCTCGAACTCAACCGGCCCATCCGCTTCAGCGTTGACGAGGCTTGCGCGCTGCTCACGGGCCTGGCGACCCTCGGCGGGCTTCCCGCCCAGGCCGGAATGTCGGAGGATGAGCAGAGCGGCGCCCTGGAGTCCGTCACACTGAAGCTCACCGGCGCTGCGGGCGAGGCCGGCCGTTTGGCGTCAGCCGTCGCGGGACCACCCGTAACCCCCGCCGACGCCGGGGCGTTCGACACCATCACCCACGCGATCCAGTCGGGTCAACAATTGCGGCTTCGCTACTTGTCCCGGCAGCGCGACTCGATCTCCGAGCGGGACGTCGACCCTTTCCGGCTGTATTCCTTGGACAACACGTGGTATTTCGAGGCCTATTGCCATAGCAAAGCCGGGCTGCGGAACTTCCGCCTGGACCGCATCGAGGAAGTCACGCCCAACGGCCAGCCGGTTTCCCGGAGTTCCGCCGTCGAGGAAGGCGTTCCGGTGAAGCTGTACACGCCCAACGACGACGACGTCGTCGTCGTCCTCCACTTGACCCGGCAAGGCGTCGGACTGGCGGGCGACTATTACGCTGAGCGGACCGCCGTCCTTCCCGACGGCGGCTTGCTGGCCGAGATCCGGTTCGGAAATGCTGACTGGTTGCCGATGTTCGTCGCGCAGCATGGCGGTGCGGCCCGCATTTTGCAGCCGGCCGAGTTGGCGGACAAGTCGGCGGCGTGGGTGGCAGCGGCCCTCCGGCAGTACAAGCAGGCGGACCCGGTACAAACCGTGAAGGCTGGTTAGACTACTCAAATGCCTTGGTGGTCCTGGATCCTTCTGTGGGTCGCGCTGATTGCGGTATCGCTGCTTTGCTATGTCCTGTTGGGCGTTCGGCTTTTCCGGAAGTTCATGGCCACGGTGCGTGAACTGAGTGCGGCAGGGGAGGCGCTCGGGCACCGCCCGCACCTTCGCGAACATGCCGACGACGACGGCGGGGCCCCGGCGGATGTGTTCGGTGCGGCCGTTTTTGCCTCACCGGAACAGATGCGTCATGATTACGTGACGGCCAAGGCCTCCCGCCGGGAAGTGCGTCGCCAAAAGCGCGTTAAGCGCAAAGCAGAACGGGGCCAACCCCAGTCTCTGCACGACATCGAATTCAGTTAGACGTAGGATGTATTCCAACGAAAGGACTTCCCGTGGGACGACTATTTGATGGCCCCTGGCCAATTGTCATTATCATCATCGTGGCCCTGCTGCTGTTCGCGGCCCCCAAGCTGCCTGCCATGGCCCGTAGCCTCGGCCAGTCGATGCGCATCATCAGGTCCGAAGTCAAGGAAATGAAGAACGACGGGAAGCCTGCGGCCAAGGACGACACGGACCCCGTTGAGGGCAGAGTGGTCAACCACCCCGAAGCGAACAAGAGCGGCAACGACACTGACGTTCCGCCCGCAAACCGTAGCTAAGCAGTAGTGGCAACGAAGACAGGCCGCAAAGCCAACCCCGAAGGGCGGATGGCGCTCCTAGACCACCTGAGGGAGCTTAAGAACCGGCTGATCAAGTCTGCCATCGGCGTTCTCCTGGGCGCCGTGGCAGGGTGGTTCCTCTACGAGCCTGTGGTCAACAGCCTGTCGGATCCGTTGATCAAGATCGCCCAAGAGACCAAGCGGACCGCCGTCCTGAACTTCGCGAGCGTGGGAGATCCTTTCGACTTCAAGTTCCGCATTGCGATCCAGATCGGCTTGGTGCTCTCCAGCCCCATCTGGATCTATCAGGTCTGGGCATTCATTACGCCGGGCCTGACCAAGAAAGAGCGCCGGTACACGCTGGGGTACATGGCGGCCGCGGTGCCGTTGTTCCTGGCCGGGGTCTATGTTGCATGGACAGTCATCCCGAACGTGGTGCGTGCGCTGTTGCAGTTCACGCCGCAAAACGGGGCCAACAACATCGATGCATCCCAGTACCTGACGTTCGCCACGCACATGCTTCTTTTCCTCGGCATCGCGTTCCTGGTGCCGGTGGTGTTGGTGGGCGTCAACATGGCCGGCGTCCTGAGTGGCAAGACCATCCTCAAAGCCTGGCGCATCACGGTCTTCCTCGTGTTCGTCCTGGCGGCCGTTGCCGCGCCCGGTGCGGACGCCTTGTCGATGTTCATGCTCGCCGGCCCTCTCCTTGCGCTGTTCTTCGCCGCGATCGGGCTCTGCATGCTGAACGACAAACGGCGCGCGCGCCAGCAGTCGAAGATCGCTGCTGAGACGGATGCCACGGCCGACATCGCCACACGTGCTTCCGATCTGGAGAATCTCTAGTCTCACGGCCACTAGGCTTGAAGCATGTCCTCCAATTCAGGGGCCCTTTCGCCCTCAGAAGCCTTTCAAGCCGCAGCGCAGCGGAGTGCTGAGTCGAAGACCTACCTTGGCACTTTCGCCCAATCGCTGGAGTTCGAACTCGACGAATTCCAGCGCGACGCCTGCCGTTCGCTCCAGGAGGGCAGGGGAGTGCTCGTGGCGGCGCCCACGGGTGCCGGGAAGACAATCGTCGGCGAGTTCGCCATCTATCTGGCGCTCGAACGCGGACTCAAGGCGTTCTATACGACGCCCATCAAGGCGCTGAGCAACCAGAAGTTCTCCGAGCTCTCGGCGAAGTACGGCGTCTCGAACGTGGGACTGCTGACCGGCGATACCACCATCAACGGCGAGGCTCCTATTGTCGTGATGACCACTGAGGTCCTGCGGAACATGCTGTACGCGGACTCGGACACCCTCGGGGACCTTGGCTACGTGGTCATGGATGAGGTGCACTACCTGGCAGACCGCTTCCGCGGCGCAGTCTGGGAAGAAGTGATCATCCACCTGCCCAGCGAAGTGCAAGTGGTCTCCCTCAGCGCAACGGTGTCCAACGCGGAAGAGTTCGGCGCGTGGCTCGACACCGTGCGCGGGCACACCGATGTGATTGTCTCCGAGCACCGTCCCGTCCCTTTGTGGCAGCACGTCATGGTGGGGCGTGAGATCGTCGACCTCTTCGCCGGGGACACCAGCTTCGACGAGATCGCTCCGGAGGCACCCGACGGCGAAGCTCCAGCACCGGAGGCAGTGCGGGAGCCGGACCGGAATCCCCTGCAAAGGGAGTTCGAAGTCAACCCGGAGCTGCTGTCCATGGCCAGGGCAGAAAGCCAGATGAATTACCGTGGCCGCTTCGGCCATGGTGGGCGTAGTCGCCGCCGGCAGGACCGCCAGCGCGACAATACCGCCGCGGAGCAGCGCAGCCCGGTCCGCAAGGCCAGCCGGCCCCAGATCATCGCGAGCCTGGACCGCCAGGGATTGCTACCGGCCATCACCTTCATTTTCTCCCGCGCCGGCTGCGACGGGGCCGTGGCGCAGTGTGCCGCCGCCGGCTTGTGGCTCACCACGGAGCGGGAACAACAAATCATCGCATCCCGGGTGGATGAGGCCATCCGTGAGATTCCGGCCGACGACCTGGATGTCCTGGGCTTTTGGAGCTGGCGCGACGGCCTGCTCCGCGGCCTCGCCGCGCATCACGCCGGCTTGCTGCCGACCTTCAAGGAGGTTGTGGAGAAGCTCTTCGCGGACGGCCTGGTGAAAGCGGTGTTTGCAACGGAAACCCTTGCGCTGGGCGTCAACATGCCTGCCCGCTGCGTCGTCCTCGAGAAGCTCGACAAGTTCAACGGCGAAGCCCACGTCAACATCACCGCGGGGGAGTACACGCAGTTGACCGGCCGCGCTGGACGGCGCGGAATCGACGTCGAGGGCCATGCCGTGGTCCTCTGGCAACCGGGCACTGACCCTGCCGCCGTCGCCGGCCTGGCATCGCGGCGCACCTATCCGCTCAACTCAAGCTTCCGGCCCACGTACAACATGAGCATCAACTTGATTGCCCAGTTCGGCCGGCCCCGGGCACGGCAGATCCTCGAATCGTCGTTCGCCCAGTTCCAGGCTGACCGTTCCGTGGTGGGGCTCGCCAAGCAGGTTCGCAGCCGCGAAGAGTCGCTCGCGGGGTATGCGGAATCCATGAAGTGCCACCTGGGCGACTTTACCGAGTACGCCAAACTCCGGCGGGACCTGAGCGAAGCCGAGCAGTTTGCCTCGCGGAGCACCTCGCGGGCCCGCGAATCGCTGACCGTCGACTCCCTGACCCGGCTCATGCCCGGCGACATCGTCAAGGTTCCCGGCGGGCGTACGCCGGGCTACGCCGTCGTGCTCAATGCCGATCCCAATTCGCGTGAACCGCGCCCCGCCGTCCTCACGGACGACAACCAGCTGCATAGGATCGGCGCCCACGAAGTCGAAGGGCCGGTCGCTCCCGTGTCCTGGATCCGGATTCCGAAGTCGTTCAACGCGAAACTGCCCAAATCGCGCCGTGACCTGGCATCCGCCATGCGGAACGCAGTGCGTGAGGGACGCCCGCCGGCCCGCGGTACCAACCGGAGCGAGGACTTCGGCCGCGCCCGCTACCTGCCGGACCAGGAAAAGAAGATCGCAGACCTCCGCAGGGCGCTGCGCGCCCATCCTTGCCACGGCTGCAGTGAACGCGAGGACCATGCCCGCTGGGCTGAACGCTGGTGGAAATTGCGTCATGAAACCGATGGGCTCGTCCGGCAGATCCAGGGCCGCACCAATACGATCGCGAAGACATTCGACCGCGTGTGCGACGTCCTCGCCGCCTACGGTTACCTCCAGACGTCCGACGCCGGCAATGTCACCATCAGCGCTGACGGCCAGCGCCTGCGCCGGATCTACGGCGAAAAAGACCTGCTGATCTCGCAATCCATCCGCCAAGGGGCCATCAAGGACCTCGACGCCGCAGAACTGGCCGCGCTGGCGAGCACGATGGTCTACCAGGCGAAGCGCGACGACCGGGGCCTGCGACCCAAAATGCCGTCCGTGTCCCTCGAAACGGCCGTGGACATCGTGGTGCATGAGTGGTCAGCGCTGGAGGACGTCGAGGACAAGAACAGGCTGCCATTGACCGCTGAGCCTGAGCTTGGACTTGTCTGGCCCATCTTCAAATGGGCCAAGGGCCGCCACCTTCAGGAAGTTCTCAGTGGTACCGACCTCGCCGCGGGCGACTTTGTGCGCTGGGCGAAGCAGGTGATCGACCTGCTGGACCAGATGGCCAAGATTCCAGGGCTCGAACGTCGCCACACCAAGATATGCCGCGAAGCGATCGACCTGGTCCGCCGCGGTGTGGTCGCGTACTCCAACGTCTCCTGACCCCCACAGATTCCCAGCAAGGAGCATATCCATGACTCATCCAGGCGTGCCCGCCGACACCCGGCCCCGCAAGGTCACCATGTACCGGAACGGCTCTGTCTACACTGCCGCTGATCCCTTCGCGACCGCAATGCTGGTTGACGGCGACACCGTTGCTTGGGTTGGCTCGGAGCAGGCAGCGACGTCGATTGCCGACTCGTCGATGGAAGTCATCGATCTCCGGGGAGCCTTGCTGGCGCCCGCTTTCGTGGACTCCCACATGCACCTCACGGAGACTGGAATCGCTGCCGGTTCCCTCCAACTGGCGGGGGTCCGCTCGGCGCGCGAATTGCTCGACGCCGTCGCCCGGGCCGCCAAGGATCTTGGCGCCTCCGGCTCCGTGCTTGGCCACGGTTGGGACGAGTCAGCGTGGGGCGAAAGAACCGTGCCCACGCCGGAGGAACTCGATCGCGCCGCAGGCGGACGCAAGGTGTACCTGGCACGCGTGGATGCGCATTCGGCGCTTGCCTCGTCCTCCCTGGCATCCGCGGCGGGACTGGACGGCCTCGACGGCTACGACGGTTCCGCCCACGTCCTGGGGGCCGCCCACACTGCCGCCCGGCTGGTCGCCAGGCAGTTCCCCGACGCCGAACGCCGCCGATACCAGGAGGTGGCACTCCGGGAGGCTGCGGCCAACGGCTACGTCGCACTGGCCGAAATGGCGGCCCCGCACATTTGCAGTGTCGAAGACCTTCGGATGTCCGCCTCGTGGAACTCCGGGCCGTGGAGCGAGGACAGGGCAGCCGTCCCCGGAATTCTTCCCTACTGGGGCGAACTGGCCACGTCGGCCGAGCATGCCGCTGCCCTCCTGGAGGGCCTGGACGTAGGCGTTCTTGGCCTGGCCGGTGATTTGAACATCGATGGTTCGATCGGATCGCGAACGGCTGCCCTCAGCGCAGACTACGCCGACGCGCCGGGCCACCGCGGAAGCCTCTATGTGTCCGTCGACGAAGCCGCCCGCCACTTTGCGGCCTGTTCGACGCTCGGCATCCAGGCAGGCTTCCACGTCATTGGAGACGCGGGACTGAAGACGGCGCTGGATGCCTTGGACCTCGCCGCGTCGGAAGTAGGGGAGCAGCGCGTCCGTGCCGCTGCGCACCGGCTGGAGCATGTGGAAATGGCCGACGCCGGCGACCTCGCCCGGCTTGCCAAGTATTCGATCACCGTGAGCGCACAGCCAGCCTTCGATGCCGCGTGGGGCGGGGCCGGAAAACTGTATGAGCAGCGACTGGGGGAGCGAAGCCTTGCCATGAATCCCTTTGCTTCGTTTTACTCCACCGGCGTGCCGGTGTGTTTTGGAAGCGACAGCCCGGTCACGCCGTTGCGGCCGTGGTCCAGCGTGAGGGCGTGCCTGGAACACAGCAATCCGGATCAACGCATTTCTGCACGGGCAGCGTTCCTCGGACACACCAGGGCCGGCTGGCGCGCGAGCAAAGAGCGCAATCCGTTCATGGGGCAATTGGTCCCCGGGGCTCCTGCAAGTTTCGCGGTGTGGGAAGTTGAGGAACTGATGGTGCAAGTGGCCGATGACCGAGTCCAGTCCTGGTCCACCGATCCACGTGCTCGAACGCCCCTCCTCCCGGCGTTGGACGGCGGCAGCGATCCCGCTTGCCTGCAGACAGTGCGCGAAGGCCAGGAGATCTTCGCGAGTGAAACTTTGCGGTCATAGTTCCAGATAGCCTGCTTGGCCTGAAGGCCCCTGACCTGCATGGATGAACAAAGCCCCAGCTCAGGGGGCGCTTGACACGATTTGTGAAGTCCGTAGCATTTAGGGTCAACAGACTGCCACAGGGAATACCTGGTTGTCTGGCCGCGGTCGGTTCCGGTTGTCAAAAACAGTCAACGGACCCGTTTCCCACGACCGTGGCACTCGTAGTGGGCAGGTCCACGGTGCTGCAGAAAACGGTTCGGCCACGAGTACAACGCGCGGGCCGGCACTGGACCTGGGCTTGTGGACCTGCCCGCGGCCAGTGGTGACCCTTGTGGCGGACGCCACAGATGTCCCAAAGTACGTCGGGTTGTCGTCCTATAATGGAGAGTTGCGCCTGAATGCCAGCCACGCTGCTGCTCCGGCCCACTGACCGCTCCATCAAGGAAAGGCCTCTTCTTGCGTGTCCTGACGATCATCCCCACGTACAACGAGCTGGAATCGCTACCCAAGACCCTCGGACGGCTGCGCGCGGCTGTGCCCGCCTCCGACGTCCTGGTTGTCGACGACAACAGCCCTGACGGCACGGGACAGCTCGCCGACAGCATCGCCGCCGAGGACAGCCAGGTCCGCGTCCTGCACCGCAAGGGCAAGGAAGGCCTCGGAGCCGCGTACATTGCCGGATTCAAGTGGGGCATGGCCGCCGGCTACGACGTCCTGGTTGAGATGGACGCCGACGGTTCGCATCAGCCTGAGCAACTGCCGTTGCTGCTGGAAGCGATCAACGACGGCGCCGACCTCGCCATGGGCTCACGCTGGGTTCCGGGTGGCGGCACCGTGAACTGGCCGCTCTACCGCCAGGCGATTTCGCGCACGGGCAGCACCTATGCCCGGCTCATGCTCGGCTTGAAGATCAAAGACATCACCGGCGGCTACCGTGCGTTCCGCCGCAGCACCCTCGAGGCGCTCAAGCTGGACCAGGTCGAGTCGGTTGGCTACGGCTTCCAGGTGGACCTGGCGTGGCGGGTGGCCAAACTTGGACTGAAGATCGTCGAACGCCCCATCACCTTCGTGGAGCGCGAGCTCGGGGCCTCCAAGATGAGCGGCAACATCGTCGTCGAGGCCATGATCAACGTCACCAAATGGGGGCTGGCTTCCCGCTGGGCCGCGTTGACCGGGAAGAAGACCCGGGTCCCAAAGTAGGCCGGACACACAAAGGCCGGATCTGCGCTCTGCGAAGAGGGCGGATCCGGCCTTTGGCGTGGGCCTTGAAAATCGTGGCTGTTATGCCGAGCGGCGTTCCCCGCGACGTTCGCGCAGGATGTTCAGGCGGTCTTCGAGGATCTGCTCAAGCTCGGGAAGGCTGCGGCGCTCCAGCAGCATGTCCCAGTGTGTGCGGACGGCCTTCTCGTTGGTGTCAACGGGGCGTTCACCATCAACCAGGAGCGCTTCCTTGCCTGTCTTGGAAACCCAGACAGGAGGAATCTCGGCTTCGGAGGAGAAGGTAACGAAGACCTGCTCTCCGTCCGCGCAGCGGTATTCAACCCGTTGACGCGGCGCCGGCTCCACACCGGATTCGGTTTCCATGCTCTGGGCGCCAAGACGCATGCCCCGCAGGCTGCGATCGCTCATGATTACTCCCTCTGTCTGTTCGCGGAACCATGCTCCGCGCTAGCCGGACGCCGCGATGGCGTCGCCCGGACTACTGTCTGCACACGTTGCATCACTAGATGAAACGCCTGACCAAGCGTTAATGTTCCGTTCGGACTGAACCGGCCGGACAAATACACCATTATACGCGGATCGAAGCTGACAGGACAAAGCGAAGGGGACCGGCCAGTTAATCTGGCCGGTCCCCTTGCACGCCGTCCGCAGTTATGGCGACGGTTCCTGCGCAGCTGCAGTTGATTGCGCGTGTCCTGGACTTACGGCCGGTGTGCCCGCCGGGGCAGGGACCTCGGCTGACGGCTTCCCGGAATCGCTGAACAGGTCCGCCACGCCTGATCCACCGTTGGCGCCACCCAGCGCACCGCCGATGCCTTTGAGGGCCTCGCCGACCTCGCTGGGGATGATCCACAGTTTGTTCGATGATCCCTCCGCAATCTTCGGCAGGGTCTGAAGGTACTGGTAGGCCAGCAGCTTTTGGTCCGGGTTGCCCTTGTGGATGGCGTCGAAGACTTTCTGGATGGCCTGCGCTTCGCCGTCGGCGCGGAGGATCGCTGCCTTGGCGTCACCCTCTGCGGCGAGGATTGCTGCCTGCCGCTGGCCCTCGGCCGTGAGGATCGCCGATTGCTTGGTGCCTTCGGCGGTCAGAATCGCGGCACGCCGGTCGCGCTCGGCCCGCATCTGCTTCTCCATTGAGTCCTGGATGGAGTGTGGCGGGTCGATTGCCTTGAGTTCCACGCGTGAAACGCGGATTCCCCAGCGTCCGGTGGCTTCGTCCAGGACCCCGCGGAGCTGGCCGTTGATCTGGTCGCGCGAGGTGAGCGCTTCTTCAAGGTTCAAGCCGCCCACGACGTTGCGGAGCGTCGTGGTGGTCAGCTGTTCAACAGCCTGGATGTAGTTGGCGATCTCGTAGGTCGCCGCCCGGGGATCCGTGACCTGGAAGTAGACCACGGTGTCGATGGAGACAACCAGGTTGTCTTCGGTAATCACCGGCTGCGGCGGGAAGGAAACCACTTGTTCGCGAAGATCCAACAGCGGCAGCAGGCGGTCGACGAACGGGATGAGGATGGTGAGCCCGGGGTTGAGCGTGCGCTGGTACTTGCCGAGGCGTTCCACGACGCCGGCGCGCGCTTGCGGGATGATCCTGATCGAGCGGACCAAGACGATAATCACGAATATGACGAGAACTAGCAGCACAATCGCGGCTGCCGTTCCTCCCAAGCTGTCCATACATCTCCTTCATTCCCCAGTTACGTATTTGATGCGGTATGTGTGCGGCAAAATGCCGGTCGCTCGTCGCCGGACGCTCATCGTCGAACGTACGGCTTGAGCCATGGCGGGATGCTTCTCAGTGCGGGCTGTTTTCCGCCGTCAAGGCGACCACCGCCGTCGCGCCGTCAATCCTGGTGACCTGCACGGTCTGGCCGGCGTCGATGGTTCCGCCGCGCTGCGGGCGCTCCACACGTCGCCACCGATTTTGACGAGTCCCGCCGTCGCGCTGACAGGCTCCATGACGAGGGCGGATTGGCCGATCAAGCGGTCCACGTTGGTGCGTTGCTCGGCGGGACCCTTGCGGAGATGCTTCAGCGCGATAGGACGGACAAACGCGATCATCAGCAGGGACACGATGCAAAGGACGACGATCTGCAACCATAGATCGGCTCCGGCGAAGTCAGCGACCAGGGCAGCCAGCGCGCCGGCCCCGAGCATGATGAAGAAGAAGCTGAGAGTCAGCATCTCCACCACGGCGAAAGCGAGAAACACCGTGAGCCAGAGAGCCCACCAGTTGCTGCCAAGCCATTCAAACATCGTTCCCCCTGTTTCCGGACTTGCGGCGGCAGCCGGTCTGCCCCGGACTGCAGCGTCGGCAAGATCACAGTCGCTGTTTTTCCATCCTAGCCCGGTGCGAAGGTTACCGTTAGGAGCCTTGCTCCGGCGCTGTGAAAACGCTGAGGGTGAACTTCGCAGTGGCTTTGACTGACGTTTCCGCGGCCGTCGACGCGAGGAGTGCGGAGCGCTCGAGATGGTGGCCTGCGGGACCCATGAAGGCGACATCGGCGATGTCCCGCCCGCTGAGATTGAGATCCACGTCGAGTCGAACGGTGTCCGCGAGAGTGAAGTACTCCTGCATCGACTCGGCAAGTCGCTCGTCTTTGCCCGGCTCAATGCCCAGCATTCCGGTCCGTTCCGCAATCTCCCCAAGATGTCCGTCGCGCGGAGTCACCACGATCACCCGGCCGCCTGGACGCAGCACACGGGCGAACTCCGGGGGATTCCGAGGGGCAAAGACAACGATGAGGGCATCCACGGCGTGGTCCGCGAGCGGCAGGGGCCGCCAGATATCCCACACCAGGTTGATGGCGCCCGGATTCAACCTCGCAGCCCGGCGGAGGGCGAACTTTGAAATATCAATGCCGATGGCCGCTGCCGGAGTGCGGTCCAGCACTGTGCGCAGGTAGTGGCCGGTTCCGGTCCCCGAATCCAGGACGAGGGATCCCGGCGCCGCCAGGTCCGGGGCCGCAAGCTCCGCGATGGCCTCGGCAAGGGGAGCATAATGGCCAGCGCCCAGGAAATCGTGGCGGGCTGCGACCATCTCGGCCGAGTCGGCCTCGAAGACCGTGCCCTTGCCGCTGAGCAGGTTGAAGTAGCCCTGTTTGGCGGAATCGAAATTGTGGCCGGAGACGCAACCCAGCGAAAACGGCGGAGCTTCGTTCAGGCGGAAAGGCCCGTTGCAGACCGGGCAGCGCAAGGAACGGACGGCGTCGGAAAGCATATGGGCAATCCTACGGTGGCCGGAGTGGCGCATATCGCCCCGGGGTGACTGCGGCTAGGCTCACCAGCGTGAAAGCCGAACAACTCCCTCTGCTGAATTCCGTCTCTGCTCCCGCCACCCATCCCGATGGGACGCGCGCCGTCGTGTCGGTCACGCGGCCCGATTTCGACGCCGATGCGTACGTAGGGCAGCTCTGGAGCATTCCCTTTGACCAGGCGATGCCACCCCGGCGGATCACCCGTGGCTTCCGGGACACCGCACCGGCCTTCTCGCCGGACGGCAATGTGCTGGCATTCCTGCGGACGACGCCGGACGGCAAGCCGCAACTGCACGTGGTGGAGGCCGACGGCGGGGAGCCGCAAGCGATCACCGACCAGAAACTGGGCGTCTCCGAGTTTTCCTGGGCGCCTGATTCGCGCAGGATGGTGTTCTCCTCGCGGTTTCCCGAAGAAGGCCGCTACGGAACGGTTGACGGCGTCGGAGCCGGGAGCGAAGATCCGCGCCTGATCACCGGCAACCAATACAGGCTCAATGGCTTGGGGTTCACCGCGGACAAGCCGGCCCAACTGTTCGTCGTCGACGTTCCCGAGCCGGGAATGGAACCCCCCGTGGTTCCCGCCGGGAGGGCCGCCAAGGCTCGGGGGTCCGAAGCGGTTGGCTTGGTGCCGCCGGCGGTGCAGTTGACGTTCGGCGACGCCGACCACACCTCGCCGTCGTTCAGCAGCGACGGTACAAGCGTCTATTTTGTCGCTTCGCTCCACGAAGGGCACGACGCCGATATCGCCTCGGGTATCTATCGTGTCCCGGCCGCGGGCGGAGAGACCACGGCGCTGCGTCCGGACGCTGCGCCGCAGTCCGTCCATGAAGTCTGCGAATCCGTGAACGGTGAATGGCTGTTCTTCACGGCACAGGACCTCGGTGACGACGGCCTGGACTTCGTCGCGAGGAACACGGCACTGTACGCCATGCCGGTCCGGGGAGGCAGCGCGACGATGCTCAGCGACGTCGAAAACCAGGACATCGGCGGCCGCCTCGAAGCCCGTGGAGCGGACGGGGTGCTCGCGCTCAACACGAGCCGTGGGAGCGTCCAGCTGATCCAGTGGACAGCCGATGGCGAGAGCGAGGTCCTCGTCAAGGGGCCACTGGTCGTGATCGGAGCGTCCGCGGTGGGGGACGTCGTGGCTGTCACGTATGGGGACGCCTCGAGCAGTGGCGAGGTCGGCGTTCTGGAAAAGGGCGAATTCCGCTTGCTCACGGACTTCGCCAAGGCGTTCCGGGACGGAGCTACCGTCCTTGAACCGCATGAGTTCACCGCCACCGGCGCTGACGGATACCCGGTCCATGGCTGGGCGGTCCTGCCGGAGGGGAACGGCCCCCATCCCGTGCTGCTCACCATCCACGGAGGTCCTTTCGCCCAGTACACGGGTGCCTTCTTCGACGAAGCGCAGGTATACGCCGAGGCGGGATACGCCGTGCTGATGTGCAACCCGCGCGGTTCCGCAGGATACGGCCAGGCGCACGGTGGAGCCATCAAGGAAAAGATGGGCACGGTGGACATGGCGGATGTGCTCACCTTCCTGGAGGGTGCGTTGGAAGCCTTTCCGGCAATGGACAGGGAATCGATCGGCATCATGGGCGGGTCCTACGGCGGATACCTCACCGCCTGGGTCATCGGCCATGAACACCGCTTCAAGGCAGCAATTGTGGAGCGCGGATTCCTCGACCCCGTCAGCTTTGCCGGCTCCTCGGATATCGGATGGTTCTTCGGCGGCCAATACACGGGAGGCTCATCAGAGCAGATGGCTGCCCAAAGCCCCATGGCCGTCGTGACTGAAGTGCGCACGCCCACGCTGGTGATCCACAGCGAAAACGATCTCCGGTGCCCGGTTGAACAAGGCCAGCGCTACTTCGCGGCCCTCAAGGCGCAGGGCGTGGAGGCGGCGTTGCTCCTCTTCCCGGGTGAAGACCACGAACTGTCGCGATCGGGCACGCCGCACCACAGGCGGCAACGTTTCGAGCAGATCCTGGCATGGTGGGCAACGCACCTGCCTTCCAGGGCAAATCCGCCGCGCGAAACCGGTTCAGTTACGCGTTGAGGAAACCGAGTCCGCTGCGTGCCTCGTCGATTCCGGGGAACGCCCAGTGGGCGGAGTACTCTCCATCGTTTGCCAGCGAACGCAGTTCGGCGCGATCCAGATAGATTCCGCCGTGCAGGTGGTCGGTCTCATGCTGGACTATCCGGGCCTGCCACCCGGAGAATCCGGCCGAGGTCGTGCTGCCGTCAGGACGCTGGTAGTGCAGGCGGACGTCGCGGTGCCGTGTCACCACGGCCTGGAATCCGCGCATCGACAGGCATCCTTCATAGAAAGACGCCGTGGATGTCCCCTCGGGCTCGTAGCTTGGATTCAGTATCGCGAAGAAGCCCAGGGGCGTCCTCTGCCGGATCTCCGAGGCAAGAGGGTCGACATCGAAATGGTCTTCGAGCACAGCCAACTGCAAGGGGATGCCGAGCTGCGGTGCCGCGAGGCCCACGCCGGGAGCGGCATGCATGACATCCCGCATCCGCTCGATCAGCTGCGCCAATTCTGTGTCGTCGAGCTGGCCGTCATAGGGCGCTGCGCGCTGGCGCAGCACGGGATGGCCGACCTGCACGATGGGCGGGAGGCCTTCAAGACCGAGTAACTCCTGGACTGCGCTGCGGATTTCCGAGGCAGTAAATGTTGTGTCCGGGCCGGAAGGCAGGGGGCGCGTCTCAAAGTCCATGGATTGAGCTTAGTGTCAGTGCATCGTGAACCGACGGGCAACAAGCTCCGAGAACAGGGGCAACGTGATGGCCCGACCGATCAGGGCGTTCCGTGCGCTGAGGACTTTTGGCGGCAGGGGGCGGCCGAGGGCCATATTCAGGCTGGCCTGCCAGATGGCTTTCTTCGCCGCACGTTGGCGGTCCCGCTCGAAACCGGCCAGCTGCTTGCCGGCGGGGCTGTTGGCGGATGTCCGCAACGCTTCGCTGATGATCGGCGCCAAGGCAACTGCGTCCAACCAGCCCAGGTTCATCCCTTGTCCGCCGATCGGGCTGATTTCGTGCGCAGCATCTCCGAGAAGGGCGATCCGTCCGTGGACCATCCGGGAGACCAGCCGCGACGTGACGCCGAAGGCGCTGATCATCGTATTGCTTGCTGAGTCCACCGCACCGCCGGTCCGCTTCGTGATGAGGGTGGCGAGCGCATGCGGAGTGGGTTCCTGGCACGGGGCGCCAAGCCGGACCACCCACCTTCGGATGCCGCCAGGGAGCGGAAAGGACTCCACGATTCCTGCCGGCTCAAGGAAAAGGACCGCGTTGTGGCCGTACAGCGATTCATCCCTGAAGTCGCCCATGACGTAGTAGTCGGGATAGGTGCGGAGGTGTGGCTCCAGTCCCAGTCCCGCGCGCACTGCCGAGTGTACGCCGTCGGCCGCCACCACGAAGCGCCCAAGGAACTCCACTGGAGCCCCGGCTTGCTGTCCCCGCAAACGCAGGTGCCCGCCGTCGTCGACGACTTCCTCAACGTGGACGCCTCGGTGGAGGGCGTCAGGATCCAGGTCGATGACCCTGGACTCAAGGGCCTGGGTGGTGAGGTATTGCGGAACCGAAAGGATGAACGGGTACTCAGCCGAGGCGCGGGCGAAGTCCATGTCGGCGACTTTCCGGCCGCCGCTGTACGCGGCACCGTGGCTGATCCGCACGCCTGAAGAGACCAGCGGATGGGCGGCGCCTACGGTGTCCAAAGCGGCCAGGGCAGGAGGATGTATTCCTATGGCGCGGGTCTGGCGGATCGGCGATTCGCGCCTTTCCAGAACTGCAACGCGATGCCCGTTTTGCAGGAGCAGAGCTGCCATGAACAGCCCGACAGGCCCGGCTCCAACCACCACGACGTCAAACATCGGGGACCTCGCCGGGCCGGTAGACCAGCAGGTTGTGCCACATGCCGTTCGATTCAACAGTCCAGGCCGGGGGAGTGGCGGCACGGAGTTCCACCGCTGTGTAGCTTCGCCTGATGGAGGTGAGGCCGTCACCGTGGATATAGGATCCGACGCCGAGGGGCCAGGATCCTGCCCAGAAGAGCGCGTATGCCACGCGACTGCGCTTGAGGTCGTTGTGCAGGGCGAGCCTGCGGCACAGGCGTTCGGAATCGCCGAGGAACGAGTCGAGTTCCGGGGCGGTCAGATGGTGGAGGACGTGGTTCGAAATAACGACGTCGAACGTGCGCCCTTCTGACACGAGCTCCGAGCTGAGTGCCTTTCGGTAGCTCACGCCCTCCACCGGCGGTGCGGAATTCGCAAAATGGAAGGCACGCTCGTCGGGGTCGATTCCCGTGACTTCCAGGCGGTAACCGTCCGCCGCGGCACGGCGCGCGAGGCTGCGGGCGACGTCTCCACCGCCGCAGCCGATGTCAAGGACCGTGGTGGGCGCCGCCGTCGTGAGCAACGGCTTGATCCGTGAGCTGTAGGTGGCGCGCCAGCCGGACACCACCGCGTTGACGATAGGAAAGCGCGCGTAGCTCCGGTTGAGGCGCTCGAGCTCGCAATCGGGGCGGTCCATGTCTTCGACGGCGGTCACATCCCGTGCGGCGAGAAAGCCTCTTGGGCGGGGGCGGGCAGCCATCACGGAGCCAGCATCAGAGATCCGGGGAAACCCGGGTGAACAGCCCTGTCTCCACGGTGAGGCCGGGGCCGAATGCCATGGAACAGATGCGCTCCTCCCGCTGTGCCGGAGCCTGTTCGAGGATGTGCTTCAGGACGAAGAGCACGGTGGCGCTGCTCATGTTGCCGTAGTCGCGAAGGACTTCGCGCGCGGGAATCATCTGTTCTTCGGTGAGTTCAAGTTTCGACTCGACTTTGTCGAGGATGCTGCGGCCGCCGGGATGGATGGCCCAATGCCTGATATCCCGGTAGGGGAGTCCGGCCAGGGAAGGGTCCTGCGCAAACAGCGGCTCAAGCGCGCCGGTGATGTGTTCCTCGATGATGTGGGGCACATACGTGCCGAGAACCATTTCGAAGCCTTCGTCGCCAATGTTCCAGGCCATGGCTTCTTCGCCGACGGGCGTCAGGACAGTCTCGAAATGATCCAGCCTGATCGCCGGGTCCGGCCCCTCAGGTTCGCGGGAAGCCACGACGGCAGCCGCCGCACCGTCCGCGAAGATCGCCGACCCCATGATGGTGTCCGGATCATTCGAGGTCCGGACATGGAGCGAGCAAAGCTCCACGCAGATGACCAGGACCACGGCGGAAGGATCGGCCTGGCAAAACTGCCGGGCCGCCCGGAGGGCAGGGAACGCGGCATAGCAACCCATGAAGCCAAGATGGTAGCGCTGCACGGCCGGACTGAGCCCGAGGGCCCGGACCACTTTGTAGTCGGGGCCGGGATTGAAAAATCCTGTGCAGGAAACAGTTATGACATGAGTTATGTCAAGCAAATCGATATCCGGACATTTCCCTACAGCGGCTTTGGCAGCCTCAATAAACAATTTGGTGGCTTCGACGGCAAAAATTTCATTGCGCACCTTGGTGCTGGGGCGGAGGACACGCCCCGTGGCGGGGTCGAAGAACGACGGATTCTCGGAATGATTATCAAGGGACAATTCGGAGACGGCAGTGAAGCGAGTATCGATCGCTGCTGAATCGAAGCAGGTTCGCACCAATCGGGATCCAAGCCGCGTCAGGCCGGGTTGGGAAGCGAAAACGTCGCGTGCTTGTGGTTGCACAAGCACTGTGGGCGGAACTGCAGTTTCCAGGGACCTCACGTAGACCGGCATGCTTCATTGTTGGCGACGAAGATGCCGTTGACAATGGCACAGCGTGGATATGTGGACGTTTTGAGGGGCATCGGCTGTTTCCGGGGATTCCCAAACGTTCTGCGTCACAAATTGAGGCGACGACCTACTAGTGGTGTGTCTCCAAAATAGCTAGAGGTGGGCTGTTAATATTGGTGCATGT